>JASIBA010000100.1 GCA_030041735.1 Thermoplasmata archaeon | reverse complement strand
CGAGCCCTCGGCGGCGGCCGCGCGCGGAAAACCTTAAGCAAGCACCCGGTTCGGCGGGGCGATGTCCGCCGAGGCCGCGAGCGCCGCCGACGTCACCAAGACCGGTGACCTCGTGCACCTCGACTTCGACCTGTGGGCCGAGGGCGGGGGCCGTACGGAGCTCATCGACACGACGCACGAGGAGGTCGCGCAGCAGGCGAACGCCCAGGTGCCGGCGGGCCAGAAGTGGGGCCCGCGACCCCACGCGATCGGCGGCGAGTACTTCCCCGGCGGCATCGAGGGTGCGCTCGCGGGGCTCCCGATCGGCGAGGAGGTCGTCCGCGAGTTCGCTCCGGCCGAGGCGTTCGGGGAGCGGGACCCGAACCTGATCGAGCTGTTCTCGATGCACGAGATCTCGCGGCTCCCCGAGATGCGGCGCGAGGACGCGCACCTCGACATCGGCACCGTCCTGACCATCGAGGGCCGGCGCGGGCGCGTCGTCACGCTCACCGCCGCGCGCGTGCGGGTCGACTTCAATCCTCCGTTCGCGGGACGCAAGGTGAAGGGGACGTTCAAGGTCGTCGACCGGATCACCGAGCCCGCCGAGCAGGTCCGCGGGATCCTCGAGCTGCAGTACGGCCGCGGTTCGGAGTTCCACATCGAGACCCACGACAAGACGATCACGATCCGGGTGCCCGACCGCTCGAAGTTCGACATCGGTTGGATGGCGACCAAGCCCCGGGTCATCGATCGCTTGCGCACGACGCTCCACCCGCACACGATCCGCCTCGTCGAGGAGTACGTGACGCCCGCGCCCGAGAAGGCGGAGAAGGGCGAAAAAACCGAGAAGCCCTCGGTCGAGTCGCCGGCGGAGCCGGCCCCGGCGGAGCCGTCGGCGACCGCGGACGCGCCCACGCCGCCGGCCCGGCACACGCGGAAGTCGTCCAAGGCGGCCCCCCCGTCCGAGTGACCCCCCGGGGCCTCCGCGAACGAACCTAGGCCTCTTGAACCGGCCCGCCGTCGTGCGGCGCGATGCCCGAGGCGGTGCCGAAACCCTCGCTCACCTTCACGGTCGCCATCTTCGTGGTCGCCGCCGCGGTCGGGATCGCCATCATCTGGCTCGGGATGACCGGGCACATCGGCGGCCCGATCCCGTGATCCGGCGCCCGGTTCGTGCCGGGGACGGATAAACCGGGCGGCGGGTCACCGGCCGATGGCGACCACGAACGCCCGCATCATGGACGCCGACGACCGCGGGGCCAACAAGGGCTGGATCGCGGGGTTCATCGTGATCCTCGCGGTGCTCGTGATCGGGGCGATCCTCTGGTTCAGCTTCCATCCGTAGCGCCCGAGGGACGCGGCGGGAACCGGTACAGGTAGACGTCCGTCTCCCGGTCGTACGCTTCGGGGATCCACGCGCGCACGGGGTGGACATGGCTGACCACGCGGGCCCCCGGCCGGAGCTCGCGCTCCAGCTTCGGGCGCAGCCGTCGCATCGCGCCCGGCCATAGGAACGCCGTCACCACCGTCGCCTCGCGAAAGTCGAGCCGGAAGAAGTCGCCCCACCGGACCGTGACGAGGTCGCCAAACGGACCGAGGGCGCGACGCAGACGCAGCACGAGCACCCGGATCGGTTCGACCTCCACCGCGACCACCCGGGCCCGGTAGGTCCGCGCGGCCCGGAACACGATCGCCCCTGTGCCGGCACCCAGGTCGTAGAGCGTATCGCGCTCCCCGAGCTCGGCGAACCGCAGCATGGTCGCGACCGAGCGCCGCGGCGTGGGCTGGTACCCCGCGCCGAACACGAACGACGCGTAGACGAAGTAGGCGACCGCGGCGATCGCGACGAACACCAGCCCCAGCAGGAGGAACGGCGACACGCCCATCGTGGCCTCCCTACCGGCCGCGAGCGACCGGGCGCGCGAGCCGATCCGCCGCGGTGCGAGGGTCGATCGACCGCGCGACGACCCGGTCCAGCAGGCCCTTCAGCTCGGGATCGTGCTCGAGCCGCTGGGAGAGCGCCCGACCGACCTCCCCGCGCACGCGCTCGACGATCTCGACCGAGAGCCGTCGCCGCTCGTCGACCTCCCGCTGCCCGGTCTTGTCGAGGAACTGCTCGTGGGCGTCCACTGCGTTCCAGAGCTCCTCGATCCCGCTCGGGGGCTGGGTCGACGTGGCGACCACGGGGGCCGACCACCCGCCCGCACGCGCCCCGAGACCGACCAGCTCGCGGAGGTCCCGGCGCGCGAGATCGGCGCCGGGGAGGTCGGCCTTGTTGACGCAGAAGACGTCCGCGATCTCGAACAGCCCGGCTTTGAGCGTCTGCACCTCGTCGCCGAGGTGCGGGACCAGCACGACCACGCTCGAGGTCGCGATGTTGCGGATGGCGACGTCGACCTGCCCGCTGCCGACCGTCTCCACGAGGATGACGTCGAACCCGGCGGCCTCCATGAGGCGCGCGGCTTCGCGCGTCGCCGCCGCGACCCCGCCGGCCTCGCCGCGGCTGGCCATCGAGCGGAAGAAGACGCCAGCGTCCGTCGCGCTCCGTTCGAATCGGATGCGGTCCCCGAGGACGGAGCCGCCGGTGTAGGGACTGGACGGGTCGACCGCGATGATCCCGACCGTCCGGTCGAGCTCGCGCAGGCGGTTCACGAGGAGATTGATCAGGCTGGACTTGCCGACCCCGAGCGGCCCGGTGATCCCGACGATCGGGACCTTCCCGGTGCGGGCATACAGCGCGCGGGCCACCGCCGCCGCGCCGGGCCGGTCGTCTTCCGCCTCGGAGATCGCGCGCGCGAGGGCTCGCCGGTCGCCCTCCAGGATCGCCCGGGCCGAGGCCGGCAGGCGCGCGGGCCCGGTCATTGGGCCGTGCGGGCCAGCTTCCGGGCGGTGGAGACGATCTCCTCGAGCGAACTGCCGGGCCCGAAGATCGCCCGGATGCCCGCCTTGCGGAGCCGACGGGCGTCCTCGTCCGGGATGATCCCCCCGGCGAACACGGGGATGTCGCCCGCGTGCTCGCGCTTCAGCAGCTGGAGGACCTTGGGGAAGAGCGCCATGTGGGCGCCCGAGAGGATCGAGAGCCCGATCAGGTCGACGTCCTCCTCGAGCGCCGCGCGGACGATCTCCTCGGGCGTCTGTCGGAGCCCGGCGTAGATGACCTCCATGCCGGCGTCTCGGAGCGCGCGCGCGACGACCTTCGCCCCCCGATCGTGTCCGTCCAGCCCCGGCTTCGCGATCAGCACGCGGATCGGGGCGTCCTTCTCGTGCAGGGGCACACTCTCCCTCGACCGAAGGACCGGGGTCGGCGGTCAAAAGCTTTCGCGTGCGCCGGGGCGCCGAGCCCCCGTGGAGCGCGACTCAGGCGAGCGCGATCAGGTCGAGGACCAGGTTCCCGGCCAGGAGCGCCACGATCGCACCTGCGGCCATCAGGACCACGAACGGGATCTGCGGGGTCACCCACACGCGCTGAACCCCCCGGGAGGTCAGCTCGGCCGCGATCCGCTCCCGCTCCCGCTGATCGTCCTCGGACGTCTCGAGGTCCTCGCGGGGCGTCGCGCCCGCGGCGAGGGGATCCTTGAGCCAGACGAACCGGCGGGGGATCTCGGCCACGGGCAGCAGGTAACCGGTGAACCCCGACGGGAACCGGAATTCGCGCCGCGCGAGGTTCCGTGCGGCGATCGCGATCGGGATGGCGATCGACAGGAGCGCGGCGTTCATGAGCAGGTTGACGGCGAACGGGAGGAACGAGAGGACGAGTCCGAACGAGCCCGGCAGGGGCAGAAGGACGCTCGCGAAGATCGGCAGAACGAGGGCCGCGATCATGAGCGCCTTCGCGTCGGCGCCCCCGTAGAGGACGCCGGCCTCGAACAGGCCGCGCGCGAACAGCACGCTCACGAGGACCGCCACCACGGGCCACGGGATCCCGGTCGCGGAGATCCCCCAGTGCACGGCCGCGACGACGAGGCCCACGATCACCGCCGCGTAGATCCCGGCCTCGAGAAGGTCGGCGGACGCCTCCCACCGCGCCCCCAGCTCCGCGTCCCACGCCACCACGTGCTGGAGCGTGAACGCGGCCACGACGATCCAGGCGACGACCGGCAGGAGACCGCCGGGTGCCACCGCGAGAGCGCCCAGCACGGCGCCGAGCACCCCCATGAGCTGCCAGACGCGATCGGAAACCTCGCGCGTGCGGAGGTCGGACGCCGCCGCGTAGGCGAACCCCCCGACGAGGACCGCGATCTCGACGCCGAGGATCGCCTCCGACGCGCCGACCAAGGTCCGGGCTCCCGCCGGGTCGCGACGGAGCCTCCTCCTCTTAAGCGGTCGGACGGGGAGGAAGCGCTCCGCCGTCGGGCGCGCTTTTCTACCGTCGCCGGCCTTGCTCCGGACGCATGCAGCCGGTCGGATCCCCGCCGGCGCCCCCGCGCCGTCGGGCGCTGTGGACCGCCGTCGCCGTCGTGCTGGTGGCCGCGGCCGTCGTCGGCGCGCTCTTCGCGACCGGCACGCTCCGCATCGGTTCTACCTCCTCGCCGCCGCCCGCGGACGAGACGTTCGCGCAGGCGGTCGGCCTCGCCGGGTCCCACTCGGGGTCCGTGAGCGGGGGCCCGTGGTACGCGTTCGTGGGCGTGGCGCTCCTGACGCCGGTCGCGATCCTCGAGCCGGCGACCAACCTCTCGACGCTGCTGACCGCGGCGAACTGCACCGCGCACTGGATCGGTCCCGAGCCGACGAACGTGGCCGTGCCGGCGACCGGCCCGACCGCCGCTCTCGGAGCCTCCGCCTACTGGACGTTCCTGCTGAAGAACGCGTCGAACGGCATCCTTCTCGAGACCGTGGCGAGCGGAGACGCGACCGCGGTCGTCACGCTCGGCGGCACGAACTGCACGGCGCTCGCGTCGGTCTTCAACAGCTTTGGGAGCGGCATGCAGGACTCCCCGAAGATCGTCGCGGCGGCGAATGGTGCCGGCGGCACGGCGTTCCTCGCGGAGCACCCGAACGCGACCCAGGCCTGGGCGGTGTCCGGCGGAGCGACCATCAGTGTGATCACGACCAGCCCCGAGTGGCTCATCGAATACACTTCGTGCTCCCTGCCGCTGGTCACGGGCGAGACCGGCGCCGTCTTCAACGCCACGGTCGGCGGCACGTCCGCGACCGTGACCGAGCACGCGACGGGGAACGTGGACTGCGCGCTCACGGCCGCGACCGGTCCGAGCCTCCTCCGATCGGCGCTGGGGCCCGCTCCGGCGCTCGAAAAGCTATTTAAATAGCGTCCAACTGCGCGCCCCGCCCTCTGCGGTTCATGGTCGAGTACAAGCTCGTGATCTCCGAAAAGGAGAAGTCGATCGCCCGGACCGTCGGCGACCCCCAGGCCGCCGGGTTCCTGGGGAAGCGGATCGGCGAGACGATCGGCGGCGAGCTGATCGGCGCCACGGGCTACACCTTCCGCATCACGGGCGGCACCGACAAGAGCGGGTTCCCGCTCCGCCCGGACGTCCCCGGAGCGCGCCAGACGCGGCTCTACGTCGGGGACGGATTCGGCTTCGAGGCACCCCGGCCCGGCATGCGCAAGCGGCGAACGTTCCGCGGCAACACGGTCAGCGAGGACACCGTCCAGATCAACCTGATCGTCGAGCAGAAGGGCGGGAAACCGCTCGCGGAGCTCCTCGCCGCGTCATGAAGGTACCGCGACAGCCCGAGGTCAACATCGGCCTGGTGGGCCATGTCGACCACGGCAAGACGACCCTCACCCAGGCGCTGACCGGCGAGTGGACCGACCGCCACTCCGAGGAGCTGAAGCGCGGGATCTCGATCAAGCTGGGCTACGCGGACGCGGCGTTCTACAAGTGCCCGGACTGCCCGCCGCCGTCGTGCTACACCACCGATCCGACCTGCGCGGGCTGCGGCAAGCCGGCCCAGTTCCTCCGAGCGGTCTCCTTCGTCGACGCGCCCGGCCACGAGACCCTGATGGAGACGATGCTCAGCGGGGCCGCGATCATGGACGGGGCGCTCCTGCTGGTCGCGGCGAACGAGAAGGTGCCCCAGCCGCAGACCCGGGAGCACCTGTACGCGCTCGACATCATCGGCGTCCGCAAGGTCGTCGTCGTGCAGAACAAGATCGACCTCGTCCCGGAGGATGCCGCCGCCGAGAACTACCGGGAGATCGTCGAGTTCCTCAAGACGTCGCCGATCGCCAACGCCCCGGTCGTGCCGGTGAGCGCGAACCACAAGGTCAACATCGACGCGCTCATCGAGGCGATCGAGACGACGATCCCGACGCCGGCGCGCGATGCGGCGAAGCCCCCGCTGATGTACGTCGCCCGCTCCTTCGACATCAACCGGCCCGGGACCCGCCCCGGTGCGCTCCGGGGCGGCGTCCTCGGCGGCTCGCTGCTCCAGGGCAAGATCACCGTCGGGGAGGAGATCGAGATCCGGCCGGGCCTCGCGGGCAGCGACAACGGGGTCTCGGAGTCGATCACGACCTCGGTGGCGTCGATCGTCTCGGGCGGGCAGGAGTGGCCCGAGCTCCGGCCGGGCGGCCTCGCGGCGATCGGGACCACGCTCGATCCGGCGCTCGCGAAGAGCGACGGGCTCACGGGCCGCCTGGTCGGCACCTCGGGCACGCTGCCCCCGCTCACCCAGAAGATCCGGCTGCGCGCGACCCTGCTCGACCGGGTCCTGGGGGCGCAGCGGGAGATCAAGGTCGAGCGGATCCGCACGAGCGAGATGCTCGCGGTGACGGTAGGCACCACCGTGGCGAGCGGCAAGGTCACGAGCGCCCGCGGCGACGAGGTGGAGCTCTCGCTCAACCGGCCGGTCACGGTGTTCCCGGGGAGCCGGGTCGCGATCTCCCGCCGCCTCAACGCCTGGCGGCTGATCGGCTACGGGATCGTCGAGGGAGGAACGAAGTGAGGCCCGACCTGGTGGAGATCTTGCGCTGCCCGGTCTGCCGCGGCGAGCTCCAACTCACGGCGAAGACCACCGAGCGCGGCGAGATCATCGAGGGCACCCTGCACTGCCCGAAGTGTCCCGAGGACTACCCCATCCAGGATGGGATCCCCGACCTCCTGCCGCCGGACGAGCGCGACTGACGGTCGTCGGCGGTTCGGGGGTCCCGGAGCATCGCTCCCGGGTGCCGTTCGAGCCGAAGCGTTAAGCGGGGCCGGTCGGAGCGGCTTCCGATGGTCCGGGAGGACGACCTGGACGACGGCGAGTCGGACGACGAGGAAGCGTCCTCACCGCCCCGGCGGGCCCGACCGGGCCCTCGCCGCCCGCCGCCGCGACCCGTGAAGCGGTGGAAGGGGCGGGACGAGGAGGAAGAGGACGAGGGCGACGACGCGGACGAGCATCCGTCCCGCCGACGACGATGGCCCTCGCGGGAGCAGCATCCGGTCTACTGGCGGGCCCGCGACTCGCTCTACTTCGAGCCGCTCGTGGCCGTGGCGATCATCGTCCTGCTGCTCGTCGGGTTGTACGCGTACACCCAGAACTGGCCGCCCGTGTACGTCGTCGAGTCGAGCAGCATGCAGCACGGCGACACGGACATCGTCGGCCTGATCAACACCGGGGACCTCGTGCTGGCGCAGAAGATCCCCTCGTCGACGATCACGACGTACATCCAGGGCCTACGGACGGGCTATTCCACCTACGGGGAGTACGGGGACGTCGTCCTGTACTACGGGAACGGCATGGCCGGGACGCCGATCATCCATCGCGCGATCCTCTACCTCGAGTGGGACGCCCTCCCGGGCGCCGGCGGGTACAACGTGACGCAGCTGCTCGGCCTCCCGTGCGGCGACGCCGCCGGGGCGATGTTCAACGTCACGCCCTCGGGTTCGACCACCCCGGCCGCGTGCACCACCACGGCCGACCTCACCGATCTGAAGGGGACGCTCACGCTCTACCACATCGGATGGCGGGACGCGTTCGTGACGGTGCCCCTCGACTCGTCTCTGCTGGGAGCCCACGACGGCTTCCTGACCATGGGGGACAACAACCTCGTGAGCGACGACTGCACGCCGGGCGTCACCTGCCAGGGCGAGCCCGACCAACTGGTCCCCGGGCGCAGCACGCTGGTCGAGCCCGGCTGGATCGTCGGCGTCGCGCGCGGGATGCTGCCCTGGTTCGGCGCGCTGAAACTGCTGCTCGAGGGCAACGCCCAGGACGTGCCGCCCCAGTCCTGGCAGTTCCTCGGGATCACGATCGCCGGCCTCATCCTGCTCGCGTTCGGGATCCACTACGCCTTCCGGGCCGAGGGCGCCCAGGACCCCCGCCGCCGGTCCGACGACGACGAGGAGGACGAGGACGACGACGAGCGGACCCCGGGCTGGGCGCGACGCTTCCTCCAGGGGATCCGTCCGTGGCATCGGGACGAGGACGACGACGAAGAGGAGCCGGACCTCCCGAAGCGCCGGCCGCCGAAGCACGCGCCGCCCCGCTCGAGCTCCCCCGGCCGCCGGGGGCGACCTCCGCCGCGCGTGCGCCGGGCCAAGAAGCCGAAGCATCGCTCGGACGATTCGGACGACGACGACTAGACGCCGGGCCGCGCCCGAGGCAAACCTTTAGTCCCGAGCCCGGTCCGTTCGCCGGAGCGTCCCCACGATGCACGTCATCGGAGGCACGGCGTCGACCGCGCTCGCCGAGCGGATCTCGCGGGAGCTCGGCAACGCCCCGTTCGCGATCCCGTTCACGAAGCGATTCCCCGACGGCGAGATGTACGTCCGCGTGGGCGGACGGCTGGAGGGGGAGGACGTCGTCATCGTCCAGTCGACGCGCACCGACCAGGACCTGGTCGAGCTCCTGCTGCTCGAGGAGGCCGTGCGCGAGGCCGGCGCCAAGCGCGTCTTCGTGGTCGTCCCCTACTTCGGGTACGCCCGGCAGGACCGCCGGTTCTTCCCGGGGGAGCCGGTGAGCGCCCGCGCGTTCTGCCGGCACGTCGAGCTCGACGCGGACGCGGTCATCACGGTCGATCTCCACTCCCCCCAGACCCTGAGCCACTTCTCGAAGCCGGCGTACGAGGCGAGCGGGATCCCGGCGATCGCCCGGCTCCTGCGGGAGCGGCCCGTCGACCTCCTGGTCTCGCCGGATCGGGGCGGGATCGAACGGGTCCGCCGGATGGCGCAGATCCTCGACAAGCCGTGGTTCGCGTTCGAGAAGAAGCGGCTGGACAGCGAGCACGTGGAGCTCTCGCTGCCGGCCGACCTCGACCTCCCGATCCAGGGGAAGCACGCGGTCATCGTCGACGACGTGATCTCGACCGGCGGGACGATCGTCGAGGCCGCGAAGCTCCTCAAGAAGCAGCAGGTCGGCGCGATCAGCGCCGCGTGCACGCACGGGCTGTTCCTGCGCGACGCGTTCGAGCGGATCAAGGCGGTGGCCGACGAGGTGTTCTCGACCGACACGCTGGGGAACCCCGCCGAGAAGGCGTCGGTGGCGCCCGACATCGCGCAGATCCTCGTGCGGGCGTCGGGTACCTGAGGACCGGCGGGGGATGGACGAGCCGCGGCCGGCCCGGGGCGCCCGCCTCGACGAACTCGTCGAGCTGGTCCACGGCGTGCGGACCGAGCTCCAGTTGCGCGAGGAGGCCCCGACGAGCGCGTGGGTCGAGTCGACGGCGGCCGAGCTCCGCTCGGGGGCCCGGCCGGGGTTCTACGAGCCGACCGCGACCGGCGGCGGCGTCGCGTTCCGCTCCGACCGGGGGCCCGACTCGTTCGCCCACGTCCACGTCGTGACCGGGCCGGGATCCGCGGACCGCGCCCTCCGGCTCGCGCAGGCGCTGCTCGACGCGGTGCCGTCCTCGCTGCGCTCGGTCACGCTCGGATTCACGGGGCTCGAGGCGTCGGAGGAGGCCGGCGTGGTCCGGCGGCTCGCGGAGCGCCCCGGATCGACCGTGGTGCGCCGCTTCGACCTCGAGCGACCGCTCGGTCCTCTCGACGGCGAGCCGTTGCCGCCGCTGCCCCGCGGGGTCGGGCCGGTGCCGGTGCGCGACGTGACCCTGGACGCCCTCGCCGACCTCGACGTCCGCGCGTTCCGCGGCAGCGAGGACGCCCTACTCATCGGCTCGGAGCCGGCGGAGTATCGCCGGGTGCTCGAGGGGCTGCTCGCCGGCGAGGCCGGGCGGTTCCTCGACGAGGCGTCCACGACGCTCTACCGCGCCGACCCGCCGGCCTTGCTCGGGGCGCTCCTCACGTGCGAGAAGTCGCCCCGGCACGCGGTGTTTCTCGATTTCATGGTCGCGCCCGACGCCCAACGGCAGGGGTACGGCCGCTACCTCCTCCGCTGGGGCTTCCGGGCGCTCCGCGCCCTCGGCTACGAGCGGGTGCGCCTCTGGGTGAGCGAAGGCAACGCGACCGCGCGCCACCTCTACGACTCGCTGGGGTTCGGGGTCGTGCTCGCGACGACGATCTACCGCTGGGACCGGCCGGCCTCGTCCGCACACCCGCAGGTCGCCGCGTAGGGACAGGTCGCGGCCATCCATTCGGGGCACGGCTCGAGCTGCGTGGGCGCCCGCTCGCGGATCGCCCGCTCCAGACGTTGGGCGCGCTCACGCCACAGCCGCGCGAACGTCGTGGGAGGGCCCAGCCGGATCTCGAACGCCTGGACGCGCTCGGCGTCGTCCCGGCCCCGCTCCCACCCCAGCACGAGACGTCCGGACGAGGCGCCGACCGCGACCGACCGGAAGGCCAGCTCGAGCACGTACTGCGGATAGCGCTCGAGGATCGTCGTCGAGCTCGGGCGCTCCCATCCCCGGGTCACGCGTTCGATCCAGGGCCGGTGGCGGAACGCCGGAACGTCCTCCTCGACGTCGTCGGATCGGGAGGGCAGGCTCGCGACCTCCCCGACCGGACCCGATTCCATCGCCTCGCGGACCCGTTCGTAGAGATCGGCGGGCGAGTCGGGGCGGCGGTCCCGGGCCGGCTCGGGAGCGGGACCCACCACTCGCTCGAAGTACGTGCGGCGGAGGTAGAGGAGGTCACGGAAGCGGCGCCAGCGTGGAGGGCCCTCGGCCGGACGCGGGATCCCCGCCCGGATCTCCTCCGCCAGATCGGGGCGATCGCGCAGCGGACCGAGCATCGGCAACAGGCTGGACGGTTCGCTCGTCTCCTCGCCCGAGCAGTCGCAGACGCCCGCGGCCTGGAACTCGCAGCCCCGACCCCGCCAGGGACAGCGGGGCAGGCCCGCCGGCGTGCCCGCGTGGAGCGCGGCGCGCAGGCGGTCGCGCCGCCGCGCGATCTCGGCCCGGACCGCGGAGGGGTCCGGAATCTCCACCTCGGCGACCTGCACCTCGGGCCCCGGCTCGGCCGAGGGTACGACGCTCACCAGGCGGGCGACGCTCCGGTCGACGAGCCCAGCGTACATCGCCAGTTGCTCCAGCTGCTCGGGGCGCGCGACCAGGAGATCGGCGCTCGGTACGGACGTGACACCGGTCTTGAGCTCGATCGGGACGTCGGTGAGGGCGTCGATCCGGCCCACGACGCCGGCCCGGCAGACCCGGACCTCGAGCGCGCCGTGGGGCGCGATCGCGGGACCGAGCCGACGGTGCAGGAACCGCCCGCGCGCGAGCCGTTCGGCTCGCTCGGGCGTCGGCGGCACGGGAGCGACGCGGGACCAGAACGCCGGGCGCAGCGCTACGAGGTCGGTCACCGGGAGCGCGCGCGGGCCGCCCGGGGGCGGCAACCACTCGACGAGCTCGGCCGCGAGGGCGGGATCGTCCCGCACCTCGACCTGGCCTCGCCACTCCGGTTCCATCGTGCCCGAGGCCCCGCCAGGCCCCGGTCGCCGGGAGCGGCCGGTCCGTTTTTAGTCCCGCCGCGCCCTCGGGGGATGGTGACCGAGGCTACGCGCCGGCCGCTGATCATCGGCAGCGGCATCGCCGGCCTGTACGTGGCGCTTCGGTGCCACGAGCTCGGCCTCCGCCCGACCATCGTCACGAAGTCGCGCCTCGAGGAGTCGAACACGCGCTATGCCCAGGGCGGCATCGCCGCCGCCATCGGGCCGGACGATTCCCCGCACCTGCACTTCGAGGACACGGTCAAGGCGGGCGACGAGATCGTGAATCGCGCGGCGGCCCGGATCCTGACCGACGAGGCCCCGGCGCGCGTCGCGGACCTGGTCCGGTACGGAGTGCCGTTCGACACCGTCGAAGGCCGCATCGCGCTGGGCCGAGAAGCGGCCCACTCACGCTTCCGGACGCTGCACGCGGGCGGCGACGCCACCGGCTTCTCGATCGAGGAGGCGCTGAAGCGTCGGGTCCTCGCGGCCGGGGTGGAGGTGCGGGAGCGCGTCGTGCTCCGAGCCCTGGGTCCCGGGTCGCGCGACGGACCGGCCGCCGTGCTCTCGGATGCGGACGGCCGAGCGCTGGAGTACGCCACGCCGGGGCCGGTCGTCCTCGCCACGGGCGGGGCCGGTAGCCTGTTCCGCCAGAGCTCGAACCCGTCGATCGCCACGGGCGAAGGGGTCGCGATCGCGTTCCGCGCCGGCGCGCTGCTCGCGGACATGGAGTTCATCCAGTTCCACCCGACGGCGTTCCACCGGGACGGGGCGCCGCGCTTCCTCATCACGGAGGCGCTCCGGGGTGAGGGCGCGGTCCTCCGCAACGAGGCCGGCGAGCGTTTCATGGTGGGGATCCACCCGGACGCGGAGCTCGCGCCGCGCGACGTCGTCTCGCGTGCGATCGACCGGGAGATCCAGCACTCCCAGCATCCCTGCGTCTACCTGGACGCGACCGCCCTTCCGCGCGACCTGCTCTTCGCTCGGTTCCCTTCGATCACGCACTTCCTCGCCACGTACGGCCTCGACCCGTCGCGCGATCGGATCCCGGTCTCGCCGGTGGCCCACTACATGATCGGCGGCGTGGCGACCGACCTCGAGGGCCGGGCGTCGCTCCACGGCCTCTACGCCTGCGGAGAGGTCGCCGCCACCGGCGTGCACGGGGCGAACCGGTTGGCCGGTAACTCGCTCCTCGAAGGCCTGGTGTTCGGGGAGCGGGTCGCGCGACAGTTGCTGCACCCGGTCGCCGGTGGACCCCCGGCCCCGGAGCGGGTCGTCCCGGTCGCGCTCCCGGTCGAGGGCGGGAGGACCGAGGAGGCGTCACAGTTCGAGGAGGTCCGCTCGCTGCTCTGGGACCAGGTGGGCATCGTTCGGGACGCGAACGGACTCGGCTCGGCGCTCGACCGCCTCACGGAGATCGCGGGCGGCGGCCCGCCGGGGCGGGCCGGCGCGCCGCCCGGTCCGGTCGCCAACGCGGGACTCACCGGGGCGCTGATCGCCCGAGCGGCGCTCGTGCGGGTCGAGAGCCGAGGCGCGCACTACCGCGCGGACTCGCCCCGGCCGCGGAAGGCGTGGCGGCTCCACATCGGACTTCGCAAGACCGACGCGGCTACGTCCGGCGGGCGGCGCGCTCGCAATCCTTAAGCGAGAACCGCCGTCGCACGTCCATGGACCTCTCCCTCTCGGCGGAGGAGCGGGACCTCCGGGACGCGGCCCGCCAGTTCGCCCGGAAGGAAATCGCGCCGGTCGCGGACCGGATGGACCGGGAGGACTACTTTCCACGGGAGCTCTTCCGGCGGCTGGGCGAGCACGGCTTCCTCGCGCCCACGGTGCCGCCGGAGTACGGGGGCCTCGGGCTCTCGCCGGTCGCGCAGGCGCTCATCCTCGAGGAGATCGCCCGCGTCAGCCCCGCGCTCGCGCTCAGCGTCGGCGCGCACTCCAACCTGTTCGCCGACAACCTCGCGCGGAACGGGACCGACGCCCAGCGTCGCGCGTTCCTGCCCGCGGCGGCGGACGGCCGGGAGATCGGCGCGCTCGCCCTGACCGAACCGGGCGCCGGTTCCGATGCGGTCTCCCTGCGCACCCGCGCGGAGCGGGACGGGGACGACTACGTCCTGACCGGATCGAAGCAGTTCATCACGAACGGGCCGGTCGCGGACAGCCTGCTCGTGTACGCGAAGACGGCGCCCGACCGCGGCCCCCGCGGGATCAGCGCCTTCCTGGTCCGCCGCGACACGCCCGGGTTCTCGGTCGCGAAGAGCCTCGACAAGATGGGGATGCGGGGCTCGCCCACCGGCGAGCTCGTCTTCGACGGCTGCCGCGTCCCGGCCGATCAACGGGTGGGACCGGAGAACGAGGGGGTCCGCGTGATGATGGGCGGACTCAACGTCGAGCGCGCCGTGCTCGGAGCGATCCCGGTGGGGATCATGGCGGAGTGCCTCGACCGCTCGGTCGAGTACGCACGCCAGCGCGAACAGTTCGGGCGGAAGATCGGGCGGTTCGAGCTCATCCAGGAGAAGCTCGCCAACATGAGCCTGCAGCTGGAGGCGTCGCGGCTCCTGGTCTACGCGGCGCTCGCCTCGGTCGTCTCCGAGCCCCGGCGGATGGCTCCCGCCGCGGCGGCCCTCACGTTCGGCTCCGAGGCGTCGACGCGCGTGGCGCTCGACGCCATCCAGATCCACGGGGGGTACGGGTACATGCGCGACCTGCCGCTCGAACGGCTCGCCCGCGACGCGAAGCTGCTCGAGATCGGAGCGGGTACCTCGGAGATCCGTCGGCTGCTGGTCGCGCGCGAGCTCCTCGGGCCCGGATTCGAGGAGTAGGCCGCCGCGAGGTCCCGGCCGTGCGCCCCGCCGAGCCTCGCCGCGGGCGCGCCCGTTGACCAACCAACCTATATACGGCTCACCGACCCTCCGACGGACGATGGCTGGGCGACCGTCGTCGACCCCTGCCGGCACCTCGTCGTTGCGCGTCGAGGTCCTGAAGGAACTGCAGAGCCTGATCGACGACCGCGAGGTCCGGGATCGCCTGGACCGCGGACCGCTCGGGGAGACGAAGGGGCGGGAGCACTGGGTGCTCCACCTGCTGCTCCGGGCCCAGGAGTCGCAGCAGGCGCACATCGATCTCCTGGTCGGAACGGCGTACTCGAACCTGCTCGCCCGTCTGCAGTCGATCGAGGACCGCATCCAGCGGGTCGAGTCGGTGAGCCAGAGCCTCGGCGACGAGGTCAAGACGCGGATGGAGGGGCTGGAGTCGTCGCTCGTCGATCGGGTGACGCGCGAGGTCGGGACCGGGATCGAGGGCGCGTCGGGCCGGCTCAACGAGTCCCTCGCGGCCAACCTCGAGGAGCGCTGGAAGCCGATCGGCCACTCCGTCGAATCGTTCTCGGCCGCCTCCGGCCAGCTCACGAAGGACCTCTCCGACACCTACCGCGTCGCGACGCAGAGCCGGCTCCTCCTCAACGAGAACGCCCGGCGGATGATCGACCTGGGACGGGACATCGTCGCGCTGGAGGACAGCCTGAAGCTGGCGCTCTCGAAGGTCCTCGAGGAAGGGCTGCAGCCCCTCGAGGAGAGGATCAGCGCGCTCGAGGCCCGCCTGGGGGCGGGCGCCGAGGCCGACGCCGCCGCGAACGGCCGGACCGCGTCGTCCGGGGGCGCCTAGCCCCGGCGGTCGCGCGATGCGCCTGTCGCCCCGGCATCCTCGCTACCGGAGCCTCCGGGTCCGCGCCGACCTCGCCGCGTCGAGCCGGCGCGGGCTCGTCGTGCCCGAGGGGCTGATCGCGCACGGCCGAGGGGAGGCGTTCGACTATCTCCTCGGCGAACGCACCCTCCCGAGCGCGCGGAGGGCCGAGCGCGCCGCGGCCGCCTGGCTGCGCGCGGCCGCCCGGCCGGTCCTCAGCGTGAACGGGAACGTCGCCGCCCTGGCGGCCGGCGAGGTCGCTCGCGTCGCGCGGGCGCGACCCGGGCTCGGGGTCGAGGTGAACCTCTTCCACCGCACGCCCGCGCGGGCCAGGGCGATCGCCCGCGTGCTCCGCGCCGCCGGCATCCCCCGGGTCCTGGGGGTGCGTCCGACCGGGCGGATACCGGGCCTGCCGTCGGACCGCGCGCGCGTCGACCGTGCGGGGATCGCCGTCGCCGACGTCTGCGTCATCCCTCTCGAGGACGGCGACCGGGCCGAGGCGCTCCGCCGGCTGGGCAAGCGCGTCATCTCGATCGACCTCAATCCGCTCTCGCGCACCAGCCGGGTCGCCGACCTCCCGATCGTGGACGAGCTCACGCGCGCACTCGGGAACCTCGCGGCGGACCTGGAGCGGAGCCGCTCCCGGCCGCCGCCCTCTCGATTCGAACCGTTCGATCGCGCCGCGGCCCTGCGCGACGCGCTGGCGACGATCGGACGACGGCTCAGGAGTCCGGCGGCGGTTCGGCGGCCGCCCGGCGCACGGCCGCGGTGAGCTTCGGGGCGACCCCCTCGAGGAAGGCGCGGTCCGACGCGTCGTAGGCGCCGACCCGGTCGCCGTCGATGTCGATCTCCCCGACCACGGTCGGGCCGTCCCGGATCGGGACGACGATCTCCGCGCGCGTCTCCACGAAGCACGCGAGATAGTCCGGCGCCGCCCGCACGTCGTCCACGATCACCGTGCGGTTCTCCCGCGCCGCCTGCCCGCAGATCCCCCGCGCGATCGGGATCCGGGTGTGCTCGGTGGCCGCCGGGCCGTCCCACGCATCCAGCACGAGATCGGTCCCGTCGACCCGGTAGACCCCGACCCACCGGTAGTGCGGGAACGAGTCGCGCAGGAAGCGGCAGGCCTCCCGGAGCGCCTGGCGCCCGGCGAGCCGACCCACGATCGCGTCGACCTGGAGCAGCGACGGGGCGACCGCGCGCGCCGGCACCGTCACGGGCGCCGCGCCTCCGCCGGGCGCGGAGGAGCGCCGAGGGGGAGATTTCCCCCCGGGACGGGTCGACCGTACCCGGCGTTTGAACTCCCGAGGCGAATTTCGCCACGAGCTTTCCAGACTCGCGCCGTACCGGACTGAGCCACCTCGGCACGCCCTCCGGTCGAGGACGGGGACCGGAGAATAAGGTTGCCGCCCGGGCCGCGCGCGGTCAGCCGCCGACCGGGTACCAGCCGCACCGGGGGCAGCCGGCGGCGCGCGCCTCGCCGGCGATCGCGCTCCCGCAGTCGGGGCACGCGACGTCCGTCGGCAGGGCGAGCGACAGGCAGTCGAAGCAGCATCCCTGACGCCGGTCGTCGGGCAGCAGCACGAGGTCCTTTCCGCAAAAAACACAGTGAGAAAGTCGCTCCTCGGGCGGCTCGAGCGTCCGAACGTCAGCGAAAGAAAGCATCGGAGCGCTCCCACCTTCCGTCCGGTACATAAGACCTCCCGCGCGCGCCGCTCCGGCGGGCCCCCGGAGCCCCTACGGATCGCGCCAGCGCGCCTTGAACGCGGCGATCAGGAACAGGGCGGCCGCGAAGGCGACGAGGACGATCCAGTCGATCTCCGCCGTCGTCGGCGTCAGCGGCTGGAGCCCCACGGCACCCTGCACGAGCTCCGCCGCGTAGGTCGTCGGCGAGAACCGCGCGGCGATCTGCGCCCAGGCGGGCAGGTAGCTGATCGGGTAGTAGACCGGCGGCAGCACCGTCAGCACCAGGGAGAAGATCGGGCTGAACGCCCACGTCTCCCGGATGTCCTGGAAGTAGGTCGAGAGCGTGAACGCGAACGCGCTCCCGAACGACCACACCAGCAGGAGCACGCCGGTCAGGATCGCGACGCTCGACACCGTCGCGTAGCCGTAGTAGACGAAGAGGGCGACGAACACCGCGAGCGCCGGCAGTGAGTAGACGAGCTCGGAGAGGGCCATCCCGGCGATGTAGATCGGCGCCTCGACCGGCGAGGCGATCACCACGTCCTGGAACTTCATGTCGTGGCGGTAGTGCGTGAGGTCCGATTGGAGCCCGGTCCCCACGGAGAGCATCGTGAGGACCATCCCGCCCATGAGCCCGTAGGCGAGGTCGGCGCCGCGGGAGACGATCCAGATGAAGAACAGGAAGGAGAGCGGCTGCGCGATGATGCTCACGAGGTAGAACGGCTGCGTGCGGATCGGCACGATCCCGTTGATCCGGACGAGCGTCCCGATCGAGCGCAGACGGTTGCGCTCGCTCACGCCTCGGCCTCCGCGGGGGGCGTCTCCTCGTCGATCGCGCGGCCGACCACTTCGAGGAAGATGTCCTCGAGCGTCACCGGGCCCATCGAGACCCGCTGGCCCCGCTCGAGGGCCCGGCGGGCGAGCTCGCGCGCCTCGGGCTCTCGCGCGAAGACCAGCGCGCCCCCCTCGATGGGGGTGAGGCGCCCGTACGAGGTGAGCTCCTCCGCCGAGTAGGCGCCCTGGATCGTGACCCGGAACGGGTAGCGGACCCGCGCCCGCAGGTCCTCCGGGGTCCCCGAGAGCGCGAGCCGCCCGCGCTCGAAGAGGGCCAGCCGCGCGCTGAGCGCCTCGGCCTCGTCCAGGTAGTGCGTCGTCAGCAGGATCGTGCGCTGCTCCTTGGTCGCGCGCCGGATCGCGTCCCAGACCTGGCGCCGCGCGATCGGGTCCAGGCCCGTGGTCGGCTCGTCCAGGAACAGCACGTCCGCGTCGGACGCGAGCACCATGGCGCAGAGCGTCCGGCGCCGCAGTCCGCCCGAGAGGCGCTGCACCGGACGTCGCCGGTACTCGGTCAGGGAGAGCTCGTCGAGCGCCTCGGTGGTCCGGCGTCGCGCCTCCGCGTGGTCGAGCCCGCGGAGCTTGAGGTAGAGGTACACGACCTCCTCGACGTTGAGGAAGTAGAGCGGACGCGATTCCTGCGGGACGCAGGCGATCCGGACCCGCACGTCCCGGGCCTGGGTCATCACGTCGTAGCCGAGGACCTCGGCACGCCCCGAGGTGAGTTCGAGCTGCGTCGCCGCGATCCGTACGAACGTGGTCTTCCCGGCGCCGTTCCGTCCGATCACGCCGAAGACCCGGCCCGCGGGCACGTCGAGCGTCAGGTCGGCCAGCGCCGGCGTTCTGCTCGCGGAGCCGGGGTAGATCTTCGAGAGGTGCTCCGTGCGGATGGCCGAGCTCATGAGCGCGGGGGAGGGCCGTCCAACCTTAAGGCCGGCGCGGGAACCCTAGCTTAGGACCTCGGCGAGGCGCCCCTCGGCCTGCGCGCGCTTGATCTCCCGCGCGATCCGACGCCCGGTCGAAAGGCCGGGCTCGACGAGATCGGAGTACGGGCTCCCCGAGATGAACAGGTTCGTCCCCGCGACGATCCGCGAGGAGATCTCGAAGACCTTGTACTCGAGGTCCTCGGTCATGATCCCCTCGATGCAGAACGGTCCGACCATGCCGCCGAACAGCTCGATCGAGCGCTCGATGATGCGCGCGGCGACGTCGAACGCCTTCGGGAGCAGCGACTCGCGCAGGATCACGGGCACGTTCCCCGTGACGACGAACGTCGGGCGGATGCCGGCCTTCAGCAGCTCCTCCTGCGCGCCGAGCTTGTACAGCTCGTCGATGTTCGCCTCGTCCCGCCGGTCCATCCCGAGGAGCTCGAGCGAGCCGTGCGTCAGGCGGTAGCCGTGCTCGGTGATCGGCGAGTAGAAGAAGTGCATGTAGTACCGCGTCCCGAGCACGTATTCCTGGATCACATACGGGCCGGTGGGCCGGAACTCGTCCAGCGCGTCGCGGTTCTTGGCGAGGTAGAACCCTTTCCCGCCCTTCGCGCCGTAGTACTTCACGATCACCGGACCGGTGATCTCGCTCGGGTCCTCGTAGAGCCGGGGCATCGAGACGCCGGCCGACTCGAGCCAGTCGCGTTCCTTGCGGCGGTCCGACTCCCAGCCCAGCACGGCCCGGTTGCCGAACACGGGGACATCGATCGTCGAGAACGCCTCGGGCCCGAGGTACTCCACGAACGACCCGTGCGGGACGATGATCGCCGCCTCGCTCCGGAGCCGGTCGGCGGCCGCCGGCAGGTCCTTGACGCGGGGGACCGAGAGGAACCGGTCGGGACGCGCGAGCGGGAACGCGTCGTAGAACCGGGGCGGGGGTCCCACGCAGATGCCGAGGGTGGGCAGGCCCTCGGCTCGGGCCCCGTGGAATATCTGGAGCGAGGAGTGCGAGCAGAGAGTCGCTACGGTCGGGGTGCGACCTTCGAGGGAGGCAAGGCGCTCGGGCGCGGCGAGAAGTGTCCCCATACGGGGGAGTATCGGGACCCCGTCATAGCCCTTGCGCAGCGCGCGGTCTACGCGGCGCGGTTGCCGTTCTCGAGGTCCCAGTACCACTTCACGCGGCGCGCGCCGGTCTCGGCGAGCCGACGACGCAACTCGGGGTCGATCGAGGCGTCGCGCACGAGACGCCGCACCTCCTCGGGCTTGCCGGTCGGAAGCCGGTCGCTGAGCCCGGACCGCTCGAGCTCCGGGCGGAGGCCCTCCAGCGCGTACTGCCACGCCTCCTCCCGGCGCCGGACCGCGGTGGCGCGCGAGCCCGCGAGCCGGTGAACGCCCAACTCTTCCGCCGCGTGGTGGAGCTGCTCCGCCACGTCGCGCAGTTCGGAGTCGATGTGCGCCTGGTCGGCGCGCAGCGTCTCGAAGCGGTCGACGAGCTGACGGAGCCGGGTCTCGTCCGTCGCCGGCACGGTCCGGAACTCCGGGCAGATCGCCCGGAAATCGCAGCGACTGCAGTGCCGGCCGGGCGTCGGTTCGAACGCCTGGGCGCGGATCCCGTCGCTGACGACACCGAGGCGGTCGTACAGGGTCACGAGGGAGTCCCGCGGACGGGGCGGGGTCCGCAGGGGCGTGAGCGAACGAAGATGGTAGAGGGTCAGCCCTTCGACCGGTTCTGCGAAGTTGTTCGCGACGAGCACCTGGTAGATCGAGAGCTGCTCCGAATCCCGCGCGTCCTCCACCGAAAGGTCGCGCGACGTCTTGTAGTCGACGATCTCGAGCCCCCCGCTCGGCGTCCGGTCGACGCGATCGATGTATCCGTGGATCGGGATCCCGTCCCACCGGGCTTCCAGGTGCTCCTCGATGGCGACCGGATGCGGCGGCTCTTCCTGGAGCCGGTCGTAGTAGCGGCCGAGCATCTCCCGCCCCAGGGATCGATAGCGGGCCTCCTCCTCGGGCGACGTGTACCCCTCGCCCGACCAGGCACGATCGTAGGCCGTCAGGAGATCCGACCGACTCATCGGAGCCGGGGCGGCCCCCCGGGCCTCCCAGTCGTCGAGCGTCCGCTGGGCCTCGGTCGCGCTGGCGCGCCGGGCGGCGGGGACGACCAACGGGCGCAGCAGCTCCTCGAGGACCGAATGGACGACCCGTCCGAACGTGAAGTAGCCGCGGGGCGTCTCGGGAAGTCGGTCGACGTAGAGGTACTTCCAGCGGAGCGGGCACTCCAGGTACGTGCGGTACGAGGAATAGCTCAGCGGACCGGAGACGACCACGCCGGCCGAGCCGCCCGAGGGTTCAAGTGGTTTCCGGGGGCCCGCGGCCCCCGGGGGCCCGGCCGCTCAGTGGCCGGCGACCGCGACGTCCGCGACGGCCTTGACCTCGGTCTCGGGACCGAGGTTGGTCCTCGCCTGCGGGTTGGTCAGGTTCTTCGGCAGTCCCAGGAGGTCGAGGAGCTCCTTGTAGTGGTTGCGGATCGTCACGGGCGTGACGTTCGCGACCGCCGCGATCCGGTCCTGGCTGCGCGGCTCGCCCATCAGGTTCGACGCGATGTAGATGATCGTCGCGAGGATCCCGTTCGGAAGGACGCCGCTGGTCGAGTAGACCTGCTCGACCTGCTCGAGGAGCGAGAGCACCTTCTGGCGGACCTCCTTCGAGAGGTTCAGGTCCTGCGTGAAGCGGACCAGATAGTCCCGCGGCTCGACCGGCTTGAGGCCGAGCTTGAGCTCGCGCGCGAGGAGCGTGTACGCCCGGCCGACCTCGATCTTGGTCGCCTTCGAGTGCGCGATGATCTCCTTCATCGTGCGCGGGACGTGGCACTGTCGGCAGGCGGCGTAGACGCTGGCCGCGACGAGCGCGACGATCTTCTTGCCGCGGGTCGCCTTGTGCTCGAGCGCCCGCCGATAGATGTAGGTCGCCGACTCCTTGACCTCACGCGAGAGACCGAGCACGCCGGCGAGACGGTTCAGCTCGCCGAGCGCGACCACGAGGTTGCGCTGGTGCGTCCGGGCCGCTCGGAGGCGGTGGTTGAGCTTCCGCAGGTGGTAGAACTTGAGCGAGGTGTTCCGCGAGAGCGAGTTGCCCTGGAAGTCCCGGGTCGGAACCCCGATCTCGCTGAACAGGCCCTTGTCGGGCATGAGCGGGGAGATGACCGGGCCCCAGCCGCGCGCCTCGCGGCCGGTGTCCTCCTTCGAGCCGCGCTGCCCGCGGTCGCTGACCAGGGCACTGGCGTCGACGACGAGGCCGCAGTCGGCACACACGATCTCACCGCGGATGTCGTCCCGGATGAGGTGGCTGGATCCGCAGTTCGGACAGACGTCCGAGTCCGGCGGGGTCGAAGCGGCGGGCGCCGGCTCCACCGGGGCGGCGACCCGGCGGGCGGGCTTGGAGTTCGAGGTGCGCGGACGCGCCGTGGACGAAGCAGTGGGCGTCATGGTTTTGTACGCCGCCTAACCGGAGGCTGGTATATATAACTTAAGCCATGCGTTGTTACCGTTGTCGGATACACGTGATACACCGTGACGTGTCATAGCACGGCTTTGGCGCTAAGCGAATCATCCAGTCGATTGGGAAATCCACAGAGTCAGCAATCCATCGAATCCAGCTGACCACGGGTGAACATCGAAAGGAAGCAGAGAAAGCACCCGAAGCGATCGGCCCCCGGCATGGAGCCGGTGCCGATTCGCTCCGATGTCCGTCTAGTCCTGCTGACAGGCAATCCGGGTGGCGGGAAGACGACGCTCGCGCACCAGCTCACTTACCGGCTTCCCGAAAACTGGCGCGTGATCTCGCTCGACGATTTCCTCCAGGTGACCGCGATGATCGAGCGGTTCGATCCGAAGGCAACTTTCAGCGACGGCACCGTCTGGCCCGCAGTCGTCGTGCACACCGAGGTGCCCGGCTCGGCGATCGGCTGGTACATCAGCGAGGGCGGATGC
>JASIBA010000099.1 GCA_030041735.1 Thermoplasmata archaeon | reverse complement strand
GCCGAGAGGAGGGGCGCCGTGATCTTGAAGCCGGTCTGGTTCAGGTCCTGGACGAAGTCGATCCGAGCGCCTTCCAGCATCTCGGCGCTGAGGTCGTCGACCACGATCGAGAACCCGTCGACCTGGACGACCTTGTCGCCCGTGCGAGGCTTGTCGAAGGCCATCCCGAACTGGGGTCCGCCGTGACCGCCGCCCTCGCCGCCGCCGCACCCGCATCCGCCCCCTCCCGAGCCGCAGCCGCAACCGCCGCCGCCCCCGGACTGGAGGAAGACGCGGACCGCGATGCCGGGCTTCTGGCTCTTGATGAGGTCCCGGACCTGGTCCCGCGCTTCCGCTGTGACTTCCAACTTGATACTTCCACTATCGCTCATGCCTGGGGCCCTCCTCGACTACCCCGACCTTCGTACCGGTGCGGTGGTATAAAGCTCCGGTCCCGGTCGTGCGGCGCCTACGCCGAGAACGACTTGCCGCAGGAGCAGGTCTGCTTGGCGTTCGGATTGAAGATCTTGAACCCGGACGCTTCGAGGCCCAGCAGGTAGTCGACCTTGAGGCCGTCCAGGAGCGGCGCGCTGGCGTGGTCCACCACGACCTGGAGCCCTTGCTGATCGTAGGCGACCTCGTCGCCGGTCTCGCGCCGGTCGAACGACATCCCGTAGGTGAGCCCGGAGCACCCGCCTCCCTGGACGTAGATGCGCAGGGCCGCCCCGGGCTTGCCCTGCTTCTCCATGATACGCAGGACCTGCTCCCGCGCCGAACTCGTGACCTCGATCGCGACCATCGCCGTCTCCGCGGTTTTTCTAGTCCGGATGGGGGTATTACAGTAACTGGTGCAGACGCCACCCATGCCTTCGGGGGCGGTCGGCCCTTATCTACGGGGGCGCGGTGGCCGCCGCGATGTGCCGCTTGTTTGGCCTCATCACCCTGCGGGACGACTCGCCCGCGGAGTGGCTCGTGCGGTCGGATCGGTCGCTGCTCGCGCAATCCCACGCGACCCCCGAGACCTCCCAGCGGGACGGCTGGGGGATCGGCTGGTTCGGCGACGCGGGCCGGACCCACGTGGTGAAGGGAGTGCACGGAGCGTTCGAGGAAGGAGAGCGCGAGCGGTTCGTCGAGACCGCGAACCAGGCCTCGGCGCCCGTCGTCCTCGGACACCTGCGCCACGCCAGCAACCCCCTGAACCTCCCTCCCGAGCAGCTCCTGGGCCTCGCGAACAGCCAGCCCTTCGAGGACCACACGGCCCTGTTCGCCCACAACGGTGCGATCCCGTTCCCGAACGAGACCCGCCCGATGCTCGGCCTGTACGAGCCCAGGGTCCAGGGCGTGAACGACAGCGAGGTGCTCTTCTGGCTGCTGGTGCGGAACACGCACGAGCACGACGACCCGCTGCAGGGGTACGCGAGCACGGTCGGGGACCTCTACCGCATCTGGGAGGGCCAGGGACGACCGGCGATCCCGCCGTTCTCCGGCCTCAACGTGCTCTTCTCGCGCGGGCCGGACGAGCTCTGGGCGTTCTGCCTGTGGACCGGCGACCACGGCGAGGGACTGCTCGATCCTACCCGCCGGTACTATCAGATGGCGTACGCGGAGCTCCCGCACCGGGTGGTCGTCGGCAGCGAACCGTTCGACGACGAGCGGGCGACGTGGAAGAACCTCGACAGCGGGACCTACCTGCACGCGAAGCGCGAGAACGGGCACCTGCGGGTGACGACCGGCCGGACGCCGATCCCGTCCTCCATCGAGCTGCGCCCGGCGCCCGCCTAGTCCGGCGGTCCCGGGCCTCGCCCCGCGCTACCGAGGGCGAATGACGAGCGAGATGCTCTCGGGTCCTGACCTCGGCGCGGGATTCCTCCACCAGTTGACCACCGACCGGGACGGCGAGCGGACGACCTTCACCTTCCACGCGCAGGAGGGAGGCCAGGACGCCAACGGGCCGCCGAAGGGTCCGCTCGACGTGTTCGGCTTCGTCCATCCGCCCAGCCCCTGCCCCTTCGGGGGGCCGCGGTGCTGGCACCGTCGCTTCCTGCTGCCGTTCTCGGAGACGCCGCGGGTGCGGCCGTGCTACAATCGCTTCCGCTTCGTGCTGCAGACGATGATCGATCAGGCCTATGCCGGCGCCCCGGTCGCCGTCGACGCCGCGGTCACCGAGGTCGTGGGCCGTCTCTCCCGGGTCCCGGACCTCCCCGAGTCGGACTGGACCCTCTGCGGCTCGGTCGCCGCATGGCTGCTCGGTGCTCCGGTCGCACCCGCGGACGTGGACCTCTTCGTCGAGCGATCCGGGATCGACGCGGTCGGGGCGGCGCTCACCGAGTTCCTGATCGAGCCGACCGCGACCACCGACTGGCCGGGGCTCGGGATCGTGCGCGGGGCGCGAGCGTTCGTGGGCACGTTCGTCGCCGGCGCCCGCGTGGAGTGGGCGACGCCCCTCGAGCCCCCCGCGGCCCTCGACGCCTGGGGCGCGACGCCGGATGGACCCCGGATGGTGGAGGCCGAGCACCACGGTCGACGGTTGAGGGTGCCGCGCCCGGAGTACACGTTGGTCCGGGCGGCCGGGCGCGGGCGCCGAGAGGTGGTCGAGCGCATGGGGCCGTGGCTCCGCGAGTTCGGGCCGGATCGCGAGCTCGTGAACGCGCTGCTGGTGCGCTACCGGGTGGGGCCGGACGGCGTCGCCGCGGTCCGGCGCGCGCTCGACGCATAACACCGGTGCGCCGGGCTGCGCCTCGAGCCGTAGCTTCATAGACCGGGAGAACGGGGCTCCCCCGATGCTCGCACCGAGGACCGCGCCGCCGACCCTGGAGCACCTGACGCCGCACGATCTCGTCACGTACTTCCGCTGCCCGTACGAGATGGAGCTGGTCCACGCGACGCGGCGCCGGACCCTCACGGGCGGCCCCGGCACGGTGCGAACGCCCGCCGACGTGGTGCCGCTGCATCACTCTCCGATGTTCCCCCCGCCGCAGGGTCATGTCGTCGTCTACGAGGGGCGTCTCGACCTCGAGGACCGGGACGTGCTGGTCTATGAGGACGAGGCGGAGGACGATCTCCCGATGCTGTTCCCCCCGGAGCGCGTGCGCCTCGACGCGCGGTTCCGCAACGGGGGCCGGACCCTGGTGGACCCGGAGCTCGGGCTCGCCGGGCGTCCCGATCTGATCGTGCAGCGGGCCGACGGATCTCTCGTGCCCGTGGAGTACAAGGAAACCCACCTGTTCCCGGGCTACCACATGGCGCACGGCCGGCTCTTCGACACGGTCCAGGCGATCGCCGAGTGCCGGCTCGCGTCGGTCGCGTTCGGCCGGGCGGTCCCGTACGGGATCGTGCTGTACGGCGACGAGGCGGGCGGTGGGATGCACGAAGGGTGGGTCCGCATCCCGTACGGCGACGCCGAGCAGGGCTGGCTCCGCGCGGCGCTCCGGCAGATCCGGGACGACGCGACCCGAGCGCCCGTGCCGGCCGAGCGGAACTGCGGCGGCTGCGAGCCGAACGCCGAGGGGCAGTGCCGCTACGCGGTCGCCCGCTACGAGGGGCCGCACCACCGGGCCGCGTTCGACGCGCGGCCCCGGATCTGAACGACCCCGCGCTCGACACCGTTAAGTAGCGCATCCCTGTTGTCTCGGGGCCGCGCCCGGACGCTGCTCCTTTGGTCGGCACATGCACCCGCGGAGGCCCGTGCCTCAACGGGGAAGGGCGAGGGTCGGGCCGCCCCTGGCGGCCGGCCGATGACGCCGATCACACGCGTTCTGGACGCTTGTCAAGCAAAATCAGTGTAGCTGACTCCTGTCAGCTGGGGAATGGCTAGGCTCGGGCGCCGATGAAGGTCGTGCCAAGCTGCGATAAGCGGTGGGTAGGCGCAAGGAACCTGTGATCCACCGATCACCGAATCGGAACTCCGG
>JASIBA010000098.1 GCA_030041735.1 Thermoplasmata archaeon | reverse complement strand
CACGACGACCGACGATTCCGGGATGCCGAGCAGCGACGAGACGTCCTCCCGGACCCCGAACGGACTCTGGGTCGAGGTCGTGACGTGCCAGACGCCGTCCGCGACGCGCGCGAGGCACGCGTGCGGCTCGAGCGCGACCTGGTGGACGCTCGCGGTCCGGTAGGTCTCCTCGACGACGTGCTCCGCGGAACGGAAGGCGGCGTCGACGTCCCCGCGGCGCGCGTGAACGTGGGCGATCACGTGCGGCGAGCGCTGCGACCCCGGCGTGGGCCACTCCGGGAATATCGACTCCACGTCGGTGACGATCGGCGCGGCGTCGACCCGGATCCGCACGGCCGCCGCCGCGCGGCGGGCCAGCGCCAGCGTGGGCGCCGCGACCGCGGCCACCGGCTGATGCCGGTAGGCGATCTCGGAGTCCGGGAACAGCGGACGGTCGGGATCGAACGCCCCTCCGGGCACGAGCGCGCGGAGCTCCTCCCGTCCAACCGCGACCACGCCGGGCATCGCGCGCGCGGGGGCGAGGTCGACCTCGCGGAGGGTCCCGTGGGCCACCGGCGCGCCAACGAGCGCGGCCCAGAGCATCCCCGGAGCGGCGAGGTCGCTGCCGTACCGCGTTCCGCCGGCGAGCTTCGCGGCCGCGTCCGGACGCGAGGCCGCGCTCACGGGGGCGCTCCCGCGATCAGTCCGACGGCGCGGACGATCGAGGCGTACCCGGTACAGCGGCACAGGTTGCCCTGCAGCCCTTCCAGGAGTTCGTCGGCCGTGGCACCGGGACCTCGCTCCTTGAGAAGGCCCGCGAGCGCGAGGACGAAGCCGGGCGTGCAGTACCCGCACTGGAGCGCTCCGGCGCTCTCGAACGCGTGACGGACCCGGTCGACCTCCGGGTCCGGGCCGGCCGACTCGATCGTCCGCACCTCCGATCCCGCGACCTCGTGGGCGAGGGTAAGGCACGCGAGGACGCTCCGGCCGTCGACGAGCACCGTGCACGCCCCGCAGTCGCCGGTTCGGCACCCTTCCTTCGTGCCCGTGAGCCCGAGCCGCCAGCGCAGCGTGTCGAGCAGCCGCTCATCGTCGGGGACCGTCTCGAGCGGCACCGGGGAGCCGTTGACCCGGATCGACACCTCGGCTCCGCTCACGCGCGGACCTCCTGCCCGACGGCGCGGACCGCGCGCCGGAGCATCGTCCCGACGAGCCGGCGCCGGTACTCCTCCGAGGCGCGCCGGTCGGCGACGATCGCGACATCTCGCTGGGCCCGGTCCGCGGCCCGCGCCACGCGACGATCGTCCGGATCCGCTCGGCCCAGCTCCTCCGCGACGTCCGGCAGGAGGGTCGCCCGGGGCGGGATGCCGCCCACGGCGACGCGCCAGGACTCGTCCCCGGCGCGCGCGACGGCGACCGCGAGCTGCGAGATGTCGTTCGCCGGTCGCACCCGCTGCCAGAGGTACGCCGAGCGGCGCGGCTCCGGGATGCGGACCGATCGGATCAGCTCGTGCGGACCGAGCTCGGTCCGTCGTGAGGCCCGGACGAACCGGTCGACGAGCATCCGGCGGGCCCCGTCGGGTCCGACGAGCTCCACCTCCGCGTCGAGCGTGAGCAGGACCGGGATCAGATCCGAGGCCGGCGCGGCCCGCCCGAGATTCCCTCCGAGGGTCGCGCGGTGCCGGAGCGCCACGGAGCCGACGGCCCGGACCGCCTGCCAGAGGCCGGGGAGCCGCTGGCGCACGTCCGGGTCATCCTCGAGCGCGCGCAGGGGCAGCGTGCTGCCGATCGTGAGCGATCCGGCCGCCCAATCGAGCGTCCGCCACGGGAGCCGGCGGAGCGAGAGGACCCGGGTCGGCTCGGCGCGGCCCTCGTCGAGGTCGAGCAGGAGGTCCGTACCCCCGGCGAGCACCCCGATCTCGGTCCGGGGACCGCCCCGGAGCGCGGCGACCGCCTCGTCCACCGAGCGCGGCGCGACGAGCTCGAACGCCGCCACGGGGCGGGAGCGCCGGGGCCGCCTTTATCGATTCTGCGCACGCTTCGCGTCGGCCCGAACCTGCCGGTTTATCTCTTGGGACGGTTTTGGCAGCGCCACGGCATGCCGTTTGAACTTTCGTTGCGTTACAGCACGCCGCTGACGCCGCTGACGGACGTCGACGAGGTCCTCCGCGAATTCCTGCGGCTGGTCGGCTACCTTCCCGAGGGGGAGGACGGGCGCGGCTCCGAGGGGCCGATCGCCTCGAGCCTCGCGTACCGGCTCGTCCGCGAGTGCCTGCTGAAGGACCCGACCCGCGCCTGGTACGTGGACGAGCTCACCGCGCTGCTGAAGACCTCGAAGCCGACCGTCTATCGGCACATCAACAAACTGAAGTCGCTCGACCTGCTCGAGGAGGTCGGAGGGATCGCCGACGGGAAGGGCCGCAAGGGGTACCGCCTGCGCTACGGGAACCTCGCGCGCGCCTGGGACTTCACGGAGGCGAACGCCCAGAACGCCCTCCGACGGTACCGGGAGACGGTGAACCACCTCCAGGAGCTGGTCGATCGGATGGCCCGCGAGCCGCCCCGGGAGCCGACGCGAGAGGCGACCCGCGAGACCCCCCGGGAGCCGCCTTCCCGCCCGCTCGCCCCGGTGCGCGCCGCCGCGCGGGAGCGCGCGGGGGCCCGATGAGCGAGCCGGCGACGGCCGCGAAGCGCCCGCCGATCACCCTCACGCCGGGCTCGCGCGTGCGGGTCCGATCCGCCGGCGCGGACGACCAGGCGATCGTTTCGACCGGCCTGTTCCGGGGCCTGGTCTCCATCGGCGGCGACAACATCCTCGCGCTCGAGCTCGAAGGGGCGGACGGCGACGAGAAGGGTCGGATCCGCCTCGTGCCGATCCCGGCGCTGCTCGCGATCGACATCCTCGAGATCGCGAAGCCCGAGGAGGAGAAGCGCAGCGAGCCGACGCCGTCGCCGGGCTACTTCCGCTGACGCGGACCCGGACGGGCTTGCTGGGAGTTCCGTCGCGCGGTCGCGCGAATTCGAACCCAGGTCGTCGGCTTCGAAGGCCGACAGGATAGTCCAGACTACCCCACAAGCCCGCGCCGGTCGCACGCGGCTCCCGCTATTTATCTGTCCCATCGCGCGCGCGGGCGCCCCGCTAGCCCGGACCGCCGCGGTCGGGCGGCTCCGGCCCGCCGAACGTATCGAGCGTCGTCTGCGCGGTCGGGTTCGGGAAGAGCGTCGCGATCGAGGCGCCGAGGAGGCGGATCCGCTGGCGCACGTACGGGGTGATCCCCTCGACCTCCCCCAGGCGCTGGGAGAGCGGCAGGTACTTACGGACCGACGCCTCGAATACCGTCGAGGCGAGCGCGCCGTCGCACCGTCCGCCGCCGGGGCGCTCGGCGGCGCACCGCCCGTCGAGCGGCGGGCGCCGGTACGACGTGCCGCAGCTCTTGCAGCGGAAGCGCTGCGTCGCGTAGCTCTTCAGGTTCCCCATCACGTCGCGGAGAAAGTGGCCGTTCAGCACGAGGGTCACCGCCTCCGCGACGTCCACGGCGCGGATCTGGCTCGTGAGCACGACCGACCGCTCAACCGTGTCCTGCATGCCGCGCTGGCCCCGGTAGGCCGAGCGGACCGGACCGGCCGCGATGTCGCGGGTGTCGTGGGTGAACCCGTAGTCCCGCAGCGCGCGGTCGGTGCCGAGCCGGCGGCCGACCGAGTCGACCAGCCCGGCGACCTCCTTCGGCGGGCGGCGCTCCGCCGCGGCGCGGTACACCGCGAGCGGGTAGCCGACCCCGACGTCGACGTTCAGCGCCTCCTTGTCGACCTCGACCGGGTCGAGGCGCGTCGTGAGCACGAGCGGCTTGTCCATGAGCGCGCCGCGGCTGTCCGGCAGGTACGCCCGCGAGAAGTTCACGAGCGCGTCGAGGAGCAGCGTCACCGAGTCCTCGTCGCCGTCGCAGTTCCGGCGCTTCGCCGCGTGGAGGACCGGATGCGCGAAGCACGCCTCGGCGTCCGTGAAGCCGATGAGGCGGGCCGCCACGCCGCCCGACGTGTGGGGCGCCAGCGCGACCACGAGGTGGCCCACCAGGTCGTCGGGCCGCTCGGCCCGGTAGAACGGGGGCAGCCCGTAGAGCCGCACCAGCTCGTCGTCGACGCACTGGGCGAGGCGGACGAGGTACTCCCCGCACGACCGCGAGACGACGACGTCCTGCGGCGCGAGCTCGACGAGCTGCTCCGGCCCGGCGAGCGGCGCGCCGGTCCAGTCGACCGCGTAGCCCAGCGCGGCGAGGCGCTCCGGCGCGGTCCCGATCTCGCCCGGTCGGAAGTGCGTGAGCGGCAGGTCCGTGAGGTCGAACCGGGCGGTCCCGTCCTGGTAGACGGAGATCGCGTGCGAGGCCCGGAGGATCCCCTTCTCGAGCGGCTCGGGACACTTCCCCGGCGAGGCGAGCCCCTTGACGCCCTTGACGGCCGGCACCTTCGCGAGGCCGAGACGCTGGACCGCCTCGGCCCAGATCCGGGCCACCGGTAGCTCCTGCGGGAGGACGCGACCGGTCGGCGTGGTGTGCGCGCCGCAGCCGCAGCGCGCCCAGACGGTCGTGCGGCCGCACGCCGCGCAGGCGCGGAGCCCGAGCTCGACGCGCGTGCCGTGCGCGATCGTGCGCCGAGCCGCCTCGGTCACCGACCGGGTGGTCCCGCCGGCGGTCCCGACCGGGAACAGGGCGTGGACGTTCGGCTGCATCACGCGCTGGTGCGCTTTCTCCGGCCGGCCGACGCGCGCCCCGATGCGGGACGGGGCGCGAGCTCGGAGCGGGACGCCGGCCAGCCGGCTCGCGTAGGCGAGCGGGTCGAGGTCGACCGGCTCGAGCGGCGTGCGCCGGACGATCGTCGCGCCGTCCCGGCCGAGCCCGAGGCCGCCGAGCAGCGCGGCGCTCGGGTCCGGTTCCCCGCGACGGGCCGGGCCCTCGACCGGGGCGGAGAGGAAGCCGAGCCGGGCGAGCGCCTCGCGCCACGCCGGGTCGTCCGGGATCTCGAGGGCTCCGTCGACCCACCGCCCGGTCTGCTCGACGAACTCGGAGAGCGCGCGGATCTCTGCCGGCGCGAGATCGTGCCAGAACAGTCCCCAGCGGGGGTGGAGCGGGACCCCGTGCGCGCGACCGAGCCGCACGGCGGACTCGTAGTCCTCGGGCGCGAGGCCCGCCGCGACCGGCGCGCCGGCGGCGGCGAGCTCCGCCGCGTGCCAGTCGAGGCTGTAGGCGCCCGGCGCGAGCGGGCGGTTGTTCTCGGCGAACTCGCCGAAGGAGACCAGCAACTCGCCGAGATCGAGGATGCGGCGGACGTACGGTCCAAGTGCGCGGGCGCGGTCGACGTCGTGGACGGCGGTCACCGTGCCGTCGGCGAGCTCGACGATCGGGCCCTCGATCGTGTCGCAGATCCCGATCGCGGCCGCCTTCCCCGGGTACTCGAGCTTGACCTGGGTGCCGATCGCGACGAACTCCTGGAGGACCCGCATGGTCGCGGGGTTGACCGCGCAGCCGGCGAGTCCCGAGGTGCGCGCGCGCCCGTAGACGAGCCGGAACCCGCCGGGGCGGTTCGGGTGCGCCAGCACGGGGCGACCCCCGACGGCGTCCTGGAGGTACTTCGGGACGCGATCGTCCTCCTCGTCGGCCGCATGGTGGCCGAGCCGGTCGAGGAACTCCCAGCCGTCGATGCCGAGGCTCTCCACCACCTTGTGGAGCTTCGCGGCCTTCTGGCAGAGTCCCTCGGCGATCACGAGGCAGGCCCCGCCGCGGATCCCGTTCGTGCGGACCCGCGGGAGGTTGCGGAACGCGCTGACCTCGGCGTCGCCCTCGGTCGCCTCGCCCGAGATCGCGACCGGGACGTTCCGGACGACGAGGTCGATCTCCTCCGACGTCGGGCTGTACTGCAGGTGCTGGAAGTGCTTGTAGAGCGGGATCTCCTCCTGGAAGCGGCCGACCTCCGCGGCGTCCGCGTGGTACGGCGCGAGCCCGAGGTCGCGGCGCACGATGTCGGCGAGCAGCACGCTCAGGGCCTGCGCGGTCCCCCCGGCCGCCCGGATCGGACCGGCGTAGTACAGCTCGATGTGCGAGCGGCCGTCCGCCCCGGCGCGCACGTGCACTTCCGCGAGCCCTTCCAGGGGCGCGACCAGGATGCCCTCGGTCAGGATTGCGAGCCCGACGCGGAGCGCCGCGTCGACCCGCTCGGCGATGGTCCCGCCGCGCGCCGGGTCGGTCGCGAGCCGACGCGCGACGACCACCGCGACCTCCTCGCGCGGGAGGCGCGCCGCGAGGGCGCGGATCTCCGCGGCGATGCCGTCGATGCCGAGGTGCGCCAGGAGCTTCTCCACGCGCGAGGCCATGTCCTGGGCGCGCGGGATCTCGGGATGGGTCTCGGGATCGTAGCCCTCCTGCCGCGCCCGCTCCGCGACGGCGTAGGCCCGGTCGACCTCCGACTCGATCGCTCGGAAGTACGACTCCACGGGCGTCCCACCCGCCGCCCCGAGATAAATCCGCGCGCTCAGCGAGCGGCGGCCGGGGCCGGGCGCGCGCGCTCGAGCAGCACGAGGGTGACCCCGACGAGCACGATCGCGAAGCCGGCGAGCTCGTAGAGCGTGAACGGCTCGCCGAAGAGGCCGGAGCCGACGAACAGCCCGGTGATCGGCGCGAGGTAGGCGACGAGGTTCGCCCGCACCGGGCCGACCCGGTGGTGAAGTCGGAAGTATCCGAAATAGCCCAGCACGGAGGAGAGCCCGACGAGCGCGACCAGGCAGAGCACGACGCCCTCGCTCAGCGGCAGCGACTCGGGCACGGGCAGGACGGCGGCGACCGCGAGCAGCAGGACCGCGGACGCGCCGAACTGCGCGCCGATCTGCCAGAGCCCCTGGGCGCCTCCGCCGTACCGGCGGAGCAGCACGGTGCCGAGCGCCGCCGCGACGTACGCGCCCCCGACGTACAGAGGCCCTGGCCAGGTACCGACCGCGCTCCCGAACAGCTGCGGGGCGACGAGGATGACCGCGCCGAGCAGCCCGAGCGCCATGCCGGCCAGGCCCCGGGCCCCGAGCCGCTCGTTCGGCAGGAGGACGAACGCGATCGCGACGGTCAGGATCGGCGCGGTCGAGGCGAGGACGGCGGCGTACCCGCCGGTCGTGTACTGCTCGCCCCAGTAGAGGAGGCCGCCGTACCCGCCGATGATCAGCGTCCCGCCGATAAGGGCCGAGACGCCGGCCGCCCGGCGCTGCGGCCACGCGACGCCCTGCGCGGCGGCGAGGGCGAAGAACGCGAGCGCCGAGAGCCCGTAGCGCGCGCCGGCGAACAGGAGCGGCGAGGCGCCGTAGACCAGCCCCTGCTTGATGAAGATGTACGCCGAGCCCCAGACGAGCGCGACCAGCGCGAGGAGCCCGAGGTCCTCGCGTCGGAACGACAGCCCTCCGCTCGGCTCCGGGGTCGCCATCGCCCCGCTAGGCGGCACCCGAGATAGTCCTCTGCGGGGCCGCCCTCGCGCGGAGGAGCGCGTTCGGGCCGACTCCCGGAGGGGTTCGGCGAGGGCCGGGCTCGAGGTTCGCCGGCGCGCGCGGGTGCGCTAGTGGGGCGGCGTAGGCTCGGTACGGTGCGACTCGGCCCGGTCGAGAGCCCCCAGCGAGTACGCGAGGTGCTGCGGAACGTCGAGGACGAGCGGCGCCGGGGTCCGCCGGGGGCCGCGCCAGAGCAGCAGCCACGCGAAGGCGAACACGATCACGCCGCCGATGATCGAGGCGACCACGCCGATCTCGAGCAGCGCGGCCGCGCTCACGTACCCGAAGCCGCTCGCGATGTTGATCACGGCCGTGACGACCCGCAAGGCGGCGAGCGCGGCGAGCAGCGAGACGAACAGGACCTTGCGCTCGCGCAGGTAGACCAGGTACGCGAGGCTGTCCTCGAGGCGCTTCGTCCACCAGATCCAGCAGACGATCAACAGCAGGCACAACCAGAGCACGATCGGGATCAGATAGAACAGGGTCAGGCTCTGCAACCCGTTCATGGGATTGCGTCCCGAGCCACGCTACATAAACCATCGTTCGGACATCGCGCGCCGCGCGGTTTCTGAGACGACCGGACGCGCGATCCACGCGCAGAGCGGCGATGTACGGCTCGAGGACCTGCGTCTGTACGCAAATGTTTATGTAGCGATTTCCGAAGTCTCCTCGCAGAGCGTATGACGCTCGTCTGACAAACGGGATGGGAGAACCACCGATGAAGTCCATCATCCAGGAAGCGATCGCCAAGCACCAAGAGAACCAGTCCCTCACCGAGGAGAAGAAGGCGTCTGAGCCCGCCGGGCAGTACGGCGGGAGCGCGGACGACGCCGAGCTGGCGAAGCTGGCGGAGACCCTGAAGGTCAACATCCGCATCGTCGGCTGCGGCGGCAGCGGCTCCAACACGATCAACCGCTGTGTCGAGGAAGGGATCCAGGGCGCCGAGATGTGCGCCATCAACACCGACGCGAAGCACCTGCTGACGATCCACGCGCCGCGCAAGATCCTGATCGGACGGCGGGCCACGAAGGGCCTCGGCGCTGGCGCGCGGCCCGAGGTCGGCGAGGAGGCCGCCCGGGAGAACGAGGAGGAGCTCCGCCACTTCCTGAACGGCGCGCACATCGTGTTCGTCACGGCGGGCATGGGCGGGGGCACCGGGACCGGATCGGCGCACCTGGTCGCCCGACTCGCGAAGGAGGCGGGCGCGCTCACGATGGGCGTCGTCACTCTCCCGTTCGCCGGGGAGGGCGCGGCCCGGATGGAGCAGGCCAAGGACGGTTTGGAGCGCCTGCGCCGCGTCTGCGACACGACCATCGTCATCCAGAACGACAAGCTGCTCGAGCTCGTCCCCCGCATGCCGCTCGACTCCGCGTTCAAGCTCGCGGATGCGGTCCTGATGACCGCGATCAAGGGGATCACCGAGATCGTGACGAAGCCCGGCCTTGTCAACCTCGACTACGCGGACATTCTGACCGTCATGAAGGACGGCGGGGTCGCGCTGATCGGGCTCGGCGAGAGCGAGAGCGCGACGGACCGGGTCAGCGAGGCAGTCACCGAGGCCCTCACAAGCCCCCTACTCGGCTCGGTCGAGCTCAAGGACGCCACGGGCGCGCTGGTGCGCGTCATCGGCGGTCAAACCATGACGGTCAGCGAGGCGGAGAAGGCCGCGGCGCTGGTCGGCGGCAAGATCTCGAAGCGCGCCCGCATCATCTGGGGCTGCTCGGTGGAGAACTCCCCCGACATGGAGAACACCATCAAGGTGCTCCTGATCATCACGGGCGTCCGTGCGACGAGCCTCCTCGGGCAGAAGGGAGGCTACGCGGCCGGTGAGTCCGAGGAAGTCATCGACCTCGTCCGGTAGGCCGCCGACCCGGCGCCCCCGCTACCTCGGGATCGAGGCGGCGGGGGAACACCTTCCCGCGCTGACCCCGCGCTGGTGGGAGACCGCGCTCCGCGCCGGCCTCGACCGCGCGGGGGTCTCCGAACGGTTCCGCATCGTCCGCATCGACGGGCGGCGGGCGATCGCCGAGATCGACCACGGCACCGCCGCCCGCGCGCGGTCGGCCTGGAACGCCCCGCTCGCGGATCGGACGACGACCCTGACGACCCGGCGCACGTGGGGCACGCTGCGCGGGGCCAAGCGATGGCTCCGCGACCGGTCGAGCGGCTGAGCGCTTCCGCGCCGCCGGCCGGGGCTCAGAGCGGCTGGAACGCGAACGTCGCGAGGTCGAGGTCGAAGTAGTTCAGGTCCGTCCCCGTCGGGATCGTGAGCGTGATGGTGCCGTAGTCGCCGAGGCCGCTGTAGGGGCCGTTGCACCCGGCTCCCGAGCAGCCGATCCAGCTCGCCGGGTAGGTCGCGTTGAAGTAGCTCCACCATCCCGCCGCGAACGGGGTGACGACGCTGAACGTGATGTCCGTGTTGTCCGCGACGGTGTAGCTCGAGGTCGGGGTGAGCGAGATCGAACTGAGCGCGACCAGCCGTGCGCTCAACTCCGCGGTCCCGATGCCCGACTGGCTGCCCGTGCTCCCGAGGAACGTCGGCACCCAGAGTGTGACCGCGGTGACGGTCGTCCCGGAGCGCACGACCGAGAGCCCGGGCGGATCGATCACGAGCGGGGTCCCGCCCGGTTGCGCGTAGAGCACCGCGCCCGCGTCGAACGCGATGTCCGCCTGGGGCGCATACGTGTTCAGCAGGTGGACGTCAATCCCCGCGGAGCGGACGTACTGGGACGAGATCGTGGAGGGACCCGACAGCTCGTACGAGAGCGAGTACGACGACCCGTTCAGCGGACCGATGCTACCGAAGTCGGCGTCGGCGAACGGCGGCAGGCCCTCCGATCCGAGCGTCACCGGCTGCGTCACCGGGGCGCCCACCGCGCCGGCGGCCGAGTACTGCTCGAGGAGGGCCTGGAACTGGCCCATCTGGTTCTCGACCTGGAGCACGTGATCGAGGTCGTTGGTGCCCATCTGGCTCGGGAGCGTCGTCGAGAGGTAGTTCGCGATGTACGTGACGACGAGCAGGAGACCCAGGATCGTCGCGACGGCCGAGACCTGGGCCTTGCGGCTGCGCAGCCGCCACTTCCGCATCGAACGGCGACGACGGATCAAGGATCCCTCGACCGGGATGTAATTTAGCCCGCCCCGCCGTATTTAGTTCTGGTGGCAGGCGCGGGGCGGGATGTCTCGCCGCCGTCCGGTCGCGTCCCGGGAGCGAAGCGGCGACGGAACGCCGCGCCGCGACCCTTATCTTTCCGCCTTCCTCCCCGTTCGGGGTAAGAGGAGTGGCGCCGGAAGACGGGGCTCCCGTCCGCGTGACGCGGGCGCTCCTCTCGGTCGACGACAAGCAGGGCCTCCCGGAATTCGCGCGGGGCCTCGCTTCCCTAGGGATCGAGCTCTGGGCGACGGGGGGGACGCGCCGCGCGCTCGCCGAGGCCGGCGTGGCCGCCGGCGCGGCGGAGGACCTGACCGGGATCGCCGCGTGGTTCGGCGGGCGGGTCAAGACGCTCCACCCGGCGCTGCTCGGGGGGATCCTCGCGCCGAGGACCGACGCCGGGGTCCGGGAGATGCAGGAGCGATCCCTGCGGCCGTTCGACCTGGTCGTCACGAACTTCTACCCGTTCGAGCGCCACCTGGCGGAGCACCCCGACGCGGCGGACCGCGAGGAGTACATCGACATCGGCGGGGTCACGCTCGCCCGGGCGGCGGCGAAGAACCACGCGTGGGTCGCGGTCGTCACCGACCCGGACGAGTATCCCGGGCTCCTCGAGGAGATGCGCCAGCACGGGGGGGCGACGACGGCCGCGACCCGGCTCCGACTCGCCGTGCGGGCGTTCGAGCGGACGACCGCGTACGACCGGGCGATCGCGGCCGCGCTCGGCCCGAGCGGGCCCGGTGCCGAGCCGTTCCCCGACGAGATCGTCCTGCGCCGCGAGCCGCTGCGGCTCCGCTACGGGGAGAACCCGCATCAGCGGGCCTCCGCGTACCGGGCGGCGGCCCCGCCGGCGGCGGGCTTCCAGCCGCGCCCGTTCTCGCTCCTCAAGGGGGACGCGCTCTCGTTCACCAACCTCCTCGACCTCGACACCGCGCTCGACCTCGTCGCCGAGTTCCCGACCCCGAGCGCGGCGGTCGTGAAGCACGCGACGCCCTGCGGCGTCGCCTCGGGCACGACGCTGCGCGCGGCGCTGGAGGCGGCGGTCGCGTCCGACCCGGTGGCCCGGTACGGCTGCGCGATCGCGGTCAACCGCCCCTACGGGGCCGACGACACCGCGGCGCTGAAGGGCGTCTTCGTCGACCTGCTCGCGGCCCCCGAGTACGCGGAGGGCGCGCTCCCGACGTTCGAGCGCCGCGCCAAGATCAAGGTCGTGCGGACGCCGGTCCCCGCGGCGTCCTCGACCCGATGGGAGGCGAAGAGCGCGCTGGACCGGCTGCTCGTCCAGGAGGTCGATCGACGGGAGCTGGTCCCGACCGACTTCAAGCTCGTGACCTCCCACGCCGCGTCGCCCGAGGCCGGCTGCGCGCTCGACTTCGCCTGGCGCGTGGTCCGGCACGCGAAGTCGAACGCGATCGTGCTCGCGCAGGGTTCGAAGACCGTCGGTATCGGCTCCGGTCAGCCGACCCGCGTCAAGGCGGTCGAGCTGGCCTGCGAGGTCGCGGGCGACCGCGCGCGGGGCTCCGTCCTCGCCTCCGACGCCTTCTTCCCCTTCCCCGACGGGGTCGAGGTCGCCGGCCGCGCCGGGGTCGCCGCAATCATCCAGCCGGGCGGCAGCGTGCGGGACCCCGAGGTGATCGCGACCGCCGAGCGCTACGGGATCGCGATGTACTTCACGGGGTGGCGGGTGTTCCGCCACTAGCCGCGGACGCGCGCCCCTCGTCGAACAGGCGGCGGAGGGCCGCCCGGAACGCCACGGGATCGATCGGACCGACGGTCCGGCCGCGCTCGTGGCCGCCCTGCACGAACACGTACGTCGGGATCGAGTGGATGCCGTAGGAGCGCGTGACGATCGCGGACTCGTCGATGTCGACCGTCGCGAACTTCACCCGGCCAGCGAGGCGCTGGGAGAGGTCCCGCACCACCGGCGCGGTCGCCCGGCACGGGAGGCACCAGTCGGCGTAGAAGTCGACGACCACGGGGCAGGGGGCGCGCAGCACCTCGGCCTCGAACGTGAGATCGTTGACCCGGACCGGGCCCGCCCGCTCGGTCATCGCTCGCCGGCGCATCGAACCCGCCGCCCGCTTTAAGGCCGCGGTCGGTGCGCCCGTCGCGCCCGTGTCCGAGGTCCGCACCCGGTCGTCGCCCGCGCCGGCGGAGCCCGATCCGCTCGCGCGCGCGCTGCTCCGCTGGTTCGACCGCGAGGAGCGCCCGCTCCCCTGGCGCCGCGACCGGTCCCCCTACCGCGTCTGGGTCGCCGAGGTCCTGCTGCAGCAGACGCGCGTCGCGCAGGCGATCCCGTACTACGAGCGGTTCGTCCGGGAGTTCCCGACCGTGCGCGCGCTCGCCGCCGCACCCCGCGATCGCGTCCTGAAGGCCTGGCAGGGCGCGGGCTACTACGCTCGCGCGCGTCACCTCCACGCGGCGGCCCGGCTCGTGGTGCGGCGATACGCCGGCCGGATACCGGGCTCCGTCGAGGAGCTCGAACGGCTCCCGGGCGTCGGTCCGTACATCGCGCGGGCCATCGCCAGCCTCGCGTTCGACGTTCCCGAGGTCGCCCTCGAGGCGAACGGGCTCCGGGTCGCGGCGCGTTGGACGCGCGAGTCCCGGCGGCCGGACGGGCCCGCCGCCCGGCGTCGCCTCGAGGGGGCGCTCCGAGCCCATCTGCCCCTCGGATCGGCCGGTCGGTTCAACGAAGCGCTGATGGAGCTCGGCGAGACCGTCTGCCTTCCGAGCGCCCCGGATTGCGCGCGATGCCCGGTGACCCGATGGTGCCGGGCGTTCCGGGAGCTCGACGATCCCGGGTCGATCCCGCCACCCCGGCGCCGGCCGGCTCGCCCCCATCACCGGGCCGCGGTGGTGGTCCTGCATCGCAGGGGCCGGTGGCTCGTCCAGCGGCGACCCCTGGAGGAACTGCTGGGCGGCCTCTGGGAGTTCCCCGGGGGCCGGATCGAACGCGGAGAGACGCCGGAAGCCGCCGCCCGCCGCGAGCTCGCGGAGGAGACCGGCCTGCGCGCCGGCCCGCTCACGCCCCGGGGCGTGGTGCGGCACGCCTACAGCCACTTCACGGTCGAGCTGCACGTCTTCGAGGGCCCGGTCGCGGGGTCCGCTCGGCGGCCCCTCGGTCCGTACCGCCGGTGGGTCCGCCCCGACGAGATCGAGACCCTGCCGCTCCCGAAGGCGACCGAGAAGATCGTCGCGCGGCTCGCGGCGGGTAGAGCTTCCCCGGATTGAGGATCCCGTCCGGATCGCAGGCGCGCTTCAGCGCCCGCAGCACCTCCACCGCAGGGCGGCCGATCTCGCGCTCGAGGTGCGCCGCCTTGATCGCCCCGATGCCGTGCTCCGCGCTGATCGTGCCGCCGAGGGCGAGCGTCGCCGCGACGAGCTCTCCGCGGATCCGGGACGCCGTGGGGCTCGCGGGAGGGACCACGAAGTTCGGATGCAGGCTCCCCTCCCCGAGGTGCCCGAAGAGGTAGACCGGGACCGCGTGGCGCCGGGCGACGCGGTCGATCGCGCCCACGAGCGCGTCGATCCGATCCGGCGGGACCGCGACGTCCTCGCGGATGCGCTCGCCGAACCGGCGGTCCAGCGCGACGCTGGCCTGCCCCCGGACGCTCCAGAGCTCGTCGGCGTCGCCGAAACGCACGGGCGACGCGCGGACTCCGGTCCGACGGAGCGTCCGGACGACCTCGGACTCCCGCCGGTCGGCCTCGCGCTCGCTCTCGGCCTCGACCTCCAGGAGGACGAGCGGGCCCGGGCCGACGGGTCCCAGCCCACCGGGACCCGCGAGCTCGGCCGCGCAGCCCGCATCGAGGTACTCGATCGCCGAGAGCCCGGTGCCGCGCGCCGAGCCCAGCGCGACCGCGAGGCGGCCCGGTGGCCCGCGCGCCGGCAGCGGCACGACGAGTCCCCGGCGGACGGCGGGCCGCGGTGCGATCCGCACGGTGATCTCAGTCGCGATCCCCAGCGTTCCCTCGCTGCCGACGAACAGCGACACGAGATCCGGCCCGACGGACCGCTTCCGCACGCGGGATCCCCAGCGGGTCCGGGTGCCGTCGCCGAGCACCAGCTCGATCTCCCGGACCCAGAGGCGGGTCGGGCCGTAGCGGAACGATCGCGGGCCGGAGGCGTTCGTCGCGACGTTCCCGCCGATGGTCGAGGTCGCCCAGGATCCGGGGTTCGGCGGAAAGAACGCTCCGCGGAGCGCGAGCGCCTGCTGCAGGGCGAGGTTCGGCACGCCCGGCGCGACGCGCGCCCAGCCGTCGTCCGCCCGCACGTCGTGGATCCGCGTCCAACCGGACAGGTCGACGACGAGCGCACCGGGGCCGGGGACCGATTCTCCGTCCAGCGACGTCCCGCCACCCCGCGCCACGAGCGGCACCCGGTGGCGCCGGGCCCATCGCACGACGCGAACGACGTCGTCCGCGTCGCGCGGCGCGACGAGCGCCGCCGGTTGGCCGCGGAGATGGGAGCCGTCGTGGCTCACGCGCTCGAGGCGCACGGCATCCGTGGCCACCGTGCCTCCGATCGAGCGGGCGAGGTCCCGGAGCGCGCGGTCCACGCCCGCGCCGACGCTCCGGTCGGCTTACCGCTGGCGTACCGGACCGCCGGAACCGCCCAGGGACCACCCTCCAGGGCACTGGAAACCTATATAGAGAGCTGCGAATTTACAGTGGTTGGCCTCGGGCATCGGTGGAGCCGGCTCTTGGTGGCACCGTCCAAGAGACCCGGAGCGGCCCCGCCGGTGCCTTCCCTCTGACTGCGCGTGCGACGATAGCTTCTTTTGGCGGTCGCCGCGAGCGACCCACGATGGCCGCTCTCTTCGGTCCTTCTCCGCAGGATCTCGAACGCCTCCGATCGACGGTGCAGTCCCTCGGCACGACGTCCGTCCCCGGCCTCGCGGCCGCCCTCTCGTGGCGCGAACGGAAGGCCCAACGCGTCCTCGCCCACGAGCTCGAGCGACCCGGCTCGCCGGTGATCTACGATCCCGCGCGGCGGCAGGTCCGCTGGGCCCGACCCCTTCCGGATCTCCCGCCGGTCGCGCCGGCGCCGCCGACCTCGGGCGCGCCGCCCACGGCCGTCCGCCTCCCCTCGGCCCCCGGTCCGGTCCTGACGACCGCCGGCCTCAAGACGCTCTGCCCGAGCTGCCGCATTCCCCTGCAGCAGACCGGCACGGCCAGCCTCGCGGTCTGCCCGCAGTGCGGCCGGCTCTCCTCGGTCCGCGCGTCGACCGCCGCCTCCCTCGCGCCCGAGCCCCCCGCGCCGCGGGCTCCCGCCGGCCCGGTCCCGTCCCCGACGACCGCGGGTGACTCGTCGCAGCCGCTCAGCGACCGGCGATCGCAGGAACTGTTCGCCGCCTGGGTCAACGCGCAGCCGATCCCGTGTCCGAAGTGCCGGACGGCGCTCCGGCACCGCGGCGTCAGCGAGTACGCCTGTCCGGCATGCGGCCAGATGGTCCGCTTCCCGGCCCCCGGCGCGGCCCCGACGTCGGCGACCGCGATGCCGGCGCGGGCTCCGTAACCGCTAGAACCGGACGCGCGCGCGGACCTCGTCGACCAGCTCCCCGCTGGTCAGCAGGCCCGCGATCCGTTCGATGTCGCCCGCGGGGCTGCGATCCGCGGTCCAGGGCGCCACGCGCGCCCGGAGCGCGAGCAGCGCGGCCTCGCTGCCCGCGCCGCCCTGCTTCGGGCGACGCAGCTCGAGCGCCTGGCCCGCGACGATCCACTCGATCGCGATCACGGTACGGGCGTTCTGCAGCGCCCGGCGGAGCTTCGCGCCGGCCCACGGTCCCATGCTGACGTAGTCCTCCTGATCGGCCGAGGTCGACAGGCTGCCGGCGCTCGCCGGATGCACGAGCGTGGCGTTCTCGTTGACGAGGGCCGCGGCGAGGTACTGGGGGATCATGAACCCGGAGCTGACCCCGGCCGCCGGGGCGAGGAAAGCGGGGAGGCCGCGGTTGAGGGCCGGGTGGACGAGCCGGTGGATCCGCCGCTCCGAGAACGCCGCGACGTAGGAGACCGCAACGGCGAGGGTGTCGAGCGCGAGCGCGAGCGGCTGGCCGTGGAAGTTACCGCCGCTCACGAACTCGTCGCCGAACACGACCGGGTTGTCGGTCACGGCGTTGAGCTCGGGGACCACCACGCGCTCGCCGAACGCCCGGGCGATCTCGACCGCGGCGAGCACCTGCGGGATGCAGCGCAGGGTGTACGGGTCCTGGCCGGCCCACTCCCGCCGATGGCCGGAGAGCTCGCTGCCCGCCAGCAGGGTCCGCATCGCCCGCGCGACGGACCGCTGCTCCTCGAGGTTCCGCACCTCCCCGAGCCGGTCGTCCAGCGCCTCGGGGTCGCCCTCGAGCGCGTCGTACGACAGTGCGGCGGCGACGAGCGCCGCGTCGAGTAGGCTCCGCAGGTCCTCGACCGCGAGCGCGAGGTACGACGCCATGAGCGCCGTACCGTTGAGCAGGGCCACCCCTTCTTTCTCGTGCAGCGAGAGGGGTGGGATCCCCTCCCGTCGGAGCAGCTCCGACGCCGGGAGCGGCGACCCGCTGCCCCGGTCCACGAACGCGCCCTCACCGATCAGGGCGTACGCGAGGTGCGCGAGCGGGGCCAGATCGCCGGAGGCGCCGACGGACCCCTGCTCGGGGATCCAGGGAACGAGGTCGCGGTTCAGGACGTCCGCGAGGCGGTCGAGGACCTCGGCTCGGACGCCCGAGCGACCGACGGCGAGCGAGTTCAGCCGGAGCAGGACCAGGCCGCGGACGACGTCGGTCGGGAGCGCCGGTCCCACGCCGCTCGCGTGGCTGCGGACGAGCGACGTCTGGAGCTCGTGCGCCTGCTCGGGCGAGATCACCCGATGCGAGAGCCCTCCGAATCCGGTCGTGACGCCGTAGACGACCCGGCGCTGGGCGACCACCCGCTCGACCGCAGCCCGGCTCTCCGCGCAGGCCGCGCGCGCGTCCTCCCCGACCGCGACGGGGTGCCCGCGCCGGGCGACCGCGAGGAACCGGTCGAGCGAGAGGGAGCGGCCGTCGATCGGGACCGGTTCGCTCACGTTCGGCGCCCCCTGCCCGACCGCGCGGGCCGATGCGCCACGCGAGCCCGTCCTACGCCGGGACGACGAGCTCGCCGCCGGACTTCTGCATCGAGGGGATCCGTCGCGTCTTGGCCCCCTTGGTCTGCCAGAAGAGCTCGGAGAACTCCTGGACGAGCTTCAGCAGGTCCTGGGCGTCGGCGAGGCTCGTGCCCTGCCGCGCCTTCGAGGCCGCCTTGAGCGTGCGCCAGACGAGGTCGTGGGTCTGCGGGAACTGCTTGACGTGATCGGGGGTGAAGTAGTCGCCCCAGATCACGCGGACCTCGCTCTTGACGCGCTCCGCGTGGGTCTCCTTGACCGCCGTGTACCGCGCGAGCTTCGAGCCGTACGCGGCGCGGTCCTCCGGCTTCGCGTCCGCCGCGGGCGCCGGGAGCTCTCCGATCAGCTGGTCCATGCGGACCACCGTGAGAGCGGCGATCTGCGCCTCGTGCGGGTCGTAAATACCGCACGGAATGTCGCAGTGCGCGTACACGGGTCGGGGGGGATGGACGGCGTCCCGGAGGCGGTCGACGAGTCCGAGCGAGAACGGTGGGCGCGGCATGGTCGCGCGAGCCCGGAGGCCCCGATAAAGATGCCGGGGAGTCCCGAGGAGGAATCCGCCGCGTCGACCCGGCCGCGCTGGCGAGATCGGGCCCGCGTGGTCGTGCGCGACGGGAGCATGCGCCCGACCTTGGAGCCGGGCGACCGGCTCTGGATCGACCGGGGCGCGTTCCGGGCCCGACTTCCCCGCGCGGGGGAGATCGTCGTGCTCGTCGATCCGGAGGCGCCGGACCGGTGGCTGATCAAACGGGTCGGCGCGGTCGACCCCACCGGACGTACCGTAGCGGTCGTCGGCGACGCCCCGGAGGTCGCCCGCGACAGCCGGCGCTTCGGCCCGGTGGGGCTCGATGCGATCGTCGGCCGCGCCTACCGGATATACTTCCCGGGGGACCGCCGTCGCGCGCTCTGACGGGGACCGGCCGCCGACGGCCGCGTCGCGAAGGACTTATCCGATATGTGAAAATGCCACATCGATGTCCGCCCCCACTCCGGCGCCCTCGGAAACGACCTCCCTGCCACCCCCGGCCCGCGGCACGAGCACCGCCGTCTGGGTCGTCGTCCTCATCGTCGTGGCGGCCGCCGTCGGCGGCGCCGGATTCTACGCGGGGTACGAGTATCGTGGCTCGCCGGCCGCCTCGCCGAGCACGGCCGCCAACAACACCCTCTCGATCCTCGGGGCGGGCACGCTGGTCGACACGTTCCCCATGGTCGCCAACGCCCTGGTCAACGAGACCCCCGGGGTCACCGCGCCGGCCGCGGCCCAGACCTACGAGGGCTCGCTCGACATCACGACCGCGATCACGTCCACAGGCGCGAAGGCGGACGTGGCGGCGCTGGCCGACTTCCGCCTGATCCCGCAGCTGCTCCAGCCGACCTACGCCTCGTACGAGGTCGTGTTCGCCCAGACCCAGGAGGTCCTGATCTACAACGCGAGCCTCCCGGCGTTCCACGGGGTCAACGCCTCGAACTGGGGCTGGAAGCTGGTCCAGGACGTCAAGACCCCCGGCAACGCGCCGTTCGGGGTCTGGAACGCCTCGACCGACCCGAACGGCTACAACGAGATCTTCTCGATGATGCTGCAGGGCCAGTTCCAGAACGGCAGCACGAGCGCGGTGTACAACCAGCTGTACAGCGGCGCGCCGGGCTCGTACGCGACCCCGAACCCCTCGTACACCAAGATCGAGCACGAGTCGCAGGCGGCGACCCTGATGAACACGGGTGTCCTCTCGGCCGTGATCACGTACAAGGCGGTCGCCATCCAGAACCACCTGAGCTACGTGCTCCTGAACTCGACCGTCGGGCTGGGCGCGAACACCTCGTTCGCGCTCACCGCCTACTCGAAGCTCTCGACGCAGATCATCGGCTCGGCCGGGACCCTCGTCTCGGTCGTCCCCGCCCCGATCCTGTTCGCGGCGACGGTGCCCTCGAACGCCCCGAACGCCGCGCTCGGGGCGCTGTTCCTCCACCTCCTGCTCTCCCCCCAGGGCAGCGCGATCCTGGCCGAGGATGACGCGTGGACGCCGATCTTCCCCGGTTGGTCGCCGACGCCCAGCGCGGTGCCGGGCCTCCTGCAGCCGGACGTGACGTCGCTCCCCGCGTGGGCGGCTCCGTTCATTCCATGAACCCGGGGGCCGTGCCGGCCCCCACGACGCGACCGAAGCTCGGCGGCGCTCCCTGGCTGGTCCTCCAGCTCGTCCTGGCGGGCTCGCTGCTGCTGCTGTTCCTGCTGCCGATCTACGCGCTGTTCACCTACGCCCCCCTCTCCGAGATCGTCGCGGCGTTCGACAACGCGGCCGTCGACGCCGCGCTCTGGCTCACGTTCTACGCGTCGGCGATCACGCTGCTCATCGCGGTCGTCTTCGCGATCCCGCTCGGCTACCTGCTCGCGCGCCGGCGCTTCCCCGGTCGCAGCGTCGTCGAGGCGGTGGTCGCTCTGCCGGTGGTGGTGCCCCACCTCCTGGTGGGGTTGGGCCTCTTCCTGCTGCTGCTGCCCGGCAGCCCCGCGTTCCGGTTCACGACCTGGATCGGCTTCCCCGTCTACGACACGATCTGGGGCGTGGTCCTCGTGATGGCGTTCGTCAGCGCGCCGTACACCGTCCTCGCGGCGGACCTGTCGTTCCGGGCGATCGACGACCGGACGCTCGAGGCGGCCCGCTCGCTCGGCGCGGGGCCCGCCACCGCGTTCCTCACGGTCTCGTTCCCGCTCGCGCTCCGCGGGATCGTCGCGGGCCTGCTCCTCACCTGGGCGCGCGCGGTGAGCGAGATCGGCGGGATCCTGATCATCGCCTACGCGGTCTATCCCGGCGGGCCGTACAACGGTCCCGTCACCTCGACGATCTCCGTGCTCGTCTACAACCTGTTCCAGGCGGGGAACCTGAAGGGAGCGGCCGCGGTGAGCTCGGTCTTCCTGCTGATCGCCTTCGCGCTGTTCCTCGCCGTCCGTCTCGGCGAGCGATCGGGCTGGCTGCCCTGGCGCCGCGGGGAGCTCACCCCGTGAGCGTCTGGACGGTCGCCGGGCTCGAGACCGCGGTCGACCGGTTCCACCTCGGCCCGATCGACCTCGAGCTCGCCCCGGGGCGCGTGGTCGCGATCCTGGGCGCCTCGGGCTCCGGCAAGACCACGCTGCTGCGGACCCTGGCCGGATTCCTGGGGCTCAGCGCCGGGCGCATCCTGCGCGATGGGCACGACGTCGCCCGGCTCCCTCCGGAGCGCCGGGGTCTCGGCTACGTGCCCCAGGGGCTGGGCCTGTTCCCGCACCGGACGGTCGAGCGGAACGTGAGCTACCCGCTCGAGGTCCGGGGCCGGACCGACGCCCGCGCCCGGAGCCGGGAGCTGCTCGAACGGTTCGGCCTCGGCCGGCTCGCCGGACGGTACCCCGCCCGGCTCAGCGGCGGCGAGGCGCAGCGGGTCGCGCTCGCCCGGGCGCTCGCGGCCGAGCCCGAACTGATCGTCTGGGACGAGCCGAGCCAGTCGCTCGACGTCGAGGCGCGCCACGACCTCGCGCTGGTCGTCCAGGAGATGAAGCAGGACGAGCGCGTCCCCGTCGTGCTGGTGACGCACGACCCCTCGCTCGCGTTCGCGACCGCGGACCACTTCGTCGTGCTGCGCGAGGGCGCGGTGCAGTTGAGCGGCGACGCGGCGGCGCTGCTCGCGCATCCTCCCGACGCGTTCGCCGCCCGGTTCGTCGGGTTCGACAACGTGTTCGACCGGCCGACGCTCGACGGGGCCGCTCCGGCCTCGCTGGGCGCCTGGCTCGCCAGACGCGCCGGCCCCCAGGGAGTCGCCTTTCCCTGCGTGCGGCTCGCCGCCGAGGGCGGGCCCTGGTCGGGGACCGTCCACGGGGTCCGCCCGACCCCGGAGGGTCTCGCCGTGACGGTGCGCGCGGATGGGCTCTGGATCGAGCTCGCGCTCCCCCTCCCACGGACCGGACCGGTCCCGGCGCCGGGCCAGGCGTTCCGGTTCTCCGTAAACGAGGAGAGCCTGCGCGCCCTCGGTCCGTGGAGCTAGGCGCATGGCCGAACGTCCGAGCCGGGTCACGGACACGGACGTCGCGCTGCTCCGCTCGATCGGGCGCTCGCATTCCGTCGTGGCCGCGAGCCGCGCGCTGGGGATCTCCCGCGACCGCGCGGTCTACCGGCTGGGTCGCCTCGCGCGGGCCTTCGGTGGCCCCGTCGTCCAGGGCGCCCGCGGGGGCCGCGCCCACGGGGGCACCGCGCTGACGCCGCTCGGGGACCGCGTGCTCCGCGGCGGGTTCGACACGATCGAGCTCCTGGACGCGCGCTCGGTCGTGGGAGGGCCCCGCCCCAACCTGCTCCGGGGCGTCTACCGGGCCGGTCCTCCGCCCGAGGTCGAGGTGGCGTCGGACCTCCGGCTCCGCGTCGCGTTCTCCGCGTCCGACGGGGAGGCGCTCCGGCTCGTGCTGGACCCGGAGGCGATCGTCGTCGCCCGCCGCCGGTTCCCCTCGAGCGCGCGGAACGTGATCGCCGGGACCGTGGAGCGCGTCGAGCGCGATCCGTCCGGGCTCGATCTGACGCTCCGCGTGCGGGTCCCGGGCGCGACCCTCCGGGTCGCCCTGACGGAGGAGCCGGTCCGCCAGCTCCGGCTGCGGCCGGGCGTCCGCGTCCTACTCTACGTCAAGGCCACGGCCCTCCGCCGGGTGGCCGGAGCCGCGGGTGCGGCGGCGCGGGGCTAGGGCGCGCGGGGCGGGTGCGTCGCGTAGAATTCCGCGACGGACCGGAACGACTCCTTCGGCTCCCACGGCAGATCCGGGTACGTCGCGCCGTGTTGGCCCTCGGGAAGGCTCCGGACGAGGCTGTAGCGCGGGAGGTCGGGATCGAAGGGCAGCCGGGCGAGCCGTCGCCGCAGCCGCGGTGTCAAGCCGGCGCCGGGCTCGACGAACGTGAACACGAACGTCGCGTTGACCCCGGCCGCGTCGTTGAGGCGCAGCAGCTCGGCGTCCTCCCGCGCCTGCGTGCCCGGGTCGTAGACCACGTCGGCCGTGAGCCGCGGGGTTCGGTGCCCCCAGTCGACGATCTGCCAGCCGCGACCGCCCCAGTGGTCGGCCCCCCGGAACGTGCAGCAGCCGAACTCCAGGTTCGCGAGGGGCTTCCCGAGCTTCGTGTACCGCTCGAGGAGCGCCGGGTACTGATCGTAGTGGGGGTCGCCCCGGTAGAGGTCCGCCCCGACGAAGTCGAACGGGCCCCAGTCGACCTCCTCGAAGCCCACGGACGCGTAGGTGAGCGGGCCGCCGAACGCCGCGCGCACGGTCCGGGCCGCGGTCGCGAGGAACGCGTTGATCGGCGCTCGGAGGGCGCCGGAGAACAGAATCTCCCGCAGCTTCGGATTCGCGAGGCGCTTCAGCACGTTCGTGCCCGGGAGGAATCCCTGCGCGAACAGCGAGATCTCGCTGCCGACGCTGAACACGATGCGGTCGGGGTGGTCGCGGCGCAGCCCCTCGGCCCGGGCCGCGGCCTCCGCGAGGTACGGGAGCATCTCCTCGGGCGTCCGGTCCCACATCTCGGGGGAGAACCAGACCTCGAGTCCCGCGTCGAACGCGAGCGCGGTCGCGGTGGTGAGCCGGCCGAGGTCGAACCCCTGGAGTCGGACCGCGTTGCAGTGGAGGTCGTCGTGGATGATCGCGAGCTCGCGCCGGACGATCGCTGGGTCGAAGTCGGGTCGCCAGTCCTGGCCGAGCATCGTGCGGCCGACGTCGTAGCAGACCCCGTTGCGCTGCACGCCCCGGCCGCGAGCCGCGGCCCGCTCTTGAGCCGCGCGGGGCTACTCGCCCCGGATCCCCTCGGTCGTGAGCGAGAAGACCGCCTCGCCCTCGGGAAGGTTGGGCGAGTCGATCAGCCGGGCGATGCGGCGGGGCGGCTTCGACTTCCGCAGGTAGACCCGGTACGTCGCGGCGTGGGCCACGATGTTCCCGCCGATCGGGCGGGTCGGGTCGCCGAACAGGATGTCCGGCCGGGCCGAGACCTGGTTCGTGACGACGATCGAGGCGTTGTACGTGTCCGAGAAGCGCAGCAGCTCGTGCAGGTGCTTGTTGAGGAGCTGCTGCCGGGGCGCGAGCTCGGCCCGCCCGACGTACTCGCTGCGGAAGTGGGCGGTGAGCGAGTCGACCACGAGGAGCCGGATCGGCCGCTCGCGGGCGAGCTCCTGCGCCTTCTGCACGAGCAGCATCTGGTGGTTGGAGTTGAACGCGCGCGCGACGTGGATCCGGCGGAGCGCGTCGGCGGGGTCCACGCCGCTCCCCTTCGCCATGTCGACGATCCGCTCGGGCCGGAACGTGCTCTCGGTGTCGATGTAAACCGCTTCGCCGGCGAGGCCGCCCTGGTCGACGGGGAGCTGCACGTTGACGGCGATCTGGTGCGCCAGCTGGGTCTTCCCGCTCCCGAACTCGCCGGAGAACTCGGTGATCGCCTGGGTCTCGACCCCGCCGCCGAGCAGCTCGTCGAGCGACTTGGCGCCGGTCGTGATCCGCCCGAGCTTCTTCCTCCGCTCGAGCAGCGTCGTGCCGCTCTCGAACTGCCCGACGTCCGCCTTCCGGCGCGCCTCGCCGATGATCTTCTGGGCGATGGCGGTCCCGATCTCCGCGGCCTCGGCGACGTCCCCCGGCGAGGCTACCGCGAGCTCCATGAGGTCGGTGTACCCGGCCTCGCGCAGCTTCTCGGCGATCGTCGCCCCGATACCGGGGAGGTCTTCGAGGGCGATCTCGGGCTTCGGCTCGGGAGCGGTCTCGGCGGTGGCGGAGCCGCGCCCGGGGCTCTTCGTCGGCACGACGGCGAGACCGGGCCCGGGGAAGATAAGCGTGGGGGGAGGGGTGCCGAAACGGTGAACGGTGCCCCGCCGTTGGGATCCCGTCGAGGGGGGATGCCGGGGCCACCGATCCGGGGACGAAGGCCGAAGGTCCGCGTCTACGCCGTGCCCCTCCCGGGCTATCGCATCGAGGGCCCGCCGGATTACACGCTCGGCGAGAACGTGGATCGGGTGATCCGCGACCACTTCGACGTGCACCGCATCATCGTCCGTGCGATCAGTTCGGCGGACCACCCGCCGCTCACCCTGGATCAGCTCGCCCACCGGATCCGGGCGAAGGGGACGGACCGGTACGACCCCGAACGGCGGGGCGTCGCGCACGAGCAGTTCGCGCCGTACCACGCCGACCTCCAGGGCGGGCCGTTCGGCCGCGAGCCCGGAGCTGCGTCCTTCTTCGCCGGCGTGATGCGACACTTCTACGAAGACGCCCCGATCGATCGGGGGCGCCCCCTGCGGATCGATCTGCTGCTGATCTACGACCGTGACGCGCTCGTGCCGGCGGACACGCCCGACCCGGGCTCGCCCCGCGTTCGCCCCGGTCTCGAGACGTTCCTGTTCCGATTCAAGGACCCGGATCGGAAGCCCGAGGCCTTGATCGGTCTGATCAAGATCCCCTGAGGACGCCGCGGTCCCGCGGGCCGGGGCCGCACCGGGACCCTCGCCGGAGCGAGGCGGTCGCCGGGCCTATCCCGGGGTCGCCGCGAACGGCTGGCCCGTGAGCCGCTGGAAGACGGTCGTGTAGAGCCGGCTCGCCTCGTCGACGAGGAGGGGCGGGAGCGGGGGGATCGTCGGCTCGGGCTGGTGGGCCGCGCGCGCCTTCTGGAGCTGGTCGTAGTAGCCGGTCTGCCGGTAGTGCTGGCGGACGAACTCCTTCGAGAAGTCGACCTGGCGCCCGCGCTCGTAGGCGTCCTTGTCCCAGAAGCGGTCCTCGTCGGCCGTGCCGAAGGTGTCGACGACCATCAGGGCCCCCGCGTCGTCGATCCCGAACTCCTTCTTGCCGTCGACGTGGATGAGCCCGCGCGGGCCGATCTCCCGCTGCATCGACTCGTCGACCTTCAGGATCATCTCGCGGATCGCGTCGAGCTGGCGCCGGTCGATCTGGGCGAGCTCCAAGGCCTCGGCGAACGTGAGCAGCCGGTCGATCGGCTCGAGCTTGGTGGTGACCTCGAAGTGCGGCTGGGGGAGCTTCACCCCGTAGACGAGCGTGGTGTCGGCCGGGAACCCGAGGTCCTTCGCCGTGACCGCCCCGCTCTTCACGCGGTCCCACATCGAGCCGGCGAGATAGTACCGGACGATCAGCTCGAGCGGGACGAGGTAGCCCTTCGGGTGGGGCCCGAGCGTCTTCGGCTGCGGGACGACCTGCACGCGCTTCACCCGCATCGTCGTGGGACCCGACAGGCCCAGGTAATGGTGGGGCACGCCGAGCCGCGAGCAGAGCTCGAACCAGTGGGCCGCGGTCCGGGCCAGCGTCTCCCCCTTGTGCGGGATCTCGCTCGGGATGTGCTTGTCGAAGACGGAGATGTCGTTCGTGAAGCGGAACTCGAGCTCCGTCGGCGAGATCTCGTAGACCTCCTTGACCTTCCCGCGGCGCAGGAACTTCGGAGCGGCGGGCATCGCGGGCGCGGTGGCCTTCGGCATGCGCGGCCGAGGGGAACGCGATTGCTTAACGTATCCGGGGCCGCGCTACGCTCCGGCGGGCGCCGGGGCCGGCGGCGGGGCCCGCGGCCGGGCCAGCGCGTTGAGCTCGTCGTACGAGATCGCGCCCTCGGTGAGCCCATCGAACACCCCGCGGGCGAGCACGTCCTGGCTCGCGCGCTTCAGGAAGCCGAGCGCCGCGTAGGCCGCCGAGGGGCCGAAGCTCACCCGGCGGACGCCAAGCCGCGCGAGCTCCGCGAGCGGCGGGAGCCCGGCGCGCACCATCACGTTCACGGGGCAGTGGACGGCCTCGACGAAGGTGGCGATCGACGTCGCGTCCGTGAGCCCCATCGGGTAGACGCAGTCCGCTCCCGCATCCCGGTACGCGACCGCGCGCCGGATGGCCTCCTTGAGCCGGGCGGCGTCGTCGCCCGGGGCGCGGCGGAGGGCGTCGGTCCGCCCGTTGATCACGATCGGGATCCCGAGCTCGCCGGCGAGCGCCCGGATCGCACGGATCTTCTTCACCTGGGCCGGCACGCGGAAGAGGGCGCCCGAACCGGTGTCGAGGTCCTCGAGGTTGAGCCCGATCGCCCCGGCCGCGACCGCGGCCCGCACGGTGGCGGCGATCGCCTTCGGGCCCCGGCCGTACCCCGAGACGAGGTCGGCGCTGACCGGCACGGAGACCGCGCGCGCGATCCGGCCCGTGGCGTCGAGGAACTCGCGCCGGGGCATCTCCTCGCCGTCCGGATACCCGCGCGCGACCATCAACGCCGCGCTCGAGGTGGCGATCGCGGGGAACCCGGCGTCCTCGAACAACCGTGCGGTCGCGACGTCCCACGCGTTGGGAAGGACGAAGGGTCGGTCCGCGAGATGGAGCTGGCGGAACGCCTCCGCCCGGGTGGAGGGGTCGGTCATGGCCCGAGGAACCGACCGCCGCTTATGCCCCTTCCCGCCGGAGAGAGACGGTTTCTACGAAAAGGCGGATCCCGTCCCGATGATCCGGCTCGAGCCGATGTCCGAGGCGGACTTCCGCCGGTCGCTCGAGCGCTCCATCCCGCGCTACGCCGACCAGCTCGTGGCCCGGGGCCGGGCGGCGCCGGCCTCCGCCCTCGCGCGGAGCCGGAGCGATTTCGCGGAGCTCCTCCCTCAGGGCCTCGCGACCCCGGGCTTCCAGTTCCGGCATGTCGTCGACGAGCGCACCGGCGAGCGGGTCGGGGAGGCGTGGTACACCGTTCGGTCCCGCGGCCCGGCCGTGACCTTCTGGATCGACTGGATCTGGATCGAGCCCCCGCACCGGCGCCGGGGCCTCGCGACCGCGACCCTCCGCACGCTTGAGGAAGAGGCGGTCCGCCTCGGTGCCGCCGAGGTGGGCCTCAACGTCTTCGCCGACAATCCGGACGCGATGCGGCTCTACGAGAAGCTCGGGTACGCTCCGATGAGCTTCCACCTCCTCAAGCGGCTCGGCCCGCCGCCGTGATCGCCGGCGACCGCTCGATCAGAGCGGGCGGGCGTGCAAGAGCTGGATCGGGCGGAAGCCGCGCTTCGCGTAGAAGCGGATCGCGATCTCGTTCTGGGCGGGGAACTCCGCGACGACGACCCCGGCGCCCTTCGCCTTGAGCGCGTTCGAGGCCTCCTTCAGGAGGTACTCGCCGACCCCGTGCCGGCGGTAGAGCGGCAGGAGATAGATGTCCGTGATGACGCCCTCGTACTCGGGGGTGTAGAACGGCCGCTCGCGGACGACCGCCCGGACGAACCCCACGACCTTGTCCTTGTCCGCGCCGACGCCCTCCGCGGCGAGGACCACCGACTTCGGGTCGTCGAGCTGCGCGGCGAGCACGCTCTTCGCCTGCGACTCGGCATCCTCGCGCACCTTGAGGAGCGGGTCGAACTCCTCGTTGAGCCGCTTCAAACGGAGGAGGAGCGGAACCAGCGCCGGCACGTCCGCCGCGCGGGCCGGTCGCAGGTGGATCGGGATCGCGGGGGTCTCGCTCGGTCCGCCGGGGCTCGCGCCGGTCTCGCTGCTCGCGCTCATGGCTCGTTCCGTCCCTCGAGCGACTTCACGCTCGGCATCGCCGGGGTCAGCCGGGCGCGGGCGAGCGCCCGGACCAGACGGGCCGACCGGCCCATGATCGCGCGCGCGCGCTCGAGGAACTCGTCATGGGTGCGGCGGCGCCCGGCGATGCCGAGCGCGACGGCCGCGTCGCCGACCGCGGCGGCGAGGTGCGGGAACACCTCGACCTCCTCCATGGTCGGCAGGATGTGCGCGGGCGAGAGCCCCTTGTCGGCCGCGTGGCGCGCGAGCTCCTTCGCGGCGGCGATCACGATCTCGTCGGGGATCGCGCGCGCGCGGGCGTCGAGCACGCCGCGGAACACCGCGGGGAAGATCAGCGAGTTGTTGACCTGATTCGGGAAGTCGCTCCGGCCGGTCGCCACGATCGCCGCGCCCGCCTCGCGCGCGACCTCGGGCCAGATCTCGGGGACCGGGTTCGCGAGCGCGAAGACGATCGGGTCGCGGGCCATCGCGCGGATGTGCTCGGGGCGCACGGTGTTCGGGTTCGGGGTCGAGGCGGCGAGGAGCACGTCGGCGCCCACCAGCGCGGCCGCGAGGTCGCCCTGACGCCCGCCGCCGTTCGTGCGGAGCGCGAGGCGGTACTTCCACGGGTTCCGCAGCATCAGCTCGTCGACGTCGTCCCGCTCCGCGTCGAGGATCCCGTGCTGGTCCACGAGTGTGAGGCGCGTGGGGTCGTGGCCCAGCGCGAGGAGCAGGCGGGCCGTGACCAGGTTCGCCGCTCCGGCGCCGAGGAGGACCGTCCGCGTGGTCGCGACGGAGCGGTGCGTGAGCGTCAGCGCGTTGAGCAGGCCCGCGATCGTGGCGGCCGCGGTCCCGAGCTGGTCGTCGTGCCAGACCGGGATCGTCAGGCGCTGCTGCAGGGTCTCGAGGATCCCGAAGCACTTCGGCGACGCGATGTCCTCGAGGTTGATCCCGCCGAACGCGGGCGCGAGGCTCTCCACGACCCGCACGAACTCGTCCGGCGTCTTCGCGCTCACCGGCAGCGGGACCGCGTCGACCCCGCCGAGCCACTTGAACAGGAGCGCCTTCCCCTCCATCACCGGCAGCGCGGCCTGCGGTCCGATGTCGCCGAGGCCGAGGACGCGGGAGCCGTCGGTCACGATCGCGATCGTGTTCCAGCGCCCCGTGAGATCGAACGCGAGCTCGGGGTCCGCCTGGATGCGGCGCGAGACCTCGGCGACGCCGGGCGTGTACCAGAGCGCGAAGTCGCGCAGCGAGCGGACCGGCACCTTCGGGACGGTCTCGACCTTGCCCTGGTAGAACCCCGAGAGCGCGACCGCCCGACGGCCGAGCGCCTTGGTCTGACCCTCGCCGCGCGTCCCGGCCGAGCGGCGAGCCCGCGCCCCCCGTCGGGCCGGTCGGCCGTCATCGACCGGCGCGGCGGTGCTCTCGGCCATGAGGACGTCCCGGCCAGCGAGGCCGCCGCTATTAATCAATTTCCACAGACGTAGGGCGAGTTCGGCGATTGTCGGAATCTCCCTCGACCGCGCGCGGGTGGCCGATCCGGCGCCGGGCCTTGAGCCTAAATACCGGTCCGGCCGATGTCGCGGCCGAGCCCATGGCGGCCGCCGCACCGACGCTCCCGCACCCGTTCCACCGGCCGCCACGCTCGGGCGCGGCTCCCCTCGTCGGTCCGCGGGAGCTGGCCCAGCTGCTCGGCGGGTCCGCGCCCCCGTACCTCCTGGATGTCCGTTCCGAGGGAGAGCGCCGTCTCGCTCGGCTCCCCGGCGACCATCACCTTCCGATCGATGCGTTGCCGTCCGGCCTCGCCGGGCTCCCGCGCGACCGGCCGATCGTCGCATACGACCAGTACGGCGCGCGGGCTCGCCGGGCCGCCGAGTTCCTGCAGGACCGCGGGTTCCCGCTCGCGGTCGCCCTCGAGGGCGGCATCGACGAGTACGCCCGCGTCGCCGACCCGGCGATCGCCCGCTACGACCTCGAGGAGGGGGCCCTCGATCTTCTGGTCCGTCAGATCCCCCGGCCCGAGACCGGATGCCTCGCCTACTTCCTCGGCGACCCGGTGGAGCGCGTCGGCGTGCTGGTCGACCCGGGGATCTCGGTGGATCCCTACCTCGACCTCCTCCGCGAGGGGGAATGGCGCCTCGCCGCGATCGTGGAGACCCACACGCACGCGGACCACCTGGCCGGGCACGCCCGTCTCCACGCGGCGACCGGTGCGCCGATCTTCGTCAGCCACCGCTCCCCCGCGGCCTATCCGCATCGAACGCTCGAGGAGGGGAACGGCCTCCCGTTCGGCCGCGAGGAGATCTCGGTCCTCGAGACCCCGGGGCACACGCGGGACCACCTCACGCTCCGCGTGCGCGACCACATCTTCACCGGCGACACGCTCCTCCTGGGCTCGTGCGGCCGCACCGACCTCGGCGACGGCTCGCCCGACCTCCTGTGGGAGAGCCTCACGGAGAAGCTCCTCAAGCTCCCGCCGCAGACCGAGGTGTACCCGGCGCACTACGGGGCCCGGCACGCGCTCCCGGACCGGTACGTCTCCTCGCTCGGCTTCGAGCGCGCGGTCAACGAGGCGCTGCTCCAGCCGACCCGCGAGGCGTTCCGCGTCTACATGACCGAGGGGTGGCCTCCGAAGCCGGCGGACTTCGACCGGATCGTCGGCGCCAACCTCGCCGCCTGACGGTGGGTTGCCCCCGACGCAACCGCGTTTCGCGCCTCGCACCACGGTACCGTTAAGCGCGTCGCCCGGTGGTTGCGGTCGATGATCGTACGCACCGGGCTCACCGGCCCGTTCCCGCGGCCGGAGCCGCTCGTCGCCGCCACGCGGGACCTCGACCGCGGCCGCGCGTCGCCGGAGGCGGTGGAGGAGGTCTTCGCGCGCACGGAGGCCGACGTCGCGGCGCTCGAGCGCCGGCTCGGCCTCGACTGGGTGACCGGCGGCTACCTCCGCTGGGCCGACCCGTTCCGCCCGTTCGCGGAGACGTGGGAGGGCTTCACCGTCGGCCCGCTCACCCGGTGGTTCCAGACGAACACGTTCTTCCGCCAGCCGATCCTGCACGCTCCGCCCGCCCGGGTCCCCGGGGCGATCGCGGGCTGGCTGCCCCCCGCCGCCCGCCAGGACCCGGCGCACGGGGGCGCGCTGCTGCCCGGGCCGTACACGTTCGCGGGTCTCCTCGACAACCGGTCGGGCGAGACGCCGGAGGCGCTCGTCCACCGGCTGGGCCGCCTCTTCGCCGACGAGGTCCGCGAGCTGGCCGCGACCGGCCTCGCGACGTTCGAGTTCTCGGAGCCGCTGCTGGTCGATCGGCCGCCGGAGGGCGCGCTCGCCGAGGCGGTGGTGGCGGCGTACCGCTCGATCCACGACGCGAGCGACGGGGCGACCACGTTCGTCTGGACCTACGGGGCGAGCGCCGTCGCCGCCTTCCCGCTCCTGGACCGGCTGCCGGTCACGGCGGTCGGCGTCGACCTGGCGGAGACCGACTGGGAGGAGATCCCGGCGACCTCCGAGCGCCGGGGCCTCGGGCTCGGCATCCTCGATCCGCGCACGACGCTCGTCGAGGACCCCGCCGAGGTCACGCGCATCGTGCGGGCGCTGAACGAGCGACGGCGCCCGACCCAGTTCCTCCTCGGCCCGGGCGGTCCCCTCGACCTCCTCCCCTGGGAGCCCGCGACGCAGAAGGTCCACCTGCTCGCGGCGGCCCGGCAGGCGCTCCAGGACGGAAACGGAGGGCGCCGATGACGGCGAGCCGCGAGCTGTTCCCGGCCCAGGAGATCGGGAGCCTGATGAAGCCGCGCTGGCAGATCCAGGGCCAGCACGCCGAGCCGCTGGACCCGCGGGCCCGCACGGAGTTCTCGGACGAGAACGGCCGCACCCACTTCGGGGACGAGCTCCCGAGCGCCGCGGAGGCGCTGCTCGCCGGGCGCGCCCGCGAGGTCGGGGCCGACGCGGTCCGGGACCTCGGCGCGCTGTTCGCGCTCCGGCTGTTCGAGCGCGCCGGTCTCGCCCGGGTCTACGACGGCGAGGCGCGCCGCATCGAGATGTACGAGTACCCGATCCGGCAGATGCGCGGCTTCACCTTCCACGGGCACGTCCGCTCGTTCGACCACAAGTACTACCTCAAGGCGTCCGTGACCGACGAGGTCCGGCTGGAGCACCCGTACCACCTCGAGGAGTTCGACTTCGTCCGGCGGCACGCCCGCGGCGAGCCGAAGCTCCCGATCACCGGGCCGTACACGCTCGCCGACTGGTCGTACAACGAGCACTACCTCGCCCGCCAGCCCGGCTGGAAGGGCCGGAGCGCGCGCCGCGCCGCCCAGCGCGAGTTCGTGGTCGACCTCGCCCGCCGGGCGATCCGCCCGACGCTCGCCGCCCTGATCGAGCACGGCTGCCGCGTGATCCAGATCGACGAGCCGGCCGCCGGGACGCACCCGGACGAGGCCGACCTCGTGGTCGAGGGGTTCAACGCGGCGACCGAGGGGCTCCAAGCGGAGTTCTCGATGCACATCTGCTACTCCGAGTACCGCGACCTCCTCCCCACGCTGCTGGAGGCGAAGCGGTGCCGGCAGTGGGCCTGGGAGTTCGCGAACCGGGACCGGGACGGCCGCGACGGCTACGAGGTCCTGAAGGCGCTCGCCGAGTACGGCGACACCCGGGAGATCGGCCTCGGGGTCGCGGACGTCCACCGCGACGAGGTCGAGAGCCCGGCGCTCATCGCCGACCGCATCCGGCGGGCCGCGAAGTATCTCGGCGACCCCGCGCGCATCTGGGTCAACCCGGACTGCGGACTGCGGACGCGCAGCCTGGACGTCGCGCGCCGCAAGCTCGAGGCGATCGTCGCGGGCGCGGCGCTCGCCCGCGCGGAGTTCGCGAACCCGCGGGCCTGAGCCCGATCAGGGACCGACCGGGGCGCTGAGGACCTCGGCGCCCGCCGCGCCGACCCGCACGGTGTGCTCGGCCTGCGCGACCCAGCCGTGGCCCCGCTCGACGAAGACCGGGTACGACTGCAGGGTGCGCCGGGCCCGGCGGAGCGCCTCGCGCTCCTCGGGCGCGTCGGCCCAGCGCGTCGCGAACGGCAGCGTGCGGAACCGGCCGTAGAGGCGGGCGAGCACGGGATCGGCCGGACCGGGGTCGGCGCGGAAGCGCAGGATGTTCCCGAACGGCCCGTTCCCGATCGATCCGACCCCGTTCGTCGCGAACGGCTCGATCGCGATGATCTCGCCCTCCGAGAGCCGGCCCGACGCGTGGCCGGGGACGTTCGGGATCGACGTCCCCGCGTGGAGAAGGTAGCGCTCGATCGAGTGGCCCGTGAGGTCGACGATCGGCTTGAAGCCCCGCGCGCGGATCGCCGCCGCCACCGCGCGGCCGATCGCCTCGATCTCGGCGCCGGCGCGGACCTCGGCGATCCCGGCGCGCAGGCCCTCGCGCGCGGCGCGGATCAGGTTCTCGTAGCGACGGGTCCCGCCGACCTCCACCGTGTCCGCGGTGTCCGCGATCGCCCCGTCCAGGTGGGCGCCGACGTCGACCTTCACGAGGTCGCCGGCCCCGAACGTCGCGGGGTCGTCCGGCCCGGGCGTGAAGTGCGCGGCCTCGTCGTTCCGCGAGAGGTTGGTCGGGAACGCCGGCTCGGCGCCCTCCGCGCGGATGAACGCCTCGATCTGGTCGGCCACGTCGCGCCGCCGCGCCCCGGGCACGACCAAGCCGACCCCGAGATCGCGCGCCCGCGAGGCGATCCGGGCCGCCGCGCGCCACCGTGGAAGCTCCTCGGCCGTCGGGCCCACGGTTCACCCCCGCCGCACCGGTCGCGGGGCGTCGCCGGTGAGGTCGACGATCGCGGAGGGGCGCCCGGACGGGCGCGGACCTCCGGACAGATAGACGGCCACCGCGGGGCCGAACGCCCGCCGCGCCTCCGCCGGGGTCGCGCACGGCGGCTCGCCGTGCCGGTTCGCCGACGTGGACGTGATCGGGCCCGCCCGGCGGGCGAGCTCGCGCGCGAGCGGGTGGTCGGGGACCCGGAAGCCGAGACGGCCGGCCGGTCCGAGGATCTCGGGCGCGACCCGCGCGCGACCCCGGGGCGTCGGGGTCACGAGCACCGTGTACGGGCCGGGGAGGTGGGTCCGGACGAAACGACGGGCCATCGGCGAGAGGTCGGCGAGCGCCTCGACCTCCTCGGTCGAGCTCACGACGACCGACACCGGCATCCCCGAGGGGCGGTCCTTGAGCGCGCGCAGGCGGGCGACCGCCGACCGGTCCCCCGCACGGACCCCGAGGCCGAGCAGCGTGTCGGTCGGATAGACGATGATCCCGCCGTCCGCGAGCGCCCTGAGGGCGGGCTCGAGCCCGGCCATCGGGCTAGAAGAGCTCCTCACCGACGCGCGCGTAGCCGAGGTAGTCGTCCGCGGTGAAGTAGAGCGCGAGCTCGCGCGCGGCCGACTCCGCGGAGTCGGACGCGTGCACGAGGTTGGTGGTGATCCCGAGCGCGAGGTCCCCGCGCACGGTCCCCGGCGTCGCCGTCTGGGGGTTCGTCGCGCCGGTGAGGAGGCGGACCACCGCGATCGCCGAGCGCCCCTCGAGGGCGAGCGCGAGCACGGGACCCGAGGTGATGTGCTGGATGAGCGACGGGTAGAACGGCTTGCCCTGGTGCTCGGCGTAGTGCCGCTGCGCGAGCTCGGGCGGGACGCGGAGCATCTTCGCGGCCACGATCGTGAGCCCCTTGCGCTCGAAGCGCGTCAGGATCTCGCCGACGAGGCCCCGCTTGACGCCGTCCGGCTTGATCACGACCAGGGTGCGCTCGAGGTTCCCTTCCGGCATCGGGGGCGCGGAGTCCCGCGGGACGGTAAGGTTTTCCACCGCCGTCCTTCGGCGGCGCCGATGTCCCGCCGCCCGCCGCGCACCGCGCCCGCCGTCCGCGGCTGGGA
>JASIBA010000014.1 GCA_030041735.1 Thermoplasmata archaeon | reverse complement strand
GGATTGTCCTCTCAGTCGCCCGCGGAAGCGACGAGCCAGGACGAGCTCGGTTCCGAAGACCCGGACGAAGGCGCGGCTCCCAGTGACCTTGCTCGATCCTTCCGGGCGCGGGGTGAATCCGAACCCGATCTCGACGACCCGCTGGCCCTCGGCCATCACCAGGAGGAAGAGCAGCAGCTTGTAGCCGCGATAGAGCGGATTCAGAGGCTTCCATATGTCCCGGCGGAAGGCGAAGTACCCTGACACGGGGTCGCGCACCGACCGGGCCGGCGGAAGCAGCAACCGGGTCAGCCACTCCGCCCCTCGCGATAGGGTCCACCGGCCGATGGTTCGGGGACCCGCGGAGCCTCCCGGTGCGTAGCGGCTCGCAATCGCGAGGGCCGCCCCGCCCTCAAGCGCGCCGACGAGGGACGGCAGCAGCTCGGGCGGATGCTGGAGGTCCGCGTCCATGATCACCACGTAGTCCCCCCGGGACGCCTCGATGCCCTGGCACTGCGCGCGGAGGGTGGTCTGCTTGCCTTCGTGCTCCAGGAGCCGAATCCGAGGATCTCGCGCCGACATCTCCCGGACGTACTCGCGCGTGCCGTCCGTGCTCCCGTCGTCGACGATCAGTAGCTCGTGGGAGGGCAGGCTCTGAGCGCCGACCCGCGTCAGGACTTCGGGAAGGTTCGGTCGTTCGTTCAGGGTCGCCAGCACGACCGACAGCCGGGGCCGCGACGGCGGGGGAGGCGTTGCCGGCGCCGTATCCATGCTAGGCCTCGGAGGCGCGCACCGGCCATGTCTGGAGCCCGCTGGGCTCGAGGGAGAACTCGGTGACGCCGCCTCCCGCGTCCTGGACCGCCCGGGCCACGTCGGCCTTCCGGGAAAAGTCGCAGAACAGGAGGATGTACCCGCCGCCCCCGGCCCCCAGCAGATTCCCGCCCAGCGCGCCGGCCTCCCGGGCTTTCGCATAGAGGTGGTCGATCCGGTCGTTCGAGATCCCCGCCGTGAACCGCTTCTTGAGCTGCCAGCCCTCGTCGAGCAGCCGTCCCATCTGGTCGAGGTTGCCGCGAACGAGCTCGTTCTTCATGTCGAGGGCGAGCTGCTTGGTCCCGCCCAGCGCCTCGACCGTCTCCGCGCGGCGCTCGGCGTAGTTCACCTGCTGCTGCGTGATCATGTCGTTGGAGTAGTGCGAGGCTCCCGTGTAGCAGAGGAGCAGCCGGTAGGCCAGCTCGTTCTGCACCTCCGGCGTGACCTTCAGGGGATTCACGATGGTGCGGTTCCCCGCGAACTCGATGAAGTTGAAGCCGCCGAACGTCGCGGCATACTGATCCTGGCGTCCGCCGCGGATCCCCAGCTCCTCCCGCTCGATGCGATAGGCGAGTTCGGCGACCTCGTAGAGCGTCCACGGCTCCCGGAGGTATCGCTGAAAGGCGCCGACCAGCGCAACACACATGGTGGACGTCCCGCCGAGGCCCGCGCCGGCCGGCGCGTCCGAGTGCAGGAACATCCGGATCGAATCGGCACCGTGCCCATCGCTCAGCGACGCGCGGAAGGTCTTCAGCGTCGCCTTGACCAAGTCGAGCTCGCCATTGTAGACCAGGTCCGACTCCTTCTGATAGTTGATCGTCAGATTGTAGTCCAGCGACTCCACCGAGGTCGTCCCTTCGCCGTCGGGGGTCGTCTCGAGCGTCGCATAGGCGAACTTGTTGATGGTGCAGTTGAGGACGGCGCCGCCCTTCTCCTCTGGATAGGGCGAGACGTCGGTGCCGCCGCCCGCGAACGTGATCCGAAGGGGCGCCTTGCTCCGGACGATCGCCATAGAGGGTCGCATCACCCCGAAGTCGGGCTTAATCCTTGCCGAACACGCGCGATTCCGCCGGCGCGTGCTCGGCCCAACGGACGCCCCCCCGTTCGTAGCCTCAGGGACCGGCGCTTCGACTACGAGATCGACGTGGGGACGTCGTGACCCGATTCCCAACCGCTCGGCATCGCGCGCGGAGACGCGCCGCGCGTCGACCGGAGCGGCTGAACCGCACCGTAGGCCTCGCCCCAGAGCCCCTCGAACCGGCTGACCTGGGCTCGCACCCGCGCCGCGTCGTCCAGGAGGACGGCTACCGGGGGGATCCGGCTCGACGCCCCGAGCGTCGGCAGCCGGATGACGCGCTCGCGGTCCACCGTGTACACGTGCGCGGCGAGGGGACAATAGTGCCGGACCTGTAGACCGGCCAGGGCCCCGCCCGACTCTCGGTGGATCGCGCGACTGAAGCGGTAGTCCGCCGGCGTGGCGTCCGTCACGACGCGCACGTTAACCCCCCTCCGCGCGAGCTGGCCCAGCGTCCGGGCCAGCGCGGCGCGGTAGGAGACCGGCGTGGAAAGCGGGCGTACGATGGCGGTGGCCGACCTCTTCGCGGCCCCGAGCACCAGGAGCGCCGGATGGGGGGAACGGCCCTCGGGCGCGAGGATGCGGGGTCGCTCGGAGAGGCTGCCCGGAAGGGAGGGAGGCCGGGCCATCGCAGGTTCGGAACCGTGGACGAGCGCCTCGGCGAAATGTCCCGGGATCTCGGTCTCGTCCCGATAGAAGAGCTCCAGGCGTCGGAACAGCACCGCCGGACTGACGGCGTGGAAGGCCTGCGGGTTCCGACCGTTCCCCGACACCAGGCCCCGGTCCAGGAGCCTCAGCAGGACGCGGTACCCGGTCGCGCGGTGGAGACCCGCCACCTCGGAGGCTTCCCGTGCCCCGAGCGGGCCCCGGATCAGAGCCAGGAACATTTTCCCCTCGCGCGGGGAGAGACCGAGCAGCCGGAGGCCCTGCACGACGGTCGCCGGGGATTCCGGCGCGCCGAGCTCCGATTCGGCCGGGCCGTCGCCGTTGACCGGGCGCGTGCGAGATCCCCGCTCGAGACCCTCCGTCCCGTACCCGTTCCGTTCCTGAGTGAGACCGTTGCCCCGACGCTCGAAGGCGCGGCCTCCCGTGGCGGCGCTCGAACCCCGGCCGGAAATGACTCCGTACGACGCGAGCTCGCGCTCCAAACTGAGACGTGATGCCTCAAAGCCGCCCGAGGACTGGTACATCGACCTGCGATGTGTATGGACACGTATATCAGAGTTTGGCCCAGTCCGGCGACTCGGGGGTGCGGATTGCGCCGACCGCTAGGCCTCGGAGACCCCGGCCCTCGCCGAGAGATCGAGCGAGATCGGGCAGAGCGAGGTCGCGAGGCCGAGCGGACGCACCGG
>JASIBA010000097.1 GCA_030041735.1 Thermoplasmata archaeon | reverse complement strand
GCGTAGTTGGTGAAGCCGTCGAGGACGAGGTGCGACAGGCCGCCCACTTCCATCGCGACGAAATAGAGCAGCGTCGAGGCGTGGGTGAAGTACGGGAGGTACGGGACCAGGACGCTCCCGACCGCCGCGATCACGGTCACCCCCAGGATCGTGTGGACGATCCCCCGGTGGTGGAGCCGCGGGAACCAGCGGGTCAGCGGGAACAGGAGGATGTCCGCGTCCGGCAGGCCGCCCGCGAGCGCGCCGGCGGCGATGTACTGGGGAGCCGCCGGCCCCCAGATCACGAACGAGAGCAGGTAGGCGAAGATGACGTGCGTGAACAGGTCCATTCCGCTCGCTCCCGGTCGCCGGCCGCGCCGTCAGCCGATCAGCTGGTCGGGGGCGCCGGCGCTCGAGGGGGGCGCCGCGGCCGGGGCGACGCTGAGGGGCAGGGGGCTCGGCCGGGCCCCGGGCGCGAGGAGCCGGCGCATGTGCTCGACGTGCTGGGCGAGGTTCTCCTTCGTCCCGACGTCGTGGCGGACGTAGAACTCGCCCGTCAGGTGCCGGAGCGAGGTCTCCACGCGCGTCGACGCCTCGTGGATGGCGCTCGCCTCACCGACCAGCGCGATCCCGCGCGACGCCGAGAGCCGCACCGCGCCCGGTCCGGCCGCGTCGACGGATCCGTAGAAGACGTGCACGCCCTCCGCCTCGATCGCGTTCGCGTCGAGCTCGACGACCCCGCCGGGCCGCGGTCGGTCCCCGTAGCCCGGGGGCACGACGTACTTGACGACCGTGGAGCGGAGTCGGAACTGGACGAGGTTGGGATCGACCCGCCCCGTGGCGACGCCGTACATCAGGTCAGCGAAGTCGCCCTCCTCGTAGAGGGTGAGGACGTTGATCCCTTCGGGGTCGCCGAAGCGGGCGTTGTACTCGACCAGGACCGGGCCCCGGGCGGTCAGCATGAATCCGCCGTAGAGGATCCCGCGGTACCCGATCCCCTCGGCCCGCAGGGCGTCGATCGTCCGGCGCAGGATGTCGATCGCCGTGGCCCGGTCCGCCGCCGGCAGGAACGGCAGCGTGTGGTCGCGCTGCGAGTAGGAGCCCATGCCGCCGGTGTTGCCGCCGCGGTCCCCTTCGAGCGCGCGCTTGTAGTCCTGGACCGCGGGCATCGGGTAGACGCCGTCGTCGGTGACGAACGCCATCTGGCTGAACTCCTCGCCGTCGAGCTTCTCCTCGAGGAGGACCCGGCCGCCCTGGATCAGGGTCGATTTGGCGTAGATCGCGCCCTCCCGCGGGTCGTCGAAATCGGACCCCTGGACCCACACGCCCTTGCCGCCCGTGAGGCCGCTCGGTTTCACGACGAACGGTCCGCCGATCTCCTCGATCGCGGCGTCGACCGCGTCGACCGAGGCGGGCGCGGACCAGCGGGGCGAGACCGCGAGCCCGTGCCGCTTCAGGAGCTCCCGGCAGAACAGTTTCGAGGTCTCGATCTGGGCACCCGCTTTCGAGGGGCCGACCGTCGGGATCTCGGCCGCGCGGAGCGCGTCCGCGACCCCGGCCGCGAGCGGGGCCTCGGGTCCGATCACCGCCGCGGCGACCTTCTCCTTCCGGGCGAGCGCCGTCACCGCGGTGGCGTCGGTCGGATCGAGGCGCGCGGCGGTCGCGGCGAGGCGGTCGAGCCCGGGGTTCGCGTTGGAGCTCGCGACCACGATCTCGGCCTCCGCGCGGACGAGCGTCGCCGCGATCGCGTGTTCGCGCGCGCCGCCCCCGACCACGAGGAACTTCATCGCGCGGGGGGCGACGAGTCGGCCGCGGTTATAGCCGCGTCGGACCGGAAGCGTGGCTTATCTCGCGCCGAGGGCGTCCGTCGCGCGCCATGCCCCGATCCGGCCCGCGGTCCCGGTCCCCGCGTACCGCGGCGAGGGTCCGGCCGTTCCGGGAGGAGGACCGGCCGTTCGTGGTCTCGCTCGCCGACCGGACGCAGCGCGAGATGCGGCGGCTCGACCGCGATCGGCATCCCCCGGTCCGCCGCGGGGAGGCGGCCGCATGGTTCGAGGACGCGCTCCACCGTTCCTGGCCCCGGGGAACGTTCGTCCTCGTCGCCGAGCTCGACGGCCAGCCCGGAGGTTTCGTCGTCGCGGGGCCGACGGACGAGCCCTGGTCCCGCGGCGCGGCCGGGCGGGCTGCCCGTCGAACCGCGGCCGAGATCCGGGAGCTGCACGTCGCGCCCCGGTTCCGTCGGCGCGGCCTCGGGCGGACCCTGCTCCGCGCCGCCGAGGATCGGCTCGCCGCCGAGGGGTTCGGGGAGGTCGTCCTCGGCCATCTCGCGGGCAACGACGGGGCGGCCGCGCTCTACGAGGAGCAGGGGTTCCGTCCCCGCTGGGTCCTGCGCGTGAAATCCGTTCGCCGCCACGCTTAAGAACCGACCTCAGGTGGGCGGTCTCCCGAGTCCGTCGATGGAGATTCGCGTCGTCGAAAAGTCCAACGAGCTCCTGCGCGTCGAGCTGCCGCGCGGCGAGGAGACCCTCCTCATCCCGCTGGTCGAGGCGCTCCAGAAGGAGGAGAAGGTCGTGGAGGCGCGCTACTACCTCGGCCACCCCTACCTCGAGCGGCCCACCCTGCTCGTCAAGACCAAGGGCGAGAAGCCGCAGCAGGTCCTCAAGCGGGTGCTGAAGGACCTCGCCGAGCTGTACGGCGATCTGCTCACCGACTTCGAGAAGAAAGCGGACAAGGTCAAGGCGTAGCGGGAGCGTCGGACGCGATGCTGAAGGAGTGCCCCCAGCACGGCTTCTTCCGGGCCGAGGCGTGCCCGGTCTGCCAGCAGCCCGGGAAGTTCCTGATGAACGACCGGGAGCTCGACCACTTGGGCCGCATCCTGACGGGGATCCTGCGGCACTTCCCGGACCGCTACCAGCTCACGATCGATCCGAAGGGCTGGATCCCGCTCGCGCAGATCGTGCGCGCGATCCAGTCGAAGCACCCCGCGTACCACTGGCTCCGGGTCGTCCACCTGGTCGCGATCGCCGAGACCGATTCGAAGGGCCGGTACGAGGTGCGCGACGATCGGATCCGGGCGACGTACGCCCACACGGTCGAGGTCGAGCTCGACCTGCCGACGCTGAACATCCCGGACCACCTGTACTATCCCGTGACCCCGGAGGAGGCGACGATCGTCCTCGAGGTCGGGCTGAAACCCTCGGACCGGCGGAAGGTCCACCTCTCGAAGACCGCGCTCGACGCCCACTCGGCGGGCGCCGTCCGCACGCCGGCGCCCGTGATCCTCGAGATCGACGCGGGCAAGGCGCGCGCCGACGGCATCGTGATCATGCAGGCCGGGAAGACCGTCTTCCTCGTCGACCAGGTGCCCCCGCAGTACCTCCACCGGACGGAGTTCAGCCCGCCGGTCGATGCCGCGGCGGCCGAGCCGGACTGACCGCTCAGGCGAACCCGTCGTCCCCGACGTTTGACTCGTACGTCGTCGTCACGTAGACGGTGACGTTGATGTGCGCCGACGGCGGCAGCACGTTCGTGATCACGAAGTAGTACAGGTCCGTGTACGCGGCCGAGAACACGATCCGGCCGCTCGCGGCGGGCGTGTTGTTCCACTGGACCCCGGGCGAGCCGGTGCCCGCCGAGAACCACAGGTACTGGCTCTGGTTGTAGACCGCGACCCCGATGTCCATGCCCGGCGGGTTGACGCTCGACCAGTTGCCGACCACGTAGTCCCCGCCCGTGATGTTCCCCGCGATCACCGTGAAGTTGCCGGGCCCGATGGTGTACGACGCCGCGGTCGTCAACGGGTCGGCGACCACCGGCGGACCCGCGATCACCGCCGAGATGAGCGCGTAGGCCAGGCCGACCACGACCGTGACCACGATGATCGTGCGGAAGGCGCCCGTGAGCCGGATGCGCCGGCGGACCCGGCGGCTCGCGCTCGGGAGCGCGGCGGCGGGCACCGGGTTCGCCGCCCCGCAGATCGGGCAGGTGGGGGACCCGGGCGGGACCGCGACGCCGCAGAACTGGCAGGCACCCCAGGTGCCGGGGCTCGGGTCGGACGGCGGAGTCGAGGCCATCGGGGCATCGACCCAGGGGGGTTCTTTTGGGATTTCGTACGAACCAGGTCCGCGACCCGTCCGGGTCCCCGTCGGCTACCCCTTCCGCTTCGGGGTGCCCAGGTTGAGGAGAACGTTCTTGCGGCGCGTGTACGGCTCGAGCGCGCGGGCCCCCTGCTCGTACCCGAGCCCGCTCCCCTTGAAGCCCCCGAATGGGGTCTGGGGGAACGAGACCGGGGCCTCGTTCACGACGACCATGCCGGCCTCGAGTCGTCGCGCGGTCGCGTGGGCGAGCCCGAGGTCCTTGGTCCAGACCGCCGCCAGGAGACCGTACGTCGTGTCGTTCGCGAGACGGATCGCCTCCTCGGGGTCCTGGAACGAGGCGACCGTGAGAACCGGCCCGAAGATCTCCTCCCGCACCGCGCGCGAGGTCGGCGGCACGTCCGCGAGGACCGTCGGTCGGACGAAGTGGCCCGCGTCGAAGCGCGGGCCGTGGGCCCGCTCGCCGCCGGTGACGACCTGGCCGCCCGCGTCGCGTGCGTCGGTGACGTACTCCAGGACGTGGCGGGCCTGGTCGGCGGAGACGAGCGGACCCATCTCCACTCCGTCCTCCCACCCCGGCCCGAGCTTCAGCGCCTCGGCCGCGGCCCGCACGCGGTCGACCAGGGCCGGCCGCAGGCTCTCGTGCACCAGGAGGCGCGAGGCGGCCCAGCACATCTGGCCCGCGTTGCCGAAGATGCCGTAGCCGATCCCGCGCGCGACGCGATCGAGATCGGCGTCGGGGAACACGATCACCGGGCCCTTGCCGCCCAGCTCGAGCGTCGCCGGCACGAACCGGCGCGCCGCCAGCTCGGCGATCCGCCGCCCGACCTCGGCGCTCCCGGTGAACGTCACCGAGGCGCAGCGGGGGTCGTCCACGAGCGCCTCGCCGACCTCGCGCCCCGGACCGCTCACCACGTTGAGGATGCCGTCGGGGAGACCCGCGTCGCGCGCGAGCCGCGCGAACGCGACCGCCGAAAGGGGCGTGAGGCTGGCGGGCTTCAAGACGACGGCGTTCCCGGCCGCGAGCGCGGGCGCGAGCGAACGCACCGAGAGCAGCAGCGGATAGTTCCACGGGGCGATGTGGACGGTCACGCCGACCGGCTCGCGGAGCGTGTAGTCGAACCGGGCGCCCGGGACCGGGATCGTCTCGCCCTCGACCTTGTCGGCGAGCCCGCTCACGTACTCGAGCGTCCGGACCACGTAGGCGATGTCGCCGCGGGATTCGCGCAGCGGTTTCCCCATGTTGCGCGTCTCGAGCTGCGCGAGCGACTCCGCCTGGGCCTCGACCAGCCCGGCGAGCTTCAGCAGGGCCTTCACGCGTCGCGCGCCGTCGTCCGAAGCCCAGTTCGACTCCCGGAACGCACCCTCGGCCGCCTCCAGGGCGGCCCGCGCGTCGTCGGCCGAGCCGACCGCGACGCGGGCGACCTCCTGCCCGCTCGCCGGGTCGGTGAGCGCCTGGCGCTCGCCCCGGGTTCCGGGGGCCTCCCGGCCGCCGATCAGGAGCTCGTACGTCGCGGAGTCCGGGCTCGACATGGGTCTCCGAGGGTCCGAGCGGCGCGGTCTGATAGCGCTTCGCGGCCCCTCTAGGGCCCGACCGGGTACTCCCGACCCTTCCACGCGATCGGCCGGCGGCGGACCCCCCGCACGAGGGAGGTCGTCACCAGTACGAGGTACCAGGCGACGGCGAGCGGGTACAGCAGTCCATAGTAGGCCGGGGTGCCGATCGCCGCGTCGAACGCCACGTGCTTGCCGAACAGGGCGACGTAGAGGACGGCGCCCACCGCCGTGAGCGCGAGGCTGCCCGTCGCGAGACCCAGCGGCAGCAGGCCGAGCGGAAGAAGGAACAGGCTGACCAGCCCGGCCAGGAAGCCGACCATCCGGGCGGCCGAGAAGTCGAGCCCATGCACGTTCTTGAGCAGCCCCTCGAACATCTCGTGGCGGTCGGCGTACATGCGGGTCCGACCGAGCTCGGGGGTCCACGCGAAGCGGAGGGTCCGGCCGGCGGCGCGGTAGCGCCGGGCGATCGCGACGTCCTCGAGGACCTGGCCGCGCACCGCCTCGTGACCGCCCCGCGCGAAGTACTCGTCCCGCCGCGTCACCCAGCACTGGCCGTTCGCCATCGCCGCGCGCGACCCCGGTCGGTGCATCCGCGGGGTCCGGAAGTAGGTCAGCACGACCTGCACGTAGAACGGCATCACGACGCGCTCCCAGAACCCGACCGTCTCGACCTGCGGGCCGATCGAGGCGAGATCGGCTCCCTCGGACCGGGCCCATTCGATCACCGTGCGGACCGCGGCGGGAGCGAGCCGCACGTCCGCGTCCAGGAAGAAGAGCCAGGTCCCGGTGGCCGCGTTCGCCCCGGTCCAGCAGGCCCAGTTCTTGCCGACCCAGCCGGGGGGCAGCGGCGGCTCCTCCAGGAGCCTCACGGCCGGCTCCCGCGCCGTGATGACCCCGCGGGTCCCGTCGGTGGAGCCTCCCTCGACCACGATCACCTCGAGATCGGGGTAGTCCTGGGCGAGGACCCCGTCGAGGGTCGGGCCGAGGTCGGACGCCTCGTTGCGGGCCGCGATGACGACGCTCACGCGCCCCTGCGGAGCCGGGACGACGGCCGCCCCGAGCGGTTTCAGCCGCGTGATCTGGAACGCGAACAGCAGCGCCACGCCCTGGAACAGGAGGACCAGGAGCGCGCCGAGGAGCAGCAGCGCCTCGACCCAGAGCGGGAGCATCGGCGGCTGCGATGACGGCCTCTAATTAAGTGCCGGTCGCTCCAGTCGCGCGGAGGGAGCGGTGACCGCCGTCGAGCACCCGCGGATCCGACCCGGCGCCCTCGACGACCGCCTCTACCAGGAGCGGATCGTCGAGACCGCGGTCGCCCACAACACGCTGGTCGTGCTGCCGACGGGTCTCGGCAAGACCGCGATCGCATTGCGGGTGATCGCGGAGTACCTCCTCCGCCATCCGACGAGGTCCGTGCTGTTCCTCGCTCCGACCCGCCCGCTCGTCGTCCAGCACGCCCGGAGCGTCGCGGACGCCCTGTTCGCGCCGACCCCGCTCGCGCTCACGGGCGCGATCCCGCCGGAGCGTCGGGCCGAGATGCTCCGGCCGCCGCAGGTCATCGTCGCGACGCCGCAGGTCATCGCGAACGACCTCGCGGAAGGAGGGTTCCCGCTCGCGACGATCGACCTCCTCGTGTTCGACGAGGCCCACCGGGCGGTGGGCGACTACCCGTACGTCGCGATCGCGGAGGCGAACCGGGACGGACCGAACGCTCGGGTGCTCGCGATGACCGCGTCCCCGGGGGGGTCGCTGGCTCGGATCCGGGAAGTGTGGAGCCACCTCGGGATCGAGCGGTTCGAGTACCGCACCGACCGCTCCCCGGACGTCGCCCCGTACATCCACGGCATCGGGGTCGAGACGATCGAGGTCCCGGTACCGCCCGAGGTGCGCGACCTCGCCATCCGGCTGCGGGCCGCCGCGCAGCGGCAGATCCAGGTCCTTCGCTCGCTCGACCTGGTGCCGGCCGGCGAGGTCGGACGGCGCGCGGTGCTGGACGCGGGCCAGCGGCTCCACGGCGCGATCGCCGGCGTGCGCGCGAGCGGGGAGCCGGCCCCCCAGCTGTGGAGAGCGGTGACCGCCCAGGCGGCCGCGATGAAGCTGCTCCACGCGCTCGAGCTCATCGAGACCCAGGGCGTGGACGCGCTCCGGGAATTCTTGGCGCGCCAGACGCCGGCGCCGGGCCAGCGCATGACGCCCGCCACCCGCGCCTTCCTCACCGACCCCGACGTCGAGGAGGTCCAGCGTCGGCTGAAATCGGTCACCCTCGAGCACCCGAAGATCGCGCGGGCGGTCGGGATCGTGGCCGACGAGCTCCGGCGCAACCCCGCCGCCCGCGTCATCGTGTTCGGCCAGTACCGGGACACGGTCGATCGGCTCGTCCTCGAGCTCGAGCGTCTGAAGGACCCGGCCGTGCGCCCCGCCCGATTCGTCGGCCAGGCCGCCCACGGCGACGACAGCGGGCTCTCCCAGAAGGAGCAGATCCGGGTCCTCGACGCCTTCCGCGCCGGGACGGTGAACTGCCTCGTGGCGACCTCGGTGGCCGAGGAGGGCCTCGACATCCCCGCGACCGACCTGGTCGTGTTCTACGAGCCGGTCCCCGACGTGATCCGGACGATCCAGCGGCGCGGCCGTACCGGACGGGCCCGGTCGGGTCGCGCGATCGTGCTCGTCGCCGAAGGCACCCGGGACGTCGGGCTGAACCGCGCCGCCTCCGCCCGCGAGCGACGGATGCACGATATGCTCGAGAAGGTGCAGGCCGACGCGGAGACCGGCCAGGGGCTCGCCCCCCCACGGCCGAAGACCGTCCAGACGACGCTCTACCCCGGCGCCTAGCGGCCGGTGCTGCCGAATCCCCCGCCGCGGCCGGCGACCGGTGCGACTCGGCCCCGGCGTATCCCGGCGGGGACGTCCTCGACCAGGCGCACCTGGGCGATCCGGTCCCCGACCTGGATCCGGTAGGTCCCCTCGAACAGGTAGGTGAGCGGAACGCGCACCTCCCCGGCGTAGTCCCGGTCGATCGTCCCGGGGGCGTTGACCATGAGCACTCCGCGCGAGCTGAGCCCGCTGCGGGGCCGCACCTCCAGGAACGTGCCGGGCGGGCAGCGGAGCTTCAGGCCGGTCCTCACGAGCGTGACCCGACCCGGGGTCAACTCGACCTCCTCGCCCGCCGCGAGGTCGAGGCACGCGGACCCGGGCGTCGCGCGGGCCGGGAGGTCGACGGGCGGCGCGTCCGCCACCCGCTCGGCCACGATCGCCCGCGCGCGTCGGCCCATCGACGCGCGGAGGGCTCGACGCTCTTTACGCTTCCCGCGCGGTCGCGCCGGCGCGCGGCGCTTCCTCGGCGACGGCGCCTTCCGACGCGAGCCACCGCGCGACGAGGCGAGCTTCCGCCCGCCGCAGCACCTTGCCGAGACCCGGGGCGCTGCGGCCGGCGAGGCGGGCGAGCCGCGTCAGCGTGATCCGGCGCGGCACCGCGTAGTAGCCGAGGACCCAGGCGCGGGTCAGGAGGTGGGCCTGGAGGGGCGTCAGGACCGGCGTTGCGTCCCCCGGCACGAACGGGCGCGCGGACGAGCGGAGGATGCGGTACGGGAACTCCTCCCGGTCGAGCCGCCGCAGCACCCGGCGGAGGGCCCGCTCCTCGCCGCGGAACGAGGCGACGACCTTGTCGGCGTCGAGCCGGAACGGAGCGGTGGGCGCGATCTCCCCGCCGGCGAGCGAGAGCAGGCGGCGCAGTCGTTCCGGGTTCCGCTGGCGGACGAGCACGATGTAGTCGCGGGTGCGGGGCCGGCGCTCCACCAGCTCGAAGCTCTCGAGGCCGTACAGGGCCCGGATGCGGCGCGACTCCTTCTCGAGCTCCGCCGCCGTGCGGAGGGGTCCCTTCCGGCGCACGCGGAGGAGCTGGAGCCGCCACCCCTGCTCCAGGCGGAGCGTCTCCAGCAGCTCGATCTCCTCGTACTTCTCGAACAGCCCCGGCGGGAACAGACCGAGGAGCGCGAGGTCCTCGGTGCGGAACTCGAGCGTGACCGACTGCATCCCTCGGGCGCGGAGCGGGGGTTCCCATATGAACCCGCGCCGGCGGGCTCGGCCGTTTAAATAAGGCGGACGGCTCGGCCGCCCCCATGCCGTTCCGGGACCTCGGCGCGTTCCTCGAACGGCTCGAGACCGCCGGCGATCTGGTCCGCGTCCGGCGCCCCATCGCGCGCGATCTGGAGGTCACCGAGGTAACCCAGCGGGTGATCGCCGCGGACGGTCCGGCCCTCGTGTTCGAGGCGGTCCAGGGCGCGGCGATGCCGATCGTGACGAACCTGCTCGGTTCGCCCCGCCGGATCGCGCTCGCGCTGGACGCCCCCGATCTCGACGCGGTCGCCGACCGCATCGGGCGCCTCGTCCACCTGCGGCCCCCGGCCGGGATCCTGGGGGCGATGCGCGACCTCTCGGGGACGATCGAGGCGCTCTCGACCCTGCGCTCGCTCGCCCCGAAGCGGGTCCGGTCGGGGCCCGCGCAGGAGGTCGAGGAAGCGACGGTCGACCTCGACCGCCTCCCGATCCTCAAGTGCTGGCCCAAGGACGGGGGCCGCACGATCACGTTCCCCGTGGTGATCACGTCGGACCCCGAGACCGGGGAGGCGCACGCGGGAATCTACCGGCTGCAGCAGTACGGGCCGGACACGCTCGGCTTCCATGCGCAGATCCACCGGGTCGGCGCGAGCAACCTGAGGAAGTGGGCGGCCCGCGGCGAGCGGATGCCCGTGGTTGCCGCGATCGGCGCCGATCCGGCGACGGTGTTCTCGGGTCTGGCGCCGGTGCCCGAAGGGATCTCCAACCTCGTCTTCGCGAGCTTCCTCCGCGGCGAACCGGTGGAGCTCGTGCCCGCGCGCTCGGTGCCCCTCGAGGTCCCGGCGCAGGCCGAGATCGTGCTCGAGGGCTACGTCGATCCCACGGAGCGCAAGATCGAGGGGCCGTTCGGCGACCACACCGGCTACTACTCGGCCCCCGAGCCGTTCCCCGTGATGCACGTCACGCGCATCACGCGCCGCGAGCGTCCGGTCTATCTCACCACGGTGACGGGCAAGCCGCCGACCGAGGACTCGGTCCTGGGCAAGGCGGTCGAGCGGGTCTTCCTGCCCGTCGTCCGCCTCGTGCTGCCCGAGATCGTGGACATGGACCTGCCCGTGCCCGGGCTGTTCATCAACGTCGGCGTGGTCGCGATCCGGAAGAGCTACGCCGGCCACCCGCGCAAGGTGATGCACGCGCTCTGGGGGCTCGGGCAGATGATGTTCGTGCGCTACCTCGTCGTCGTCGACGAGGACGTCAACGTCCACGACCTCAACGAGGTGCTCTACCGCGTGGGCCTGCAGGCGGACCCGGCGCGCGATCTCGAGCTCGTCGAGGGACCGGTCGACCAGCTCTCGATCTCGAACCCCGTGCCCAATCTCGGGGGCAAGGTCGGGATCGACGCGACGCGGAAGCGCCCCGAGGACGGGTTCCCTCGACCCTGGCCGGAGGAGATCCGGTCGGATCCCGAGGCGGCCCGCCGGGCCCTCGAGATCGTCCGGGCCGAGCCGGCGCTCGCCCGTCTGCTCGGCGGATCCGGTCGGTGAGCGCGCCCGCGAACCCGCCCCGACCGCGCGCGCGGGAGCTAGGTCGCTTCCTCGAGATCCAGAACCTCGGGCTGAACCTGCCGTTCGCCCTCGCCTTCCTGATCCTCGCCGCGGACGGTCTCCCGTCGCTGCGGACGTTCGTCCTGATCGTGATCGCGTTCATCGCGGCGCGCAACGCCGGTCACAGTTTCAATCGCTATGCAGACCGGGCGTTCGATGCGCGGAATCCGCGGACGCGCGACCGACTCCTCCCGTCCGGACGAGCCTCCCCGGCGTTCGCGCTCGCGTTCGCCCTCGGGAACGGGGCGGTCCTGATCGTCGCGGCCTACCTGCTCAACCCGCTCGCCTTCGTGCTCGCCCCCGTCGCGCTCGCCCTCGTCTTCGGCTACAGCTACACGAAGCGGGTCACGTCGTTCACGACGGCGTTCCTCGGGGTTGTGGAGGCGATCACCCCCGGTGCCGTCTACATCGCGGTCCAGGGGACCCTTCCCGGGGCGGCCCTGCTCGCCGTCGCGGGTCTCCTCGCGTGGGGAACGGCGTTCGAGACGATCCACAGCCTGGGCGACCTCGCGAGCGACCGGGAGCTCGGTCTGCGATCCGTACCGGTCCGCCTCGGGCCCGAGCGCGCCGCTCGCCTGGTGCCGGTCCTCCACGCCGTGGCGTTGGGGTTCCTCGCGCTCTTCGGCGCGGCGCTCGGCCTGCCCCTCGTGTACGATGCGGCGCTCCTCGCGATGGCGGTGCTCGCGGCGCTGACGGACCGGCAACTCCTCCGGCGGCCGACGGAGACGCGGGTGCCGTTCGAGCGCCACTTCGCGCTCGGAGCGATCTATCTGGTGGGGGTGGCGCTCGCGATCTTCCTGCCC
>JASIBA010000013.1 GCA_030041735.1 Thermoplasmata archaeon | reverse complement strand
AGGGAAGGTCGACGCGAGCATCCGTCGCGCGCTCGCTCCGATACGGAACGCGTCGACCTTCCCCGCGATGTCGATGGCCCGCAGCCAGTTCTCGGCGGCTTCGGGCAGCCGCACGTCCTGGTACATGACCAAACCCATGGTGTCGTACAGCCGCGCCAGTTCGAGGCTCGGGGGACCAGACTCGAGGAGGCGCCGGGCCTGCTCGAGATGCTCGGCGGCCCGGACAGGTTCGTTCCGGTACGTGAGGCGCCGGGCGATGCTCGTGTACACGCCCCCCGCCTCGGCGGTCAGCCCGAGGCGTTCGTAGATCTCGGCGGCCTCCCTCAGCGTCCGATATGCTTCGGAGTGGCGACCGAGGAGGTCCTGCTGCTCTCCGATGTTGAACATCACCTCGGCCCGCCGCTTCTCGTCGGGTTGCGACTCCAGTAGCTCCTGGGCGGTCGCATACTGTCGGAGGGCTTCCTCTCGGGCGAAGAGGCGCACCGACTCCTGCGCCGCCCGCAGGGTGTACTCGAGCGCCTTGTCGTACTCGTTGGCTCGGAGGAAGTGGTGGGCGAGCTGCGCCGGTGGAATTCGCGATCCCCCGGCCGCCATGGATTCCAACACCCGGGCCACCGTGGAGTGGTAGCGCGCTCGGCGCACGAGGCTGATCCCGTCGTAGAGCGTCTCGGGCACCGCCCGGTCCGTGAAGGCATAGGCGGACCGACCGGAACCGATCGTCCGCTCCTCCAGGATGTGGGCTTGGATCCCTTCTTCCATCCGAGAGAGCAGCTCGTCGGGCGGAGCATTCGTGACCCGCTGGAGGGCGTCGAACGAGAACCGCGGGCCGAGGACGGAGGCCTGACGGAGGATCTCCACGGTCGCCGGCGTGAGCCGGGCCAGCCGCTGGCGCACGTCGGACTGGATCCCAGGCGGAAGGCGGATGTCGACGCCGGCCTTGGGCCCCCAGCCCTGTTCGGTCCAAACGAGCGAGCCCTCGCCCGCCAGAGTACGGACGATGGCCTCCAGGATCATGGGATTGCCTCCCGACTTCTCGTACAGACGGCCGGCGAGCTCGCCTCCGGACGCCGGCAGCCGGCCCCGCAGCATCTGGCGCAGGAGTTGAAGCGAGGTGTCCGAGTCGAAGCGTTGCAGCCGAACCAGGTCCATCCGTCGGTCGCGGACCATCCCGTCGACGAGGCTCTCCAGCCCGCCCACCTCCGGCGTCTGCGCGTCCCGATAGGCCAGTAGCAGGAGGACCCGATAGTCGGCCAGCCGGTGGGCGACGTACTGCAGGAGATGGAGAGAGGCGCTGTCGGCCCACTGGACATCGTCGAGCAGCACCAGGACGGGCGCCGCGCGGCTGATGTTCCCCAGGAGCCGGAGGACGCCCTCGAACAGTCGCTCCTCGGAGAGGACTTCGCCGGGCGGCTCCTCGGATCCCCCGCCTAACCGGGGCCGCAACTCCGGGACCAGCTGCACGACTTCGACGGCGCAATCGGCACAGAACTTGCTCAGGAGCGGGTTGGGGAGCTCGCGCGCCATCCCCCGCACGGCCTGGGACCAAGGGGCGAACGGCGCGGAGAATCCTCCTCGATCGGCCTTTCCGCGCAGCACGCGCGCGCCGTCCCGCTCCGCCAGCGATATCAGTTCCTCCGCCAGGCGGGTCTTCCCGACACCGGCCTCGCCCGTGATGGCGATGACCGATCCGCCCTTCGCGGCCAGTCCGGTCCACGCCTGCCGCAGGTGGTCGAGTTCCTCTTTCCGATCGGTGAACGGAGTCGCCTCGGAAAGGCTCGGCGGTGTCCACGGGAGTTCGATCCGATACACGCTCACCGGGGCGGCGATGTTCTTGAGCACGGCCCGCTCGACGAGGCGGAACGGGTACGCGATCTTGTTCTGGACTTGCTCGTAGACGGGGCCCGTGACGCAGACTCCCCCTGCCTCCGCGAGAGGTTCCACGCGGGACGCGATGTTGACCGCGTCCCCAAAGACATCGTCCGTCGTATGGACCACGTCGCCGACGTGGACGCCCACCCGCATCTCGATCCTCTCTCCGACCGCCTCCCGATTCCGCTCGAACAACTGTCGCTGGATCTCCACCCCGCACTCGGTGGCGTCGAGCGCGCTGTCGAACACGACCAACGCGCCGTCGCCCATGGTCTTGACTTCGGTCCCCGCGAACCGACCGAAGACTGGGCGAACGAGCTTGCGCTGCTCGTCGACCAGCTTCAGGGCCAGGGACTCGTCGCGCTGCGCGAGCGCGGACCAACCGACCATGTCGAGGAACATGATCGCGGCGAGTCGACGGCGTCCGTCGGGCACGGCCCTCGAAACTAGCTCCCCGAATAAACGGTCGGGGGGTCCCGAGCCGGGGACGGAGGGGACGGTCTCTCCCCGGGGCCGCTCCGTGCCGAGCCCCATGCGGAGGGAGACTTCGCCGGGCCGGACGGCGGCGTGACCGGGGGACCGCCGAGGCTCGTCACGTTACGGTGAATTTGCCGAGCGCCACCTGGCCGCCGGCATCCGTCGCCGTGACGGTCGTTCCCGAGGTGCCGCTAGGGACCTTGAAGGTACAACTGAAGGTCCCCGTGATTCCCGTCGACAACGATCCGGTCTTGCAGCTCGAGATCGTCACCCCATCGAAGACCAGCGCCACCGTGCTGTCCACCGAGAACCCGGTCCCCGAGACGGTCACGGTCGATCCCACGGCCCCCGAACTCGCGCTCAGGGTGATCTTCGGCGTCGTGACCGTGAACGTGCCGGTCGCCTTCGCGCCACCCACGTCCGTGGCGACGACGGTCGTCCCCGAAGTACCGCTGGGGACGCTGAACGTACAGGCGAACAATCCCAAACTGTCCGTTGTCAACGACCCGGCCTTGCAGCTCGAGATCGTCACGCCGTCGAAGACGAGTCCCACCCTGCTCGACAGGGAGAAGCCGGCGCCGGCCACTGCGACGATCGCTCCGATCGGACCCTGGCCGGGGACCACCACGATCACCGGCGTCGTAACCAGGAAGACGCTGGTCGACTTCTGACCGCTCGCGTCCGTCGCGGTCACCGTCGTCCCCTTGGTGCCGCCGGGCACGCTAAAGGTACAGCCGAACGCCCCGGTCGAGTTCGTGACCAACGACCCGCTGGTGCAGGATGTGATCGTCACCCCGTCGAACACCAGGCCGACGAGGCTGCTCACCGAGAAGCCGGTACCGGAAGCCGTCACCGTCGCGCCGACGGGACCGAGGTTCGGAGCGAGCGAGAACTTGAGCGTCGTCACGGTGAAGGTGCCCGTCTCCTTCACGCCGCCGGAACCTGTGGCGGTGACGGTCGTTCCTGAAGTTCCGCTCGGCACCCTGAGGGTGCAACTGAAGGTCCCCGTGGCCGTCGTCGCGAGCGAGCCGCTCGAGCAGCTCGAGATCGTCACGCTGTCGAACACCAAGGCCACGGTGGTCGACGGGGAGAAACCCACGCCCGACACGGTCACTGCCGAGTTCACGGGACCGCGGCTCGGACTCACTGTCAATCCGGCGGCGGTGAAACTAATCGCTTGTGCGACCGGCGCCCCGGCCACAGTCAGGGAGCCCGAGGCGGGCGAGACCCCGTAACCCGCAACGGGCGCCACGGTGTAGCTGTACGTCCCGTTCGCTTCCGGGAAGGAGATCATAGTTCCTGTCGAGGATTGCGTCCCGGAGCCGACTGTCACGCTCCAATCCGTTCCGCTCGATAGACCTGACTCCGTGAACGTCATCGCATACGTCACCAGCGAGAAGCTCCCGCTGACGGTGATGGGAGCACCTGACACCACGAGGGGATTGGGCGAGAACGCCGACGGCTCGTACCGTTTGTCGTTCGTGGCCACGGTGAAGGAGTAGCTCCCGTCGAGGAGGTACGTGGTGAGGACGTCGGTCGCCCCCGTGGTCGACAACGAGGGACCGCTCGTGACGTTCACGTACCAGGAGTCAGTGGTGGGTAATCCTGACTCCTCGAAGGTCACCTCGAACTCGTCCTCGCTGTAGAGCAACGTTGGCTCGGTGACCGGCCCCCCGTTCACCGTGAGGCTCCCCGAGTACGGGAGCGTGCTCTGACCCCAGCCGGGATTCGCCGCGATCGAGTACGAGTACGCTCCGTTGACCTCCGTGAAGAACA
>JASIBA010000096.1 GCA_030041735.1 Thermoplasmata archaeon | reverse complement strand
GGGGAGTCGAACGCCTTCGCCCGGGTGAGCTCCCGGATCAGCGCCCGGGTCTTCGGGGGCGCCAGGCCGAGGGCCATCCGGTTCGCGACCCGCACCTCCTCGGCGCTCCCGGCGGTCGCGCAGAGCAGCAGCGACGTGAGGCGTTCCTGCCTCCGGCTCGCGTACTCCAGGGCGACGAACCCGCCGGCCGAGTAGCCGAGGAGGTGGAGCTCGGTGATCTTGAGCGCCTTGCGGATCGCCTCGACGTCTTCGGCCATCGCGCCGATCGTGTACTCGCGGGCGACGCGGGGGCGCCAGCTATGGCCGACCCCCCGCGGGTTGAACAGGACGACCCGCAGGTGCGCGTTCGCGAGCTTCAGCAGACCCCGCAGGTAGTGGTACGTGAGGCCGGGGCCGCCCGGGTGGACCAGCAGCGTGGCCGGCCCCTTGCCCTGCGAGACGTACTCGAACCACCGGCCTCCCGGGGTCCGTACGCGACGGATGCGGGCCATCGAACCGGTGCGTTCCTCCGAATCAATCGATGCTGCGGGCGACGGATCGGGATGCGGGCACCGGGATTTGAACCCGGGTTATAGGCTTGGCAAGCCTATGTGATAACCAGACTACACTATGCCCGCATGAGCGCTCGACCGATCTCGTCCGGCGGACCATCTCCGGGATCCGTGCTCCGAGCCGCCGCCGATCGCTGAACGATCGCTCGGGCGCCCTCGGGGCGCCCCGACTCGCGCTCTCCGCATAAAGACGACCCATGAGAGCGTACGAGATCATCCACACGGGGTCAACGCCAAGTCTTTTCACTGCGACGCGATTGGCGTGAAACGGAAAGTCCGGGCTGCGGGGGCTCGGGCGGTCCGCCACGCCGATGGAGGCAGAGCCCCCGCCGCACAGCGTCAGGCGAGCGCCGACAAAGACATACGGACGCCGGGGGTTGGTGAACGACCCGCGACGGAGCTTGCGCGGGGCCGCTACCTGGCCGCGCCGTCGCCGGTCGCTCGTCCTCTCCGTCACAGCATCGCTGATCTGTGTCAGCTTGATGCTACTCGAGTCTTCGCTCCCTGATCCGACTGCCCTCTCGGGAGTGGACGCACGTCCCCAAGCGGCGGACTCTTCGGGATCCGACTCGGCGACTCCGCTGGATTTCCCGTACAACGTGACGCCCGCTCTCTACCCCAACCCCACCTACCTTACCTCAGCGACGAACACCTCCGGTGTGCAGGTATTCTCGCTATCCAACACGCAGTCAATGTTCGGTATGGTCAATGCTTCCACCGACGTGAACGGTTCCGCCATCTGGTTCGAGTCTGGAGAGTACAGCCCTTCCTTAGCAAAGGGCATCTTCCTGAACAGCTGCGGCGAAACATGTCCGACGCTCCCATTGAGCTGGAGCACTCCCATCCGTATCGCCAATCTCTCGGGTCCGGTGACGGCGGATGCGGCCACTTCGCTGGGGTCGACCGTTTTGGTGGCTGCCACAAGCTCCGGCACCACGCAGGTGTACTCATCGGCGTCGCTCGGTGCCTCATGGGCTGCCTTCGGTAGCGCCGTCACGGGCAATGTTCGGGCGCTCTCGGTGAGCCCGACGGAGGTGCTGCTCGAGACCAGCACTTCGACTTCCGTCCGGTTGGTCAGCGACAGTTTTACCGGCAGCGCCATCGGAACGGTCGTCGAGTCCGTCTCCGGTTCAAGCACGGTCAGCTCGGCCAGTGCCGCCATGGTGGCGAGCTCGACCGGATACACCGAGGTGGCGGCGTACTCGGTGACCGGAACCAATGAGTTGGAAGTCACGACGAGCACTACGGGAGGAGCCACCTTCGCCGCTCCGACGAAGATCGGCTCCTTCGGCAGCCAGGGTCCCAGCCCACTCCTCGACCAAGTGGGAGACACCGATCTAACCCCACCGGACGTGACTGCCGGTCAGGTGGCGATGGCCGCTTCACCCTCGGGGTTGCTGCTGGCCTACACGTCGGAGAATCTCTCCGGAGCTACGGAGCTCCTTACGATGTCCTCGGCAAACCAGGGCTCGAGTTGGACCACGCCCGAACCGGTCGGTCCAGTCACTGGTACGATAGACAATCTCACGCTTGCACCCTCACCGGCGGGCCTCGTCTACGCGGCGTGGCGAGACCCGGACGCCGGTTCGGGCGGAATCGACCAGGCGACCCTGATGGGCAACGGATATCCCGTCGTCGAGCCGACGGCGCTGCCGGGTCTGGACCAGAGCGGCTCCATCGAGCCCGAGGGCCCCAGCATCGCGGTCGATGCGTATCAGAGACCCCTCATCGCATGGTCCGCCGGCCCCAGCAATCCGATGAGCGGGACATTTGTTTCGGGAGGATTCCTATCGTCCAGTCGCGCCGCAACGCTGGTAAACACCATAGTCGATGACCCGCTGGTACCCGCGAACTTCGCCGGTTCCGCGACGCAGGGGACGGTCACCTCCTTCGTCGACAACGTCACTTCGCTCACGAGCAAGATCACGAAGGACATCGGCTCTTCGAAGCTATGCGCCGCGCAGAATCTGACCACGTTGGACCTCTACGCCAACGTCACGCATGTCCCGCTGGAGATCTCGAACGCGTCGACCGTGTGCGCGTCGAACCTCTCGCCTTCCTACGCCACCTCTCCGATCCTCTCCGAAGTCGGCCTCGATGCTCCGAACACCTACCTCGCAACGTACGTTGACTGGCTGCTACAATCGGAGGCGGAACCACTCCCGTCGTCGCCGCTCGAGAACCTTACCTCAGTTCCACTCTTTGCCTCGACCGTTCCCTCGGGCTCGTCGGGATCGGCCTCGTTGTTGGGCTCGACGGAGAAGGTCTCGATCTCGCCGTCGATCTACAGCCCCACCTCCGCGGAGCTGGCCGTCACGACCAACGCCCTCCCCGCCAACGTCAGCAAGCTCACCACGACGGAGACCTTCATTCGCTGCGTGGAAACCGGCGACAGCGCACAAGAGGTCGATTTTGAAGGGGGAACGCTGTCCAAAACCACGACTCAAGCTTCGGTGGATTCCGGCGCTACCGATACCCTTGCGACCGGCACGACCTCGTATCCGTCTACCGTATGGCTCACGCACTTGACACCCGACGCCACCCATAGTTACACGGTAGATTTCTCGGCGACCTATTCGGGTTCGACTGGCTTCTACGAACCCACCTGCCTCTCCAATGGTGACGGCGACGTCGAGGATTGGTCCAGCACCATGACCACCAAGGTGTCCGGGAGCGTTACCACGACGTTGAGCTTCACCGGAGATGGGGAGTTCGTCAAGATCAAAGTGGCCGCGGGATCGGACAACGCATCGATCTCCTTTCCCTGGAGCACAACGATGCCGGCGATCGCGCATGGTGAGCTGCTGGACACTTCCACCGACGTCGCTGTTACAGCGAGCACCTCCACCTATGCGACCAGCGGGGCACTTCCGTCCGTCTACGGCTCCTGGACGGAGCCGCTGGGCGACGCCTATGAGGCGACCCTCACGGCCCAGAGCCGACCGGGGACGACGCCGAATGACCAGACCCCGGCGTATGCGGAAGTCGCGGGACTCTCCAGCCCGGCGGAGAACGAAACTACCACCTGCCAGATCGCGCTTTCGAGGCCGGGATTCTCAGTCTGGGGACTTCAGGTGGGAAACGAGACGGCGACCTCCGCGCAGGTCACCTTCGAGACCAACGCCAGCGATTCGCTGGGCTGGTTGAGCCTTGACGGCAGCGACTGGAGCGGCTACTCCGTCGAAGACGTGCAAGGTTCGGAACCCAGTTCGAATGGTACCGTAGTCTTCGTCATCGAGGCGGACGGGCTCGAACCGTGGTCGTACTACCGGATCACCTACGGAGTCTCCTTCGGTTCCGGCTGCTCCAGTGACTCCGTCTCTTACACCACTTCCCAGCTGGTCCAGACCTCGCCGGAGTTCGCCGTATGGGAGCGAGACCTCCCCTACGACTCCATCAGCCAGACGGGGGGAGGAGCCCAGATCGGATGGAGCGTCCCCCAGTGGTTCGCGGCGCAGGCGCCGACCTTCGAGCTGGCTTCGATCTCCTACACGGACCTCACTGCGAAAGGCAGCTCCGTGGTGCTCAATCTGACGAGTCCACCAGTCACCGATCCCACGGATAGCGACAACTACGTGCTCAACCTCTCCCTCACAAACATCAACGACACCTATTCGGTGACGGTCGACCTGTTCTACTGGAGTTCAGGCTCGAACTGGACCAACGCGACCGGCGCGACCGAGTTCATCTACGAGCACGACACGACCGGGGACGGGCTCACCGACCTGGAGAAGGAAGATGGCTGGACCGTCTCCTACACGACCGATCTCGACATCAACACTACGGAGAAGGTCACGGCGGATCCCAATGCCTACGCCACGAACGGGCTCGTCAGCGACTACCTCGAGAAGCTGTATGGTCTCAACCCGAACACGGTGGACACCGCGGGCAGCCGGATGCTCGACACCTGGAATCTGACCTTCGAGTTGGGCTCGAATTGGACCATCCCGGATGCTGGTGACTTTGATATCCTCAACGAGAGCGCGACGTATCGGCCGTTCAACACGACCGTGAATGCCGCGCCCGGAGTCTCCGAGCCGGGACATCCATTGGACCCCGCCCCGTACAGATGGGCGAACATCACGGCCACGCCCGGTGGTGGACTCTACAGCGGCGACGGCAGTGTGAATGCCTCCGAGATCCTCTGGAACTACTCCGCCCTCGAGACGTTCGTGAACCTCCCCGCCGTCCAGTCCGCGGTTTGGTTCGATACACACATCGATCCCGACGGCGGGGGACTCCGAGCCGTGCTCGGGAAGTGGAACGGAAAGACGACCCTCACCATCTGGGGCAAGCTGTCGTGGGGCGCCGACCCCCTCCAGGCATCGTCGCTAGGGTACGGTGAACCGGACGGCGCGCGGATCGATCCTCTCGGCAAGGTAGGGCTCGCGCTCACCATTTCGAACCTCTATGTTACCGGGCTCGATACCGGCCAGGGCTACGCGGCTTCGATCGGCGCTTACTACGGATCCACGACCTATCCGCTCGATCTGGAACTCTCTAACTATTCGGCGACAGTGGGCCTCGGGGTCGGCACTTCGAACGGCGCGGGATCGGGCAAGGAGGCGAAGTTCGCCAGGCTCAGCGGGTATCGAGTGATTCTGCCGGTGTCGCAGACGAATCAGACCGAGACCGTCCAGCTGCAGATCTTTGCCAACCTGAGCAACACCTCGACGCTCACCGCCATTCCCTTCGAGTACAACTCGTCCTCCTCGACCCTCTACTTCGAGGAGAACATCACCTACGACATGGTGGCCGGACTTCCGATGTACGAGAATTTCACGAGCCCGGCGAACCCCTCCACCGTGTACGACAGCGAGAGCGGACACGACCTGAACGGTACGCTGGATCTAAGCCTACAGAGCTACTTGGAGGGGCAAAAGGCGACGACCTACCTCTGGCTCCCCAACACGACGTCCACCGTGAACGGGTTGCCCGCCGGGTTGGAGCGTTACACGGGGGAACAGTCGTTCGACCTGGTTGTGGTGAACGTGAGCAAGAGCTACCTCCAGTCCGTGCCGATCCCAGATCCAAGCGGAGGGACCTACCGGGTCTTGCCGACGGAGGGCTTGAACAACTTCCTCATCCCTCGGGAGCAGTTCCTGAACTCGCCGTTCGCCGCAGCGGTGCTGCTCGGGAAGGACTTTCCCTACCCGGCCTCGGACCCCATTCCGCCCATTCTGAGCGCCGCGCCCTTCTCCCAATCGGCCTTGACGGAAGAGTTCGGGACCTCCTCCGGCTGGATGTTTGAGCTAGAGGCGTACTGGCAGAACCGTTCCATCTTGCCCGGGACTGCAGTTAACTTTACCCAAGCGGAGCTGGGCACAGCGAACGATAGCCCGCTGCAGGTCTCGATCCTCGGAGTCACAACCGCTCCCGCGAACAACACGGGGGGGCTCGCGTCCGACCAAGGGATTTACCAGGACGCGTCAGTATCCGCGCCGCCGGCACTCCAGGCTCTTGTCACTCTCAACATCACCTCGAACGCCACTCTGAATCTTCTTCTCGCCGCTCTGCTTGACAATACGACCGGAACTCCTACCGGCGTGAATGGGAGCTTTCAGGATGTGACTTCCTACGAGGGGTCTCTTGGCCTCTACTCCTCGGTGCAATCCGCGCTTGCCAACGCCGTGATTAACAACGAGGGGCTTTTCGACTCACCCACTTACTCTGCCCCGGCAAACCGAGGCTCGAACGCATGGGGGGCGTTCTGGAACGAGGCGGTCGCAGTCCTCACTAATCCGGCGGGAACCATCGTTTCACTCATCGAAACTGGTCTAGGCGTGGTCGAGGCGGCTGGCGTCTATGCGACCCAGCTGTGGCATAGGGCCCAATCGCTTGGGGGCGTGATACTTGACCGGACGGCGTCATCACTGACGAGCCTCGGAGACGCGGTAGTCGCCGCTCTCTCGTTAGCGATGGAGTATTTGGTTGAAAAGGCGAGCCAGCTCCTGAGCCTCGTACTGGACCCGGTAGCAAGCGCTGTCCGGTCTACGATTTCAGGCTGGTTCTCAAGCTGGTTCACTGTCTCGAACGCTGTCGATACGTTCTATGAGGCCGCAAGCGGTCAGCGGCAGACCGACCGATCCACTGCGGTGGCTCTGATGGCGCCGACAATACAGCCGATGCTACTCGCGATGGGCATTGTTGCGGCCGCTATCGTCACTGTTAGCACTCTCTTGGGTCCTTTCGACTTCGCAAGTGGGCTGATCGGTGGAGTCATTCTATCGGTTGCTGTTACGGCGTTCGGCGTCAGCCTGCCAGGGACCCGAGAAAGCGGAACAGACCCTTTGCTAGACGCGACATCCTTGACGTACGGGTATGTCTCGTCGCTGACTGAACTGTTCTTCAATGAGACGGAAAGCCCGTTGAATAGCTCGGCAGGGCTGGCCATTGCCGTCCCTGACGGTGATCCCTGGGATGCGCTCGGAGCAATCGCAGGCCTCGTCGGAGGGCTTGTGGTCATCTACACCGCTGGTGCAGACGCTTACGGTAGCGGACTAGGCTACGGAGTTCTGGCCGCCATGATGATTGGCTGCATTCTCGCCTTCTTCGGAATAGGCTTGGCGTTCGACACTGCTCTAAGTCTAGGAAATCTTCCCCCGCCGAGCTCAAATCAGACTGTAAGGGAGGAGTATCAGGCAGATTCGGGCATAGCGGCGGTCGCTGCAGTCGTGGCTGCTACCGGGCTCATAGTATGCGCCGCCACGGCTAAACTAGGTGGTGCCGACGTCTTGCTGTCGTCAGTTGTCTCCGGAGTTGTTTCAGCTGCGGTGCTAGGATTCAGCTTCCTCACGATTGAGAGCAACCATTCTAAGGAGGGTACCTATCCGTGAGGAACGAAATTCCAGACTCGTTGGCGACAATTCCGGCCGCGGGCTGGAGAGGCAGCCCCTGGCTCTCTCGGCTCGCGGCGGTCGCTCTCGCAATCATAATCACGGCAATGGCGTTTTCAATCCTCGGGGCGCCTACCAGCCTCATCGATGGATTGTGGTTCGGACTCAGTTATCTCATTGTCCTCGTGTTTTGGTTGCCGTTCGAACTCATGTCCGAGCGAGAAATCACGATCACACCGTCGGGCATCTGGCTCCACTTTCCAGTGGGGAAACACTTCGTTGTGTGGAATCGGCTTGAGGTGTCTCGACGAGAGAGACACCCTTGGATGAATGCCGTCGGCATCGTCGAAAAAAAGGATGGACCGATGAAGCGCCGGGCGTACATCGTTACCCGAGATCAGGCTCAGGCGATTCTCCACTGGATGGCAAAGGTACCATAGCGCCTTTCCAGAACTCTTCATGCTCCGTACAGTGGGCGGCCGTGAGACGGAGAATTCCGCCGACCCTGATGGCCTCGACAATACTCTTACCTCGAGGCTTGTCGAACCTCGTCGGTCGACATCCTGAGGTGCTGTTGCTTCCAGTTCCCACACGGATGGAACTTCGTCGCCTGACCGATGTCCGTGAGAAGCAGAGCGGGGCGTGGCCGGTGAGTGCCGGTCGGATCCGGTCCCGCTTCCGGACTTGCGGCCCGAACGACACGTCCGGCACCGTCGTGGCGGCGACTCCGCACTCGGAACAACACCATTCGCCGGGGCCGACGATCCTCCCGCCACAAGAATGGGCGAACGGGCCGAGGGAGGTCTCGGCCCGGAGCGAGATCGCCGGCATAACGCGCCCTCGATGGCCCTATCGAAGAGCGTCCGAACTGGGCCCCGGTCATAGCGGCGCTCGAGGTGCCGCCGAGCTACCCGAACCAGACGACGCACGCGACGTTCCGGCTGAGTTCTAGTCGGTCGATCGCCACGTGGACCGGGCACCCATTACCCGAAGGTAGACCCCGTCCCTGCCTTCGAGCAGGGTCCGGGTCCGCCGCTCGATCCGGTCGATCTCATCCGGGAGCGCCTTCCGGAGGTGCCGGGATTCGGCGACCCGGGCGAACGCGATCTCGTCGAGCGGCGGGGCGGGGACGGCAGAACTCGGGACCTGGACGGCGCCGGTGGCGGTCATGGACCGCAGGTGGGGGACGTGACGACGTCGAATAAAGATAGGGGAATGGGCGGGGCTACGGGTTGGCGACCTCTAGGGGGAAATCTCGTTCAGAACCCCGGTATCAGCCCGAGATATAGGATGAGAGACTACACTATGCCCGCATGAGCGCTCGACCGATCTCGTCCGGCGGACCATCTCCGGGATCCGTGCTCCGAGCCGCCGCCGATCGCTGAACGATCGCTCGGGCGCCCTCGGGGCGCCCCGACTCGCGCTCTCCGCATAAAGACGACCCATCGGCGCGCGCGTCCGGTGGGGCGGCGGCGGGTGGTTATTAGTGGCCCCGCCCCGTGCTCGACCTCGAGGTCGCGCGCCGCCATGTCCGAGACCCACTGGACCGAAGGGGAGATCGTCGCGCTGAAAGCGCGCGGCGAGCGCGCCTTCCTGGTACCCCTCGCCCGGGGTCCCACGCGCATCCACGATCGAGGCGTGATCGACCTTTCGGGACAGATCGGCCGGAGCCCGGGGGAGACGATCGAGTGGCTCGGCACCCGGTACCAGGTCGTGCGTCCGTCGCCCGCGGACCGTCTCGCTGCGATCAAGCGGGGCGCCCAGATCGTGACTCCGAAGGACGCGGCCCAGCTCGTCTTCCTGGCGGCCGTGACCCCCGGGGCCCGCGTCGCCGAGGCCGGATCCGGCAGCGGCGCCCTCACGATCGCGCTCGCCTGCGCGGTGGGACCCGAGGGCCACGTCACCTCCTTCGATCGGCGCGTGGACTTTCTCGAGGCGGCCCGGGCCAACGTCGTGCGGGCCGGTCTGGAGTCCCGGGTCACGTTCCGCGAGCGCGATGTGGCCCAGGAGGGGATCGACCTGACGCATCTCGACAGCGTCGTGCTCGATCTTCCGAACCCGTGGGACGTCCTCGCCTCGGCCCATCTCGCGCTCGCGGTCGGTGGCTATGCGGCGACCTACACCCCGACCTACAACCAGCTCGAGCGTGCGGTCGGGGCGTTCCGCTCCGTCGGGTTCGACGAGGTGCGGGCCGTCGAGGTGATCGAGCGCGGGCTCTCGGTCAACGAGGGCGCGACGCGCCCCGCCTTCGAGATGCTCGGCCACACGGGGTTCCTCGCGGTGGGCCGGAGGGTGGGCTGAGATGCCCGATCTGCCGCTGACCGCCGGCGCGGTCGTGGGCGTGCTGCTCTCCGGGGGCTTCGTGCTCGCCGAGGTCGGACGGTTCGCCTCGCCCCAGGTCCCCGAGACGCTGTTCGACGAGCGGCGGGAGGTGTTCGGCTACACCGCGGGGCTGTTCGTCGGGATCCCGCTCGCGCTCGCCTTCCTGTTCTACATCGACTCGATGGCGAACGGAGCGATCCCGGGGGCGCTGCTGTGGCTCGCGATCCTCGTCGGCGCGACCGAGGTCGCCCAGTGGGGGCTCCTCCGGACGCGCTACTGGGGGGCGACCGAGAGCAGTCCGTTCTACGCGCTGGGCTACCGCGCCGGGATCGGCGGGATCTTCGGGCTCACCGTCATCGCGCAGTACCTCTCCGGTCCCGCGGTCTCCGTGACCGGCGCCGTCCTCGTCGGGCTCGAGGCCCTGGCGGTGCTCGGCCTCGAGGTCGCCGGAGCCCTCCTCTCGCTGCCCCCCTCCGCGGTGGAAGGACGCCGAGGCGGCGGCCCGATCCCGGGCGCGATCTTCGCCGCGGTCGGATTCTTCCTCTTGGGGCTCGCCCCGCTCTCCGGGATCGGTTCGACCGAGGCGGTGGCGACGGCCTACGCTGCGGCGCTCGTGGCGCTCGCGGGAGCCGTGCTGGTCTACCGGCGGCTCCGACCGATCCTCGCCGCGGTCCCGGCCCCGACGGCCGGACCCGCGGCGCCACCGATCCGGGAGGGGACCCCGTACGGTCGGACGGACCGCGGGCCCGGCAGCCCGCCACCGTGAGCGTCGGCGGGCGCGACGCGCAGTTTCATAAGCGAAGCCGCCTCCCGCCGGCCGCATGGCGGGCTCCCGGGCCAAGACGCCCCTCGGCCGCCGGTTCCGGCACGGCCTGAGGACCTACCGCGCCTGGATCTCGGTCTTCATCCTCGCGGTCGGGGTCCTCCTGACCGTCCTGGCGGTCGGATACTTCACCCCGCTCGCGAGCGCCGGGCCGTTCCCCGCGATCAACTCCGTCACGAATACGACCGGGGCCAACTACAACCTCGTCTTCGTCGTCGTGGGTCCGATCGTCGTGATCGTCGGCGGGTACATGGTGGGGGCGTACTACGTCGCCCGCCACAAGTTCGAGCATCTCATGGTGACCAAGAGCAAGGCCGAGTTCGTGCGGAACATCCCCGAGCTCGAGACGCTGCTGTGGGATCTCACGCCCGACGACGAGGTTCGCTACGAGCAGAAGCGGGCCGAGCTCCGGGTCCGCCGGTAGGCGCGCGCGCCCACGACCGTGTTAAGTACGGTCCTCCGGTCGAAGCGCCGTGGCCGGCACCGGGGTCAGCGAGCGGGTCGAGGGCTTCCGGTTCCGTCGGCTGGAGAAGCCCGAGGAGTTCCGCCAGGTCGCCGAGGTCGAGCGGTCGGTCTTCGGGCCCGAGGCGGTGGGCCTCGCGCCCTCCGTCCCGTTGCAGCGCGCGCTTCAGGACAACGGCGGCCTCGTGCTCGGTGCGTTCGCGGACATCTACCTCGCCGGGTTCACCGCCTCGACGCTCGGGTGGGACGGCACGACGCTCTACCACTACAGCCTGCTCACCGCCGTCCGCCCGGAGTACCAAAATCACCGCCTGGGCCGTCAGCTGAAGCTCGCCCAGCGGGACGAGGTGCTGCGGCTCGGCCTGCGCGAGGTGCGCTGGGTCCTTGACCCGCTCCTGAGTCGCGCCGCGTGGCTGGAGATCCGCCGCCTCGGGGCCCGGCCCGACCGGTATCTCTCGCACTATTACGGGCAGATCCCCGACGCCGTGAACCAGGGGCTCGAGACCGATCGCGTCCGCGTCGTCTGGTCCCTCGACGATCCCGAGGTCGAGCGACGGGTCGGGGGTCAGATCCCGACGCCGGAGGACGACTGCCGCCGGTTCGAGCGCTCGAGTCCCATCGTGGAGACCGAGCCCGGGGAGAGCGGGATCCGGGTACCGTCCGCGGTCGGCGAGCCGACCGGACCGAGCGCCCACCTCGAGATCCCCTTCGACCTCGCGCTGGTCCGGGAGCACGAGCCCGGCGCACTCCGCCGGTGGCGTCACGCGGTACGCGACGCGTTCCGGGTGGCGTCCGACCTCGGCTACCGGGTCGACGACTTCGCGGTCGTCCCCTCGGCGCACGAGCGCCGGAGCTACTACTTCCTCGCGCCGGCCCCCCCGGACCCGTCGCCACGCGCCCCAGCACCCTGACCCGGAGGGTATATGCGCGGGAGGTTGGCTCGTCGGACGGGGCCGCGCATGCGGGTCCGCAATCGCGGGGGCCGGGCCTCGCCGGCAATCCTGGCGCTCGTCCTCGCCGCGCTCGCCGTCGGCGCCTCGGCGAGCCTGCTGGCCGGGGCGGCTACGTCGTCGAGCCCCCAGCCGCAGCACTACGCCGAGCTGATCCTCCCGCTCTGGATCGTCGAGGCCGCGCTCGTAGGGCTGGTGTTCGGCGGCATCGCCCTCTTCCTGTTCGTCCGGGTGGCGGGCGGCGGTTCGCCGATCCCCGGCCGTATGATGGTCACGGCGCTGGTCGCGCTGCTCGTCGCGCTGTTGATCCTGTTCGTGATCCACACCGTCGCCTATCCGAACTCGACCACGACCGGGGGCTCGAGCTCCGCCGGCTCCACGGGCTCGTCGCCCGCCAACTCGACGAACGTCACGCACAACGGCTCGGGCCTGCCGGGGGGTGGCTCGTTCCTGCAGCTGGGTCCCTCGACGCCGCCCTGGGCGCTCTTCGCGGTGGTCGGAGGGATCGCTGCGGTGGTCTCCGTCGGCGTCACGGCCCCGATCTGGTGGCGGGCGATGCGCCGGCGCACCGCGGCCGGATCCGCGATCGCATCGCCCGAAGCGAGGGCCCGGGTCAAACAGGCGATCGACGAAGCGTCCGGTGCGCTGGAGTCCGGGGGAGACCTCCGCACGGTGGTCATCCAGCTGTACGGGTCGCTGCTGCTGCGGCTCGGTCCGGCCGTGGGGAACGTCGACGGGGCGACCCCGGAGGAGATCCGCGCGAGCCACCTGGTCCGGCTCGGCGTGCGCCCGGCCGCCGCGGAGACCCTCACCCGCAGCTTCGAGGAGGCCCGGTACTCCTCGCACCTCGTCTCGGACGTCACGGTCCAGCGGGTGACGATCGCCCTCAAGGACGCCAGCGAGGACCTCGACCGGGCCCCATGAAGTCCCCGGTCGGCTGGGTCCTGCCGGCGATCGCCGCCGTCGCGGCGACGTTCGCCGTCGTCGCGAACAAGAACCTCCCCGTGGCGGTCGCGGCGGCGGCGATCGCGGTGCTCGCCGCTTCGCTCCTCTTCGCGCAGGCGTGGTCGGCGCGCGTGCCTCCGGCGCCGGAACTTCCGATGTCGCTCGCCAGCGACGCCGACCGGCTGCGGCTGGCGTTCCGATCGGGACGCATCGGTCGGGAGGAGATCGCGATCACGCTCAACCGGCTGGAGCGGAGCTTCCGGGACCCCGAGCTGTCGGCCCCGTCCTCGGCCGAGCTCGCGCGGGTCGCGGAGCTGACGCCCGAGGAGTTCCTGCGGTACGTCGCGGCGGGCCTCGATCGGCTGGAGGTCGCCACGTGAGGGGGACCCCAGCTCCGGCGGCCCCGCTCCGCTGGCGGGCGCGTACCTTTCTCCTGGTCGGCGGAGGCCTCTTGGCGATCGCGCTCGGGGTCGCCTTGACGCAGCCCGCCCTGCTGTTCCTCGGGCTGCCGCTCCTCCTGGCGCCGCTCGGGGCAGTCGTGTACGGAGCGCCCCGCCGTCCCGAAGCGACGCTGACCTGGGTCGTCGACGGGAGTGGCCCGATCGTGGACGTGGAAGGCAGGATCGAGGTGGCCCCGCCCGCGCGGGCGGAGGACGTCGAGGTGCGCTTCGCCCGACCCCCGGCGCTCGCCGAGCGGTCCGTCCCGCGCGTCCGTCGCGAGGGGAACGCGATCGGGTTCACGCTCGCCTGGCGCGCCGACGAGCCGACGATCGTTCCGGTCCCGGCGCCCCGCGTCGTGTGGAGCGATCCGGCGGGCCTGCTCGAGCGCGCCGTGGCGATGGAGGTCCCGTCGCTGGTCGTCGAGCGGTATCCGCCGGAGCTCTCCCGCATCGGAACGGTCCGGCTCGAACGGACGATCGCCCTGCCCGGCGAGACCCGGTCCCGACGCATCGGAGCCACGGGCGAGTTCTTCGGGATCCGGGAGGCGGCGCCGTCCGAGCCTCCCCGCCGGGTGAACTGGCGGGCCTCCGCGCGGGCCGGCCGACTGCTCGCGAACGAGTTCCAGCTCGATCGGACCGGCGACGTGCTCCTGCTGCTCGACGCGCGGCCGAGCGGCCAGGGGCGGGCGAACGACGCGCGGCTCCTCGGCCTCGCGGCGGCGGCCGCCGCCGGCGTCGCGGACGGGTTCCTCCGGGAGAAAGCCCGCGTCGGGGTCGGCGTGTTCGGGGAGTTCCTGGACGCGGTCCCGCTCGCCGCGGGCCGGACCCAGCGGCTGCGCATCCGTCGGACGCTGCTGCGGGCCCGGCTCGCGACCGACGCGGGCCCTCCCGAGCGGTGCGCCGTCGCGGTCCGACGCCAGTTCCCGCCCGGCGTGACCACGATCCTGTTCTCGTCGCTCGCGGGCGACGAGGGCGAGCACCTGATCACGTTCCTGCGGCGCCGGGGCTTCCCCGTGATCGTGGTGAGTCCGTCGCCGCTCCCGCTGCAGCGCCCGGATGCCCTGCTCTCCGCGGCCGAGGAGGTCCTCGTCCATCGGATGGCCCGCCTCGTCCGACGGGACCGGTTGGCCCGAGTGTGGCAGGAAGCACCGGTCGTCGATTGGGAGGACTACTGGTCGCTCGCGGGTCTCGTGGACCTGCTGCGGCGGCCGGGGCGCTGGGGGCGGCGCGCGGGATGACCGACTCCCGGTGGCTCCCCCCGATCGTCCGAACTCTGCCCACGCTCGCCGCGCTCGGCGCGCTCTCGGTCGTGCTGGCCTCGGTCGCCCGCCTCGGATTCGCGACGGGTCTCGCGATCGGACTGGCCGGGCTGGCGGTCGCCGCCCTGCTCTCGGTCGCGCGCGAGGGGCAGTTCCGATCGGTCGCCCCGGCCCCTCTGCTGCTGTCCCTCGGAACGCTCGCCGCCAGCGCCCCGTTGAGCGCGCTCGCCGAGATTACCGCCGGCGTGGCCGGCGTGACCGTCCTCGCGTGGATCGCGAACGACCCGTTCCGGCCGCCCTGGGGGGTGCTCCGGGGCGCGCTGGGCTGGGGCGTTCCCGGGCTCGCGGTGGGACTGGCGTGGGTGAGCTCGTTCCTGCTGCCGCCCTCGGCGGCGCCGGTCGGCGTGGCGGGCGCGCTCCTCGCCGCGACCGTGATCGCACTGGCGGTCCTCTTTGCGGAGCCCGAGCGCGCGTCCGGGGGGCCGGCGTCAACGATTTAGGAGCGGCCCCCCGTGTCCCGATCGGATCGACCATCGGTCGCTCCCGGATGCCGACGAAGGGTCCCTCTCGACTCTACGCGGACGGGTCGTCCGCCGAGGATGACGTGAGGACAACCCCGGTGTCCGACACCCCCGGTCCGGGTCAGACCGCCGAGAGGGCGAACGCCTGCGGTGACGCGGATCGTTAGGACCGGGGCACAGGGGTCCCCCGGCGGGCCTCGAGGGGGATATACGGGGGCGGGGCTCGGGAGGGCGACCTCATGAACGTTTCCGACGCCCGGGCGAGGGCGGAGGCGGTGCGGGACGCCGTCGCGACCGTGGTCGTCGGCCGCGAGCTCGCGCGCGACCAGATCCTCACGGGCCTGGTCGCCGACGGGCACGTCCTGCTCGAGGACCTGCCGGGCTTGGGGAAGACGCTCCTCGCACGCTCGTTCGCCTCCGCGCTCGGCCTCGGATTCCAGCGCATCCAGTTCACCGCCGACCTCCTGCCGCACGACATCACGGGCGGCGACGTGTTCGACGCGCGCACCGGCGCCTTCTCGTTCCGGCAGGGACCGATCTTCACGAACATCCTGCTCGCCGACGAGATCAACCGGGCCCCGCCGAAGGTCCAATCCGCGCTGCTCGAAGCGATGCAGGAGTACCAGGTCACGAGCGAGCGAACGACCTACCCGTTGCCGCGTCCGTTCCTGGTGCTCGCGACGGAGAACCCCCTCGAGCTCGAAGGGACCTACCCGCTCCCCGAGGCTCAGGTCGACCGGTTCCTGATGCGCCTGTCCGTCGGGTACCCGACCCCCGAGGAGGAGCGCGCCATCCTCGAGCGGCGGCGGGCCCGCAAGACCGAGGAGGCGACCGTCCCGGCGGCGGCCTCGGGCGACACGTTCCGCGAGCTGCAGCGCGCGGCGGAGGACGTGGAGATCGAGACGTCGGTGGCCGGCTACATCGTCGACCTCGTCCGCGCCACGCGCGCGGACGTGCGCGTGGAGGTCGGAGCCTCGCCGCGCGGGTCGCTCGCGCTGCAGAAGCTCTCGCGCGCTCGCGCGCTGCTGGCGGGACGCGACTTCGTGCTGCCGGACGACGTGAAGGCCCTCGCGGTCCCGGCGCTCGCGCATCGGGTCATCGTCAAGCCGGAGCCGTGGATCCGCGGCGTGCGCGGCGCCGAGGTCGTGCAGGCCGCCGTGGACCGGATCGCGGTCCCGAAGGTGGACTAGTCGACGACGGACGACGATCCCCGGCCGGCGGGCGCTCGTCACGCGGCGGCGTTGAGCCGCCATTCGTAGCGCCGCACGCGTCGACGTCCGTCCTGGTACATCGTGTGGTGCGGCGGGATGTCGAACTCCCCGACGAAGGTCGCGCCGATCCGCTCGAGCGTTCGCCGCGACGCGAGGTTCGTCGGAGCGCAGGTGATCACGAGCCGGTCGAGACCGTGCGCCAGGGCGATGGGGACCAGGAGTCGGCACGCCCTCCCGGCGTACCCGTGTCCGCGATGCGGCTCCTCGATCTCGTAGCCGACGTGACCCGAGGTGAGCAAATCGGGGTGGTCCTCCACTCGGCCCACGCGCAGCGAGATCCGGCCCACGGGCAGGGCCTGCCCGTGCGGCGAGATCCGGAAGTGGTAGCAGGGGACGTGCCGACGCGCGGGGTCCGCGGGCTCCAGCCGATCGGCCACGAGGTCGACGGTCCCGTCGGAGAGCGTGCCCCACTGCCGGAACTGGAACGAACTGGACACGGCGCGCGCCCCCCGACCGCCCGCTGCCTCCGGGCGGCGGAGGGATTTGAGCTGTGCCATGACGGACCGTTCTCTCCGGGCCCCACGGGTCAATTTCACTGAACTTCGGGCTCTTATGGCGCGGGCGCCCCCTCGGTCGTCGGTGGATCCATGGAGCCGTGGAGCAGTCTGTTCGACCTGAAGGGACGCGTCGCGGTCGTGACCGGTGGCGCGATGGGGATCGGGGCCGGGATCGCGACCCGCCTGGCGGAGCAGGGCGCTGCGGTCGTTGTGGCCGACGTCGACGAGAAAGCGGGGCCGGCCGCCGTCGCGACGCTGCCGCACCCCGGCGGCGTCTCGCATCTGTTCGTGCGAACCGACGTGCGGGACGTTGCCCAGATCGACCGGCTGGTCGAGACCGTCGTCCGGGAGCGCGGGCGACTGGACGTGCTCGTGAACAATGCCGGTATCTTTCCGTTCGCGCCGGCGCTCTCGGTGACGCCAGACCTGTGGAACCGCGTGCTCGACATCAACCTCCGAGGGCCGTTCTTCCTTGCCCGGCGGGCGGCCCTCCAGATGCAGAGGCAGGGCGGCGGCGGCGCCATCGTCAACATCGCCTCGATCGACGCGGTGCACCCGACGGGTAGCCTCGCCCCCTACGACGCCTCCAAGGGAGGGCTCCACATGTTGACCCGTTCCCTGGCCGTGGAGCTCGCCCCGTTGGGGATCCGCGTCAACGCGATCGCTCCGGGATCGATCGCCACGCCGGGCGCGGCGCAGGCGATGCCGACGGCGCCCGGCGTCGACGCCAGCCAGCTGATGCAGTCGTTCCTTACGCGCATCCCCCTCAAGCGGATGGGCGAGCCGGACGACATCGCGAGGGCGGCGCTCTTCCTGGCGAGCCCGGCGGCGAGCTACGTCACGGGCGTCATGCTCGTGGTCGACGGAGGCTACCTCCTTTCGTAGGCCCGCCGATCGGGCGGCCGCCCGATCCGGGAGTCGCTCCCGACGCGCCGGTTCGAGCGGGAATCGAGCGGTGCCGGTTCTTGTACCCGACCGCGGTACCGCTCCGATGCTCGGCGCGCCCCGGCGAATCCACCACGTGCAGCTCGGCGCTCCCCCGGGTTCGGAGGCCGCTGCCCGGGGGTTCTTCGTCGACCTCCTGGGACTCGCGGAGGTCGCCAAGCCCGCGCATCTCTCCCGCCGGGGCGGGATCTGGCTGGCCGTCGGCGACCAGCAGCTGCACATCGGGATCCAGCCGGATTTCCGACCGGCGACCAAGGCCCACCCCGCCTTCGAGGTCGCCGACCTCGACGGGTTGCGACGCCGGTTGATCGCCGCCGGCATCCCGACCCGCGAGGACGAGCCGTTCCCGGGTCGACGACGCTTCTACGCCGACGACCCGTTCGGGAACCGACTCGAGTTCCTCTCGCTCGAGGACGAAAGCGCTCCGGGCGCGGCGGCCCGCGCTGCCGGGGCGGTGAGGACACGACGCAGGTCGACCCGTGGGGGGATCACGCCCGGGGCGTCGTCGCCTTCGCGTCGGGGGCGAGCACGCGCGCGGCCACCGCCTCGACGACCTCGTCGGCGTCGTTCGGCATCGGGACCCTCCGGTACCGGATCCCGTGGGCCTCGGCGAACTCCCGCACCACCACGTCGAGGTCGTAGAGCACCTCGAGGTGGTCGAAGACGAACCCGAACGACGCGATGAGCTGGTCCGTCGCGCCGCGCCGCTGCCAGTCGAGCATCACCTCGGTGATGTCGGGTCCGAGCCAGGCCTCGGTCGTGTTGCCGGCGCTCTGGAACGTGAACGACCACCGGTCGAGCGCGGCCGCCCGCGCGATCGCGTCGGAGGTCTCGTGCAGGATCTCGGGGTACGGGTCGCCCCGGTCGCGCATGCGCTGCGGCAGGCTGTGGGCCGATAGCAGCACCGCGCCGCCGGCCGCGGGCCGGGCGTCGTGGATGGCGCGGCGCCAGTAGGCGATCCAGTGGGGGTCGAGATGCCAGTCGAGGCGCACGTCGACCTCGACCGGCACCGGAGCGGCCCGGATTCCCTCGTCGACGCCGGCCTGGTATGGTTCGCTGATCCAGGTCGACGCGTAGGGGGAGAGCGGGACCGCGATGAGGCGCGTGAGGCCCTCCCGTGCGGCCGCCGGGATGACGTCCCGGAGCGCCGGGTGCCCGTGCTTCACGCCGAGCAGCACGCGCGTCCCCGGACGCTCGCGGCCGAGGCGGCGCTCGAGCTTTGTCCGAAGGGAGGCGAGGATCCGGTTCTGGGGCGAGCCCCCGATCCGGTCGTAGCGGCGCACGTACTCCGCGACCATCTCGGGCGGCGGGGCCTTCCCGTGCAGGACGTCGCCGAGATACTCCGGGAGGTCGCTCGCCCCGTTCGGACTGCCGTAGCCCATCAGGAGCACGCCGGTGTGCTCCGGGTCGTTCGTCTTCGTCATCGAGATCCTACCGTGCGCCCGGACGTGTGCACGTAGTCGACGAGCTCGCGCACGCGCTCGGGATCGGTCTCGGGCAGGACGCCGTGCCCTAAATTGAACACATACGCACGGCCGTCCGGTACCTCGTCGAGGACCGCCCGGGCCTCCTGCCGGAGGCGGTCGCTCGTTCCGAGGAGGGCACCGGGATCCAGGTTCCCCTGGAGCGCGATCCGGTCGCCGATCCGCGCGCGGACGCGCCCGAGCGGCTCCCGCCAGTCGACGCTGAGGGCGTCGGCCCCGGACCGCGCGAGCCGCTCGGTGAGGTGGGACGACCCCGTCGCGAAGAGGATCGTCGGGCGTCCGAGCGGACGGACCCCGTCGAAGATCGCGCGGAGGGGCTCGAGGAGGTGCCGGTCGAAGACGGACGGGGTCACGGCGCCGATCCACGTGTCGAACAGCTGCAGGGCGGCCGCGCCGCTCTCCGCCTGGAAGGCGAGGTAGCGGATCGTCATCTCGACGAGCCGGCCGAGAAGCCGGTCGAAGGTCCCGGGATCCGAGTAGATCAGCCGCTTCGTCTCGGGATACTCCCGCGAGGCGCCGCCCTCGATGAGGTAGGCCGCCATCGTGAACGGACCGCCGGCGAACCCGAGGATCGGGCGGTCCGGCTCGAGCTCGAGGAACCGCTCGATCGCCCGCCCGACGAACGGGACCGAAGCGCGCGCGTCGAACTCGGTGAGCGCGTCGACGTCGGCCCGAGAGCGCACCGGATGCGGCACGACGGGTCCGGCGCCCGGGTCGATGGAGAACGGCACGCCGAGACCGGCGAACGGCAGCGAGATGTCGGCGAACACGACGCCCGCGTCCAGGTCGAAGCGTCGCAGAGGCTCGAGCGTCACCTCCGCCGCCAGGGCCGGCGTGCGGGCGAGATCGAGGATCGGGTGGGCCGCGCGCAGAGCGCGATAGCCGGGCAGATACCGCCCCGCCTGGCGCATGAGCCAGATCGGCGTCACGTCGGTCGGTTCGCCCCGGAGAGCGCGGACCAGGCGGTCGCGTCTCATCGGCGCGCCGCCCCGGCGGCCGCGAAGGCCGCGTCGAACGCCGGCCGGGCGCGGGCCAGGTCCTCCCGTCGAACGGCGGCCGAGACGAACGTGGTCTCGAGAGCCGAGGGCGGCAGGTAGACCCCGCGGTCGAGGGCGGCGTGGAAGAACCGCGCGTACCGGGCGCGGTCCGAACGCTCCGCGTCGCGGTCGTCCCGCACGGGCCCCGGCGCGAAGAAAAGCCCCAGCATCGAGCCGACCCGCTCGATCGTGAAGGGGGTCGCGCCGGCGCGCTCCGCGCGCTCGCTGAGCATCGACGCCATCGCGGCCGAGGTCCGCTCGAGCCGACGGTACAGCTCCGGCGTGAGACGGTCGAGCGTGGCCACGCCGGCCGCCATCGCGAGCGGGTGCCCCGCGAGCGTCCCGGCCTGGTACACCGGGCCGAGCGGAGCGACCGTCTCCATGACCGCCCGGCGGCCCCCGTAGACGCCGAGGGGCATCCCCCCGCCCACGACCTTGCCGAGGGTCACCAGGTCCGCGCGCAGGCCGAGCGTCCGATGGACGGTGCCCCGGCGCAGTCGGAACCCGGTGATCACCTCGTCCGCGATCACGAGCGCCCGGTGACGCCGGGCGAGCGTGGAGATCCGGCGAAGGAAGTCCGGCCGCGGGGGGACCACGCCCATGTTCCCGGCCACCGGCTCGACCACGACCGCCGCGATCGCGTCGTCGGCGCGGTCGAACAGGTCCGCGAGGCCGTCGGGATCGTTGTACCGGGCCACGAGGGTCTCGGCGACGACCGAGCGGGGGACCCCGGCCGAGTCGGGCAACGCGTGGGTGGCGACCCCGGATCCCGCCCGGGCCAGGAGCCCGTCCGAGTGGCCGTGGTAGCCGCCCGCGAACTTCACGACCTTCGAGCGACCGGTGAAGCCCCGGGCCGCCCGGACGGCGCTCATGACGGCCTCGGTGCCGGAGCTGACGAACCGCATCCGCTCCAGCTCGGGTGCGGCGGAGCGGATCCGCTCGGCGAGCTCGTGCTCGGCCGCGACGGGCGCGCCGAACGTGAGGCCGCGGCCGGCGGCGCGGCGGACGGCCGCGACGACCGGCGCCGGAGCGTTCCCGAGCAGGTTCGCGCCCCACGACCCGACCAGATCGAGGTAGCGGCGACCGTCCGCGTCCGTGAGGTAGGCGCCGCGACCGGCGGCGAAGAACACCGGCGAGCCGCCGACGGCGCGGAAGGAGCGGACCGGGCTGTCGACCCCCCCGACGAGGACGCGCGCGGCCCGCCGGGCGAGCGCCCGCGAGCGGGGCCCGGGCGCGCCCGGGGTCACGGGAGTCCTTCCGCCAGCTGGAGCATGCGCCGGGGCGGGGCGGCGACGCACGTGAAGATCGGGGTCTCGAGCGCCGTGTACCGACTCGCTTCCGTCGGCCGCAGGTCGTTCACCAGGTCGGAGAAGTCCGCCGGCGACTCGGACTCGAACGCGAGGATGAACTCCATGTCGTCAAGGCCGAAGGAGTAGCCGGTGTGGATCTGCACGCGGGGATACTTGTGGCCGATGCGGAAGTGCTCGCCCATGATGCGACGGCGCTCGTCGAACGGGAGGCCGTACCACTCCCGCTTCTTGACGAACGGATAGACGATCAGGTACGGGAGGCCGGTCGGTCGCCGTCGCGCGTCCGAGCCCTCGCCCCCGTGCGCGTGCTCCCCGAGGTACTCCGACCGGCGGCCCAGGCCGAGGTACGAGTAGGCCGTGTCGAGGTAGCCGCCGAGCGGCGTGCCCCAGAGGCGCGCGTGGAGCTCCTGGATCGGGCCGAGGTCCGGCGCGATCGACCAGACGAGCATCTCGGCGCCGGCCTTGAGACCGACCAAGGAGTAGGTGCGGACGAGCGCGCCCTCCGGGGGACGATCCAGGACCTCGACCCAGCGGCGGGTACCCTCCTCGCGCACCTCGTACGGTTCCCGGCGCCACTCGGGCCGCAGGTGGAAGAACGTGTACTTCACGAAGTCGCGCGGTCCCTCGTCCGGCGCTTGTCTTCGGGGCCTGGTCTCCGGGGAGTCGCCGCTCACGTCGCCTCCCGCGCCCAACGCGCGAACTCGCGGGCGTAGTAGGTCACCACGAGGTCGGCGCCGGCCCTTCGGATCGCGGTGAGCGTCTCGGTCACCGCGGCCCGCTCGTCGACGACCCCGGCGGCCGCCGCGGCCTTCAGCATCGCGTACTCGCCGCTCACCTGGTAGGCGACCAGCGGGAGCGCGATCCGGTGGCGGGCCCGCGCGAGGAGATCCAGGCTCGTGATCGCCGGCTTCACCATCAGCAGGTCCGCTCCCTCGGAGGCGTCGCGGGCCATCGCCCGGAGCGCCTCGCGCGCGTTGCGCGGGTCGATTTGGTATCCGCGTCGATCGCCGAACGACGGCGCGGAGTCCTCCGCGTCCCGGAAGGGTGCGTAGAACGCCGACGCGTGCTTCGACGCGTACGCGAGGATCCCGACGGTCGGGTGCCCGGCGCGGTCGAGCGCCCCGCGGACGGCCGCGACCTCGCCGTCCATCATCGCACTGGGGGCGACGAGGTCCGCCCCCGCGGCGGCGTGGGCGACCGCGATGCGACCGAGCCGTTCCACGGTCGCGTCGTTGTCGACCTCCCCCTTCCGCACGACCCCGCAATGCCCGTGCGAGGTGTAGGCGCACAGACAGACGTCCGTGGCGATCACGAGGTCGGGCGCCGACCGGCGGATCGCCCGCACCGCCCGGGGGACGAGCCCGTCGGCCGCCCAGGCGTCGCGTCCCTCCCGATCCTTCCGGCGCGCGACGCCGAACAGCAGGACGGCGCGCAATCCCTCTCCCGAGATCCGGCGCGCGAGCTCACCGAGGCTGTCGACGCCGTAGCGATCGATCCCCGGCATCGATCCGATCGGAGCGGGCGGTCCCGTCCCCGGTCGGACGAAGATCGGGTAGATCAGGTGCCGCGACGCGACCTCGGTCTCGGCCACGAGCTCCCGGAGTCCGGCCGTTCGGCGCAGGCGTCGCAGGCGCACCGGCACGGGGGCCGGCGAGGGCGGGGCGCGGGCGACCGGCCTAGCTCGCGGCATGAGGTACCCTGCCGAGCAGGTAGCGCGTAAATCGTACCGGGTCGGCCGACGGCGCGACCGAGACCGAGAGGAACCCGTGCGATCGGGCCGCGCTTCGGGAACGCGCCCCGAGCACGACGAGACGCGCGGAGCGCCGAAGTCGGACTCGATCGCGAGCCGCGAGTCGGCGGACCAGACCGTCGAGCCCCGACGGGCTGGTCACCACGAGAAGGCCGGCCGAGAAGATCTCCCGACGGGCCCGAGCGGAGAGCGGAGGCGCGCGGGCCGTTCGATACACGACGACCTCGAGGACCCGGTGACCCCGACGACGGAGTCGACGCGCGAGGTCCGGACCGGCGCGGTCGGAGCGAAGATACAGAACGGTGCGCCGGGGACCGGGCGCGATCGCGCGGCCGAGGGGGGCGCCGCCCAGAGCTCGCGCCGTTCGGACCCGGCGGATCCCGAGGGACTTCAGCGCGCGGGCCGTCGCCGGGCCGGCGGCCCAGTACTCGAGCCGAGTGGCGCGCGGTGCGGCGGATCGCAACCAGGGCGCCACGCCCGCGGGGACCGCGTTCCGACTGGTCACGACGATCGTGTCCGGCGCGGCCGCGCGGAGCAGGCGACCCAGCCATCGACTGGGCGGGACGGGGCGGGGCTCGGCCGAGGGGATCCGGACCAGCCGGAGCCCCGCCCGCGCGAGCCGGGCATCGATGCCGGCGAGCGCCCCCGGGGTGGCGAGCAGCGCGATGGTGCCCGCGGCGACCGAGCTCCGCATGCCCTGCGCTACCTCGACGTCGAGCGCAGCAGTTCCTCGGCCCCCCGCGCGATCATCTCCCGACCGAGCCGCTCTCCCAGGGCGATCGGGCGCGTGGCGGGGCCCGAACCCCGGACGCGAAGGCTGCGGCGCCCGTCGGGCGAAAGGACC
>JASIBA010000095.1 GCA_030041735.1 Thermoplasmata archaeon | reverse complement strand
GGTCTCCCGCTCGAGGCGGAGGACCGCGAGCTTCGCCTTGAGGCGCCCGATGTGGCCACTGGTCGCCTTGTTGTACGGAGTGTCCCGGATCTCGTCCTCGACCGCCGTGATCTGCTCCTCGAGGGACGACATGGCGCGCGACCGAGACTCCGTGCCACGCGGCGACCCACTTGAGGGTGGCGACCCGCGCCGGCGGCTCGAGACGCCATCGGCGGGCCCTGGGCCACAGCACCGTTCAGCTCCCTCCGACAGCCCAAGGGTCCTGAGCCTCGAGGTCCGCGGGCGGTCCGGATGTCGCGGGCCGACACCCTTCGGCCGGCGGGCGCGACGGAGTGGCACGCTCGCATCGGGGAGGTCCTCGACCTGCGCCCGACGGAGCGCGACCGCGTCCGCGGTCGCCTGGCGGGCGCGATCCGCGCCGCTCACGGGATTCGAGCGACCTTCGGCTGGAGCCTCGCGTCCGGGCGCGACTCGGTCTTCTCGCTCTGGCTGGGCGACACGGCGGCCCGAGCGTGGTTCGCTCGAATGCTCCGGCCCGCGTACGAGCAGGCCGGATGGGCCCCGTGTCCTCGACCGGACGGACCCCCCGCCCGCGCCGTCGCGCGCTGGGGGCTACCCCTGCTTCGGTGGCCGGCGCCGTTCCGGTCCCCCGCCCAGGACCCACCGCTGGTCGAGTCCCTGAGACGCCAGATGTCGCTCGCGCCTCGAGGACTGCAGCTCCTCGCGTCGTTCCGACCCGCTCCGCTGCTGCGCCCCGCGCCTGCCCCGGACGTTCGCGGCTCGCCCGAGAGCGCCCGCCGGATCGATCCCACGGTCCGACACCCCGCGATCGCGACCACCCCGCCGGTCGCCGGCCCCGGGGACGCGGGCCCGCTGTGGACCGCGCGCATCGGGCTCGTGGCATGCGGCGAAGCGGCGGCTGGCGGGCTCGTGGCCCGGCTCGCGGTCGCGCTCGAGTCGGCTTCGCGGTCGGCGAACAACAACGGGCTCCGCTTCGTTGCCCCTCGTCGGGCGGCGTGGGTCGGCGGAGCGTCGTTCTGCCTTCGTGAATCGGACCTGCTCGAACTCCTGCCCCGGAACGACACGGCGGGCGCTCCGGCTTCGAAGGATCTCGCCGACCCGCTGCTGCCTCTCGGGCGCGCCGCCGACGGCCATCTGGTGGGCCCGCCCATAGAGACCGCACAGGGGCGTCATCTCGCGGTCCTCGGCGAGACCGGGATGGGCAAGAGCTCGCTCCTCGTCGCGCTCGGCCGCTGGGTCGCCCGCGAGCACGGATTGCTCCTCTTCGACCCGCTCGGGGAGACCGCAGGAGACCTGGAGCGCGAGATCGCGGGGGCGGTCGGCGATCGGCTCCTCACGATCCGGCCCTCGGGCCACGTCCGGCTCAACGCGCTCGCCGGCTCGGGTGGGAACGACCCGACCGATCCCGGCCGGGAGCGGCGCTTGAACGACCTGGTCCACTCGCTACGACGCGTGCGCGGAGGTCGCTACGCGGACGGCGGTTTCTGGGGGCCGAGGCTCGAGGAGATGCTGACCCGCGCGCTCGGCGCGGCCGCCGCTCTCCCCGGCGGGACCCTGGTCGACGCCCACGCCTTGCTCGCAGCCGAGGGCCGCGGGTATCGGTTCGTGCCGACCGAGGCGATGGAGGCCGTGCGCGCCCTGGCCGATCGGATCCGCAGCCGGCCCGAGGACGCGGACGGGGCCCGGCGGCTCCTCTACGAAGTGGTCCGGAGTGGGACGCTGACGCGCCTGCTCTGCTCCACTGATCCGGACCTCGCTCCCGCGGAACTCGTGGCCCCCGGTCGCGTTGTGCTCTGGTCGGGGGAAGCCGCGCGCGTGGGAGAATCGACGGCCCGCTACCTCATGGCGATCGGGTTCGCGATGGTCTGGGCCGAGCTGCTCGCCCGCCCGGTCCCCTCCAAGACGTGGGTGATCCTGGACGAAGCCCAGTGGTTCGTCCACGAGAGCCTGAGCGAGATGCTCCGGCTCGGGCGACGCTGCAACGTCCACATCGTGCTCGCCACTCAGGCGCTCGGCTCCCTGCCCGATTCCGTCGCCGAGTCCGTCTGGACGAACGCGTCGGACTTCGTCGCGTTCCGGGGCTCGCCGGAGGATGCGCGGGAACTTTCCCGCGTGGTCCCCGGCGTCTCCGGGGAGTCCTTGCTCGCGCTCGCGCGCGGAGAGGCTTGGACATTTCTCGGGAAGGGCCAGCGCGCGGAAAGGGTGCGCACCGTGCGCGTACCCCGCCGATCCGTGACTTCCCCGCCATCGGTGGATACCGAGGACCCTCGCCCGACCGACGCGGCGCCGGATCCCGCGATCGCGGTGCGCGAGTGGATCCGCCGGCGGGTCGGGGGCGGCCCGGCATCGACCCCCGTGCGCGTCCCCCTCCGCCTCCTGCGGGCGGAGGCCGATCCCGCCGGTGAGCAGGTGCGCTCACTCGGACGACGTCTGGCGGAGACGGGGGCCATCGTCCGGATCGCGCACGAGGCCGACGGAACGGTCTGGTACGTCGACCCGGCCCGACTCGAGCCGGACCCGCCGTAGGACCCGCGGCGCCGAGCGGCGCGCGGCAGAGAGGGCGCCGGGAGAGGGATTCGTCTCGCTCAAAGACTTTAAAGGGGGGGACCCCCGAAGAACGGGAGCGTGGC
>JASIBA010000094.1 GCA_030041735.1 Thermoplasmata archaeon | reverse complement strand
GACCTCGACCGGATCCTCGCCGTCCTCCAGGAGGTCCGACGCCGCGCGGTCCGGATCGGGATCGTGCTCGCCGCGATCTTCGGGTTCGTGCTGTTCTTCGAGCTGATCCCGGTCCGTCTCGACCTGTTCGGCGTCTCGGTGCCGTTCGCCTATCCCTGGCCGAACCCGTTCTACAACGTCACGGCGCAGCTGTTCCGCGCGATGCGGGCGTGGATGCTCCCCGCGAACGTCACGCTGCTCAACGTCGGGGTCGGCGACTCGGTCTTCGTCCAGATGGAGATCGGCATCCTGGTCGCGATCATCCTCGGGATGCCCTGGATCGTGCACGAGGCCGGGGCCTTCCTGGTGCCGGCGCTCCGCCGGAACGAGCGCGCGCTGCTGCGGTCGATCGGGATCCCGGCGTCCGTGCTCTTCGCGATCGGGACGGCGGTCGGGATCGTGTGGATCACCCCGTTCACGTTCATGCTGCTGTTCCGGTACGTCGACGCGATGGGCCTGACCGCCCTCGGGGGCGGGCCCACCCTGGGCGTCCAGGCGTTCGTCACCTTCGCGCTGCTCTACTCCCTTGCCTTCGGCGTGGTCTGCGAGCTGCCGGTGTTCATCTACGCGCTCACCCGGCTCGGACTGGTGAAGGCGTCCGAGTGGCGGAAGCACTGGCGAGGGGCAGTGATCGGAGCCCTGGTCTTCGGCATGCTCGTCACGCCGGACAACTCCGGCATCACGATGCTGATCATCGCCACGCCGATGATCGGGCTCTACTTCGGCGGCGCCTACTTCGCCGGCCGCTGGGAGATCCAGCGCGGAGGCGCGCCGCCCCCGGGCGCGGCCGCCGGGGCGGGGTGAGCTGATGGCGCTCTTCTCCGACGTCGACTGGCTGATCATCCTCGTCGCCGCGCTCTTCCTCCTGCTCGGCAAGGAGGCGGGGCCGACCCTGCGGATGCTCGGCCGCTGGTACGGCCGGGCCGGGCGGCTCAAGCAGGAGCTGCTCTCCGAGTTCTCGAAGGCGGCCGAGCTCCCGATCGGGGCGGGCGGGGACCTCTCGATCCGCGGAGCCCTCCTGGGGCTCGAGCCTCCGGCGACGCACCGGAGCGGGATCCCGGCCGCGGTCACCACGCCGCCGGCCTACCGCGCGCCGGCCCTCGAGCCGGTGACCGCCCCCTGGATCGGCACCCTGCCCACGCCGACCTGGTCGATGACCGTGCCGGCCGACGCGCCACCCCGGGAGGTGTGGTCGCGATGAGCGCGCTCACCCCCGAGCAGATCGTCACGCTCACGGAGATCCTCGTGATCCTGATGGGGATCGGGATCACCTGGGCCGTCTACCGCGGCAGCGACCGCGCCGAGCTCCCGGGCGACGCCACCGTCCCCGACCCGGACGAGGTCGACGACGCCGTCCCGGACACCCGGGGGAGGACGCTCTCGTGAGCACGGGCTTCGCCTGCCCGACGGCCTGCCCGTACCTCGCGCCGGCCCCGCGTCCGACGGAGTGGGCCGTCGGCCAGGTGCGACGCGTGGCGGCGGTCGATCCCGCGGGCGAGGTCGACGAGACGAAGCGCAACGTGCTCAAGCTGCTGGCGGTCGCCGGCATCGTCGGGGCCGGCGTCGGGGGCCTGGTCGGCGGCACGCTCCAGTACATCCAGCCCCCGTCGGTCGGGCTCTCGAGCTATCCGGTCACGGCGCTCATCGACGTGGACGGGAGTCCGCTCACCGTCACGAAGGTCGAGAGCGAGTACAACGTCGACACGAACAGCCTCTACCTGTTCGACTATCCGCTGCGCAACGAGCCGAACTTCCTCCTGAACCTCGCCCCCGCGAACGGCCAGGCCCCGTCGGCCACGAACCCCGGGGCGTGGGACATCCCCGGCGGCGTCGGGACGAACGGGTCGATCGTCGCGTACAGCGCGATCTGCCAGCATCTGGGATGCCCGGCGCCGGCGATCTCGTACTATCCGCCGGGCACCTGCTCGAAGACGTTCTCGTACAACGGCGGGAACCAGAACTTCTACATCCACTGCTCCTGCCACGGATCGACCTACAATCCCGCCGACAAGGCCTCGAACCTGACCGGGCCCGCGGTGCTCCCGCTGCCCCAGGTCACGCTGATCGTCGACGCGACGACGGGCGAGATCTCGGCCACGAACCTCACCGGGCCCCCGGTGAACGGCCACCTCAACAGCCTGCAGGGCGACTACGGCGTCGGGTCGTCCTCGCAGCTCGAGAAGGAGTCGCCGATCTGGCTGTGCAGCTTCCCGGCGTAGGAGGATCCCGAGGTGTCGTTCGCGCACTGGTACAATCGGACCCTGAACCGGATCTGGGGGTTCGTCGAGGACCGCACGTCGATGCGGAAGTGGGCGCTCCGCCCCCAGCCCGACTTCACGTTCAAGCCCTCGTACTGGACCGGGGCGTTCGTCGTCAACGCGTTCCTGTACCAGGTCGTCTCAGGCGCCCTGCTGCTGCTGTACTACCAGCCGAGCACGAACACCACGCTCACCGCGTGCGGCCAGCCGGTCGGCACGCAGTCGATCGCGCCGGCGGCGTGGTGCTCGACGTACTACATCACGCACTCGGTGCCGATGGGCGAGCTGCTGCTGACGAGCCACCTGTACGGCGCGTACGCGATGATCTTCCTGATGTTCGTCCACTTCTACCGCGGCTACTACCTCGGCGTGTACAAGGCCCCCCGCGAGTTCTCGTGGATGGTCGGCACGCTGCTCCTGATCACCACGCTGGGGATGGGATTCACCGGCTACCTCCTGCCCTACACCCAGATCTCCTACAACGCGACGAACGTCGGGCTCGTGCTCGCGCTGCGCCTGCCGACCGTCGGGCCGCTGATCGGGCCGCTGATCCTCGCGGACGGGACCTCGCAGGGCCTCCTGTCGCGCATGTTCGACGCCCACGTCCTCCTCCTACCGCTCGCGCTCGCGGCGCTGCTCTACGCGCACATCGCGCTGTTCGAGTCGCACGGGATCGCCCCGCCGGCGAGCTCCGACCCGCTCCAGCGTCGGCGCTTCACCGAGAAGGACGACACGAAGGCGGTGCCGTTCATGCCCCACATCTTCTGGTACATCACGAAGTGGGGGCTGCTCTACGTCGGGGTGCTGCTCGGGATCGCGGCGCTCTGGCCGTGGAACCTGCCGACCTACGTGGGGAACCTCGCGGCGGCCGGCGTGGTGACCGAGCCGGACTGGTACTTCCTCTGGCTGTTCAAGTTCGTCGACTTCCAGGGCGTGACGCCCGTCATCGCCGTCGCGATCACGACCGTGCTCATCGTCTTCGTCCTCTTCCTGCCGTTCCTCGACCGCTCGAAGCGGACGCACCCGCGCGATCGCCCGCTCTTCATCTGGCTCGCGACGAGCCTCCTCGGCTTCTTCATCGTCATGACCGTCTGGGGCGGCGAGACGCCCGGCATCCAGATCGTTCCCCTCCTGATCGCGGAGACGCTGGGGCCGATCTTCGCGGTCAACGCGGTCGTCACGATCCTGTTCCACTGGCGGTACCGCCGCAGCTACCTGCGCCGCCTCGCGGCGCGCGAGGTCGCGTTCGCCGGCGTCGACTCGGCCCCGAGCCCGCCGGTGGCGGTCCCGGCGCTCGGCTCCGCGGAGGCGAAGGGCAGTGAGTAGCGCCGCGCCCGAGCCCAAGCAATGGCGCACGGGGGTCCTCTGGGGGATCCTCGCGGTGTTCCTCGTGCTCGGCACCGTCGGCTCGGCGGCGGTCGTGCTGGGCGTGCTCGACCTGTTCCAGGCGAACCCGCTCGGGCTCGTCGCGGTGGCCGTGGGCGGCGTGATCGCCGCGCTCTCGTTCCTGTTCATGGCCGGCATCCTGTACCGGGTCGACCGCTACCGGGGCACCGCGGTCCGGAGGATCGAGCTCTTTGAGTAGCCCGCCGATGGACCGCGACGAGCTGCGGCGCCTCCGCCGCCGGGTGCTCGACCTCTACGACGCGATCACGCTCCTGATGCTGATCGGGATCGCGGTGCTGATCGTCTACGTGGCGGTGCTGATCGGCCCCCTGACGAGCCCCGGCGCCCAGCAGTCGTTCGGCTTCGCGGTCGCGCTCATGTTCCTCATGGCGGCGCTGATCGTCCACCTCATCGACCGCACCTACCGCGTCTGGCCGCTCGGCCGCCGCGTGACCCCACCGGTGCCCGGTCCCGTCACCGTCGCGGCGCAGGCGCGGTTCCTGAAGATCCTGATCGTCGTGATCGCCGGCGCGGCGATCGCCTACCTCATCGCGGGGCTGATCGTATGACCGATCTCGAGCAGACCTACGTCGCGATCGCGCTGATCGCGGGCCTCGCCACCTTCCTGCTCTGGGCGTTCACCTACCACGGGACGTGGCTGGTCGGCGCGATCAAGAAGTGGCTGTTCACGACCGACCACCAGAAGATCGGTCTGATGTACATCGTGACCGGGATCGTGTTCTTCTTCATCGGCGGGATCTACGCGATCGAGATCCGCACCGACCTCGGCCTCGTGCAGGGCCTGGGGCTCGACCCGCAGACGACCCTGGGGATCACCCCGGACGTCTACTCGACCCTGTTCACGATGCACGGCGTGCTGATGATCTTCATGTTCATCATGCCGACGCTCGCCGGGTTCGGCAACTACCTCGTGCCCTCGATGATCGGCTCGCGGGAGATGGCGCTCCCGCGGATCAACGCGATCGCGTTCTGGATGCTGCCGCCCGCCGGGGTCATCCTGATCCTCTCGAACGCGTACGCGGGCTGGACCGGCTACGTCCCGCTCTCGCTCGAGCCGTTCTCGCCGAACCCGTACGGGATCGATCTCTGGATCCTCGGCCTCCACATCCTCACGATCTCCTCGATGCTCGGAGCCGTGAACTTCCTCGTCACGATCCTCAAGCATCGGGCGCCCGGGGTCCACTACTGGAACATGCCCCTGTTCGTCTGGTCGATCCTGATCAACTCGGTCCTGCTGATCTTCGCGCTCCCGTCGCTCTCCATCGCGCTCACGTTCGTGCTCTCCGACCGGAACTTCGGGACGCACATCCTGGCCGCCGTCGACGGCACGCCGCTCGGGGGCGCGCTGCTCTACCAGAACATCTTCTGGTTCTTCGCCCACCCCGAGGTCTACATCATGGTGTTACCGGCGTTCGGGATCCTCTCCACCATCATCCCGAAGCTGGCCCGCAAGGACATCTTCGGCTACGGGGCGATGGCGATCAGCCTCGGCGCCTTCGCCGTGCTCTCGTTCGCGGTCTGGGAGCACCACATGTTCGTGACGGGGATCGCGACGAACGTCCGGTTCGTCTTCATGCTCGCGACGATGGCGATCGCCGTCCCGAGCGCGGTGAAGACGTTCAACTGGATCGCGACCCTCTGGGGCGGCCGCATCTGGATGGCGGTCCCGATGTGGTTCTGCGTCGCGTTCATCACCGGCTTCGTGATCGGCGGTCTCTCGGGCCTGTTCCTGGCCTCGATCCCGATCGACTACCTGTACCACGGGACGTACTTCGTCGTGGCGCACTTCCACTACATCCTGCTCGGGGGGACGCTGATGGCGATCTTCGCCGGGATCTACTTCTACTTCCCGATCATCACCAAGCGCTGGTACAACCAGAGCCTCGGCCACGTCCATTTCCTGCTCACCTACGTCGGGGTGAACCTGCTGCTGTTCCCGATGTTCATCCTGGGGGCCGAGGGGATGCCGCGCCGGGTGTACACCTACCTCTGGACGGGGAACTTCCAGGCCCTCAACTTCCTCTCGACCCTGGGCGCGTACATCCTCGGGATCGGCCAGCTCGTCTTCGTCTTCAACATGGTCTACAGCTACTTCGCCGGTGAGCCCGTGACGAGCCCTGACCCGTGGGGCGAGGAGCTGGCCGTCACGATCGCCGGCCCGCGCGCGTCGCCCCTGCCGTCCCCGGCCCCCGGGCCGGTCCCGACCCCGACCGCGGCCTCCCGGGAGAGCTCGTAGGCCCATGCGCGGGCAGGACCTGTTCCGCTACGCGGCGGTGCTCGCGTGCGTCCTCTGCTACCTCACGATCATCCTCGGCGGGAACGTGATCACGACGGACAACGGCCTCGCGTGTCCCCACTGGCCGACGTGCTACGGCAACGGCGATTACTTCCCGTCGGTCTCGGGCGGCGCCGCGATCGAGTGGAGCCATCGCGTCTCGGCGTTCGTGCTCAGCGTGAGCATCCTCGGGCTCGCACTCCTGGGCCTCGCCTTCGCCCGGGGTCGTCGGATCCTCATGCGCCTCTCGCTGCTCGCGCTCGCGCTCGTGGTCGGGGAGGCCCTGCTCGGCGGCCTCGTGATCGAGTCGTCCCTCAAGGCGGAGGTCGTGCTCCTCCACCTCGCGATCGCGACCGCGCTGTTCGGCATCCTGCTCATCGTCGCGGTCCTCGCCAACGTCCGGCAGCTCCCGCGCCGGTGGCTCGACTGGGCCCGGCGGGCCGTCGACGAGGCCCCGGTCGCCGGGCGGCCGCCGTCCGCGGCGACGCCGCCCCGCCCGGCTCCCGAGCGTCCGATCGCCTCGGCACCGACACGGGAAGGATAAGGGCCCGCGGCGTCGGCCCGGCGGGGCATCGATGGCGTCCGCATCCCCGGCCGCGACGGCGGGACACCCGCGGGCGCGGGACTTCGTCGCCCTCGCGAAGCCGGGCATCACGGCCCTGATCTGTCTGGTCGCCGTGGGCGGTTTCCTGCTCGCCTCCCCGGGCGCGATCGCCTGGGCGCGCCTCGCGATCCTGGTCGTCACGGGCGCCGCGGCCTCCGCCGGCGCCGCCATGCTGAACCACTACCTCGACCGCGACCTCGACGCGCGCATGCACCGGACCCGCCGCCGGCCGCTCCCCGACGCGCGGATCGCCCCGAGCGGCGTGGTGGCGGTCCTCGGGCTCGCGTTCCTCGGCGTGGGCGTCGGCGCGGCGGCGGTCTTCCTGAACCCGCTCACCGGCTTCTCGATCTTCCTCGGCGGCCTCACCTACGTCGTCGTCTACACGGCTTGGCTCAAGCGCCGGTCGAGCTGGAACATCGTGATCGGCGGGTTCGCCGGCAGCGCCCCGGCGCTGGCGGGCGGCGCGGCCGCGGTCGGGGCGTGGACGCCGGGCGTGCTCGCGTTCGCGATCCTCGTCTTCCTCTGGACGCCGCCCCACTTCTGGAGCCTCGCGCTCCTGCTGCGCGACGACTACGCCCGGGCCGGGCTCCCGATGCTGCCGCGGATGGACGACCCCGGGTTCTCCGGTCGCGTCGTCGTCGTGTCGGCGGCCCTCCTCGTGCCCGCCGCGCTGGTCATCGGTCTCACCGGCGTGCTCGCCTGGCCGATCCTGATCGCGCTGCTCGCGCTCGGCCTCCTGTTCGTCGCGCTCACGGCCCCGCTCTGGCGGAGCGTGACCCGCGCGACCGCGCGCCGCGGGTTCATCTATTCGGGCCCGTACCTGCTCGCTGTGGTGCTGCTGATCGCCCTGAACGCCCCGCTCCTGCGCGTGGGCGTTCCGGCCGGATTCTGATTTCGCCGCCCGTGCGGACGTCGAGCTTATCTCGGCCGGCCGGCCTCTCTTCCGCGATGCCCGAGAACCGGGAGGGCGTCGAGTCCGACCGCCTGCGCACCGCCGAGAGCGCGCTGAAGCGGCTGGGATACGCCCGGGTGAGCCGCACGAGCCGCGAGACCGAGGTCGAGCCGGCCTTCTGGGTCCAAGAGGCCGGCGTGCCCCGGCGCACGTTCCCCGTCTTCGTCCAGCCCGAGGGCGCCGTCGAGCCCGCCGGCCGCCTTGAACGCTGGGCGGCCGGCGGCGGGAGCGCCCGCGCCGCCTCCCGACGCGCCATCTTCGTGGTGCCGAGCGACCACGAGGCCGACGAGACCTGGGCCCGCATCGCGCGGACGCCCGGGGCCGCGATCGAGTCCGAGGTCTCGTTCCTCGTCGTGCCACCCGCGGGCCGCGCGAGCCCCGTCGGGCCGCACTTCCATCTCCGCGTCGTCGCGCCGAAGGAGGTCCTGCGCCTCGCCACGGGCGTCGTGGTGGGGCTGTTCCGCCGCGCACGCGACTCGGAGGAGCCGGGCCAGGTCGACTTCGAGGAGATGCTCGCGCTGATCAAGGGGCGGTTCGGCGTCGACGTCCCGCGCTCCCTCGGCGTGCAGTCCGACGAGGACGCGTTGTTCCTGCTCTACCAGCTCGCGCTCCGCGACTCCTACGCTCCCGGCGACCCGGGCGCGAACCTGCACCTCCTGGTGCTCAAGCCCACCGGACCGGCCGCCCGGCTCCCGTGGTTCGCGGCGTAGGCCAATCGCCGGACGAACCGACGGGTTAAGAACCGGGGCGAGCTCGGTCGGCCGGGACGATGACCGAGGAGACGTTCCGGACGCCGTACACCGCCACGCCCGGCGCGTCGATGCCCGGGCCCCAGGTGACGCCCGCCGAGGGCCGCCGGGACCTCCGGACGTTCTTCTGGCTCACGCTCGCGAACACGGCGATCATCTCGGTCGCGGGCATCGGCGCCTGGCTCTACGTCCACCACTAGGCGGTGCGGCCGTCCCTCGGCGGGAAAGATTATCTAGGCGGTCCGGGTCGGCGCCCCGTCGGCGCGGCGTGGGGCCGTGGGGTAGCTTGGACCATCCTTCTTGCTTGGGGTGCAAGAGACTCCGATTCAAATTCGGACGGCCCCACCGGCCGCGCTCCCGGCGATCGCGCCCCGCGCTCATGTAGGCGGCCTCGCTCGGGGGCCGATGCCCCGACGGTTCGTCCGCGAGCGCCGGCGCGACCCCTACTACCGGGCGGCCCAGCGCGAGGGTCTCCGCTCCCGGGCCGCGTTCAAGCTCGGATACCTCGACGACCGGTTCCACCTCCTCGCACCGGGGGACCGGGTCCTGGACCTCGGAGCGGCTCCCGGCGGCTGGTCGGTCGTCGCGGCCGAGCGCGTCGGCCCCGAGGGGGAGGTCGTCGCCGTCGACCTGCGCCCGATCGCTCCGATCGATCGCGTGGCCGTCGTCCGGGGGCGCGTCGGGGACCCGACCCTCGAGGAGCGCCTGCCGGGGGAACCCTTCGACGTGGTCGTCTCCGACCTCTCGCCCCGCATCAGCGGCGCCTACGCGACCGACCACGCGCGCAGCGTCGACCTCGTCCGGGCCGCGCTCGCGCTGGCCCGGCGGGTCCTCCGGCCCGGCGGCACGTTCGTCGCGAAGGTGTTCGATGGGGACCTCGTCGGGGCGCTGCTCGACGAGATGGCCCCCTCGTTCGACCGCGTGCGTCAGACCAAGCCGCCCGCCTCGCGCGGGGCGTCGTCCGAGCGCTACGTCGTCGCCACGGGCTTCCGGCCCGGACGGCTCGGACGCACGGCTCCCGGGCCCGCCGGACCCGTCCCTCCGGCTTCCGCTATATAGGACCGTCCCTTGCCGCAGGTCCCACGTTTTTGGGGTCTGGTTACTCGTGATCCGTTTCGGACCGGCGGGGATCCCTCTCTCGTGCAAAGGCCGCACGCTGCGCGACGGGATTGCGGACGTGCACCATCTCGGCCTCACGGCGATGGAGGTCCAGTTCATCAAGGTCAACCCGCTCACGCGCCTCGCGCTGGACGAGGAGGTCGCGAAGCTCCCCCGCGAGATCGTGGGGCAGCTCATCGTGAGCGTCAGCGGCGGCGAGCACGAGGGCGGCACCCCGAGCCTCGCCGCGCTCACGTCGCCGGTGAAGCGCCGGGACTCCCTCACGACGCTCACCTGGAGCCTCGCGAAGGACTACGCGGACCTCCAGCAGACGAAGGCGCTCGCCCGCGCGCTCGACGTCGACCTCACGCTCCACGCACCGTACTACGTCGACTTCTTCGGGTCCGCGGACGCGCGCGAGCAGTCCACGCGCCAGATCCAGTGGTCGGGCGTGCTCGCCCAGGGGCTCGGCGCCCGGCTGGCGGTCACGCACCTCGGGTTCTACGGGCCGGGGGACCGGGGCGACTCCGTCCAGGAGCTGACGCAGATCGTCCAGGACCTCGCCCGCTGGCTCCACGACTTCTCGAAGGGGACGGTCCGTCTCGGCATCGAGCCGAGCGGTCACCCCGACGTCTTCGGCTCGCGCGAGGAGGTGCTCGACCTGGTGAAGCGCGTCAAGGGGACGGTGCCGGTGCTGAACCTCCCGCACGTCGCCGCGCGGGAGCGCCGTCCGCTGGACGACCCGGCGCAGCTGGAGCCGATCCTCAAGGAGTTCGTCGCCGCGACGGACGGGCCGCTCTACTTGAACTTCTCCGGCGTCGAGTACTACGGGAGCGGCGAGTTCCGGCTGACGCCGATGAAGCGGGGGCTCGTGAAGTTCGACCCCCTGGCCGAGCTCCTCGCGGAGCGGGACTACGACGTGACCGTGATCTCGAGTTCGCCGCTGCTCGAGCACGACGCGATGTACATGAAGCTCCTCTACGAGCGCGCGCTCACCCGCCGCTGGGCGAAGCTCCACGCGCCGCCCGCGCCGAAGAAGGCGCCCGCGCCGGTGCCCGAGCGGCCGAAGCCCACGGCGGCGCGACCCGCGCCCCGGCCGGCGGCGCGGCCGGTGCCGCGTCCCCGGCCGGCCGTCGCGCGCCCGAAGCGCGCCCGGGAGGCGAGGCGCCCTGTCGCCCGACGCCGCTAGTCCGTCGCCGTTCGTCCGCGCGCAGCGGTACATCGGCCAGCGCGTGACCGAGGCGATCGAGCGGATCGACCCGGCGACGATCGGGCGGGTCGTCGAGCTCCTCGCGCGCGCGCCCGCGACGTTCGTCTACGGCGCGGGCCGCAGCGGGATCATCGGCCGGGCCTTCGCGATGCGGCTCGTCCAGATCGGCCTCACCGCCTACGTGATCGGGGAGAGCGTGACGCCGATCGTGCGCCGGGGGGACGCGGTCGTGATCCTCTCCGGCCGCGGGGAGAGCTACTCGTCGATCCAGACGGCCAACATCGTCCGCCGGGAGGGGGCCGAGCTGGTCGTGGTCACGGGACGCTCCTCGTCGAAGCTCGCCCACATCGCGACCGTGCTGCTCCCGATCGACTTCCCGGAGGACGCGGACCGCCCGCGGCTCGCGCCCCTCGGGACCCTCTTCGAGTCGGCCAGCCTCCGCCTGACCGACGCGATCGTGGCCGAGCTGATGGCGGTCCGCGGCGAGTCCGAGGAGTCGATGCGCCGCCGCCACGCCATCATGGTCTGAGCCCGCCCCAACCGTTAAGGCCCGAGCCGCCTCCGCCGGCGCGTGCCGACGTCCGCGCGCGCCGCGGCGCAAACGCTCGTACCGGTCCCGACCCGCTTCTTCGTGACGAGCGGCAAGGGGATCAACAAGACCAGCGAGCTGAACGCCTTCGATCTCGCGCTCCTCCAGGCCGGGATCGGGGAGCAGAACCTGGTCGGCGTCTCGTCGGTCCTCCCGATCGGGATCCGCCAGGTCGACCGCGTCCCGATCGCCCGCGGGGCGATCACGCACGCGGTCCTCGCGCGCTACTCCGGGGGCGAAGGGGAGGTCATCAGCGCGGGGATCGCCTATGGGTTCCGGACCGATGGGCAGGGTGGCTACGTCGCGGAGGGCCATCTCCACGGGACGCAGAAGTCGCTCAAAGAGTTCCTCCGCTGGCGGATGCAGGAGATCGCGCACTTCCGCGGCGTCGAGCTGCGCCGGATCCACTACCGGACCGAGGAGCTCTCGATCCCGATGGACCACTACGGCGTCTGCATCGCGGCCTGCGTGTTCCTGCCGTAGCCGTCGGGCCGGCTCACAGCAGCCGGCGGATGAGGAGCTTGTCCTCGAGCGAGCCGTCGATTGCGAGCTTCCGCAGGACGAGGGCCTTCATCGGACCGATCTCCTTCGCGATCAGCCCCTGGAACGTCGCGGAGTCGGTCGTGATCGTGACGTCCGCGCGACCGGCCGCATCGGTCCTGAGGTTGCCGAGGCGGCCGTTCTTGAGGTCCACGGCGTAGCTGCCCAGATCGGTGAGCCGGATCCGGATCGTCCGCGCCTGCCCCTTCAGCTCCTCGGCGATCGCGGGCGTCCGCTCGACCTTGCGGTTGAACCGGTCGACCAGTCCCGCGAGCATCTCCTCGATCGTCATGGCGCGAACCGGTCGAGCGTCACAGCCGGTCGTTCGCGCTTAACCCTTTGGACGGTCTCCCAGGAGCGACGCATCCACGGAGGGATCGCGCCCCCGTGCTCCGCATGCCGGGCGACGCAGGCCTGGGTGACCGGATCCGATGGATACCCGCTGCCGATCTCCTCCGCGACCTCGCCCTGGAGCCGGTCGATCGCCGCGTCGCGCGCCACCTTCGCGACCACGGACGCCGCGCTGACCACGGGCACGTCCTCGTCGGCGTGATGGGCGCTCACGATCGCGACCGCTGTGCCGACCTTCGCCGCGAGCCGGCGGCCGAACCGCACGGCGTCCGGATCGCACGCGTCGACGTAGGCGACGTCGGGCTGGAGGTCGTGGACGAGCGCGACGAACGTCTCGAGCTCGAGCTCGTTGAGCCCGCCGCGGGCGACGTAGGCGTCCACCGTCCGGGGCGCGAGCGGCACCGACCGGCACTCGCCGAGGTCCTCGAGCTGCGCCCGGATCTCCGTCCGGCGCGCGGCCGTGAGCTGCTTCGAGTCCCGCACGCCGCTCGCGACCAGCGCCCCGAGGCGCCGCTCCTCGCAGCAGAACGCCCCGACCACGAGCGGCCCGAGCACGCTGCCCCGACCGGCCTCGTCGATGCCGACGACCCGCCGAGGCGCCGTACGCTCCTCGCTCCCCCGAGCCCCGTCATCGGTTAAGCACGCTGTCGATTCGCCCGGGCATGTCGCTCGAGGGCCTGATCGTGCCGGTGCCCACCCTGTTCGATCCCGACGGCGACCTCGATCCCGGCCGGAACGCCCGGTTCGTCCGGGACATCGCCGACGCGCAGGTCGATCACGTGTTCCTCCTCGGTTCGCTCGGCGAGTTCCCGTGCGTGGCGGACGCGGAACGCACGGCGCTGCTCGAGGCGACGATCGACTCCATCCCCGGCCGCGCGGACGCCTGGGTCGGGTGCGGCGCCCCCTCGACCCGCCAGGCGGTCCGCTACGCCGAGGAGGCGGAGGCGTCGGGCGCGGCCGCGGTCGTCGCCGTTCCGCCGTACTACCTGCATCCCACGCCCGCGTCGATCGACCGCTACTACCGCGCAATCCGGGCGGCGATCGGGATCCCGCTCTTTGCCTACAACATCCCGGGGCTCGTCGGCTACGCCCTCGAACCGGCGTTGGTCCATCGGCTCTTCCAGGACCGGGTGATCGCGGGCACCAAGGACACGTCCGGCTCGATCGCGAGCGTCGCGGCGTTCCTCCGCGGCGCCCCCGAGGGGTTCCGCGTCTTTCCGGGGGACGACGAGCTCGTCGCGCCCTCCATCGCCGCGGGAGCCTCGGGGGCCGTGATGGGCATGGCGAACATCGTGCCCAAGCTCTGCGTCGCGCTGGTCGGCGCGGCGCGGTCGGGCCACGCCGACCGCGCGGAGGAATGCCAGGGGATCGTCCGCGCGCTGGTCGAGGTGAGCCGGGCCGGACCGTTCCCGGCGACCGTGAAGTTCCTCGCGGCCCAGGTCCGCGGCGCCGACGTCGGCTACCGCGCGCCGTACGATGCGCTCGCGCCGGACGAGGAGGCGGCCGTGCGCGGACGGCTCGCGGTGGTCCGGGACCGGTTGCAGCCGTTCCTGGAGGATTGAGCCCGCATGCGGGCCGTGGTCGTGCGGCCCCCGGCGGCCGGTGCTCGGCTGCGGGAAGCGCCGACACCCCCGCTCGTCCCGGGCTCTGTGCGCGTGAGGGTGCTCGAGGTCGGTGTGTGCGGGACGGACCGGGATATCGTCGCCGGAAAGTACGGCGAGGCGCCCCCCGGGTCGCCCGATCTCATCCTCGGTCACGAGAACCTGGGCCGGGTCACCGAGGTCGGGCCGGGGGCGAGCGGGCTCGCGATCGGGGACCTCGTGGTCGCCACGGTGCGCCGGGGATGCGGCCGCTGCCGGTTCTGTCGGGCCAACCGTTCGGACTTCTGCGAGACCGGAGACTACACGGAACGAGGGATCCGCCGAGCGGACGGCTACCTCGCCGACGAGTACGTGGAGGTGCCCGACTACCTCGTCCCCGTCGCTCCGTCCCTCCGGCCCGTCGCCGTGCTGCTCGAGCCGCTCAGCATCGTCGAGAAGGCCGTGCGGATGGGCCTCGCGGTCCTCGATCGGAAGGAGCCCACGCCGGGCTTCCCCCGCACCGGCCCCCCGTCGGCCCTGGTCGCCGGCACCGGAGCGGTCGGCATGCTGGCGTCGCTCGTGCTCCGGGTGCGGGGCTTCGACGTGGTCGCGATCGATCGCCACGACGCGGACGCGTCGGAAGGGCTCCTGCGCGCGATCGGGGCGCGGCACGTGAACGTGGCCGCCGGCGTGCGCGCGCTCGGGGGAGCGAGCGCCGACCTCGTGATCGAAGCGACCGGCTCCGTGCCCCTCGACTTCGACCTCGTGAACGTCCTCGGACCGAACGGGGTCCTCGTCCTGACGGGGATCCCGAACGCGGACGCTCCGCCCACCCGCGTGCCGGGCGGCGCCCTGTTCCGGGGCCTCGTGCTCCACAACCAGGCGGTGGTCGGCTCCGTGAACGCGAACCGCACGTACTTCGAGGCCGGCGTGCGCGACCTGCGCGCCTTCGAGGAGCGGTGGCCCGGACTGACCGCACGGCTGATCTCGTCCCGGATCCCGATGGAGCGGTGGGCCGAGCTGCTGGTCGAACGGCCGGCCGGCGCGATCAAGAACGTGCTCACGGTCGCACCGGACGGGACCGGAGCCGAGCGCGCGCGATAAACCATTTATACGGTACCCCGCTCGCACGGCCCCTCGGTACCATGGGGATCTGGCAGGGCCGTTCGCGGCGCAAGCGTACGGGCGGACGCCTCCGTCCGATCCGCAAGAAGCGCCGATTCGAGATCGGCCGGGAGCTCCAGCACGCGACCATCGGGACCGGGACGGTCAAGACCTACCGTGTGCGGGGCGCGAACCGCAAGCTGCGGATCCTCACCACGCAGACGATCAACGTGTACGACCCGGCGACGAAGAAGACCCAGACGGCCCGCGTGATCACCGTGCGGGAGAACCCATCGAACCCGAACTACGTCCAGCGGAACATCATCACGAAGGGTGCGATCCTCGAGACCGAGGTCGGCCTGGTCCGGGTCCGCTCGCGGCCCGGTCAGGACGGCGTCCTGAACGGCGTGCGCGTCGAAGCCCCGGCGGCGGCCGCGTAGGCAGGGCCCGGGGCGGCCGATGCCCGACCACTTCTACGTCTATCCGGCCTACCTCGCGCGCGGGCTCTCGCGGAGCGACGGCCGACGGCTCCCGGCCGGGGACGCGGTCCTCGACGCGACGCTCGAGGAGATCGTCGCCGCCGCGAAACGGCTCGGCTTCCGGGCCGAGGCCGAGCCGGAGAAGCACTATCCGCGCCGCGTCTACGCCTTCGAGGGCCGGGTGAAGGTCACGAAGAAGTCGGGGTCGACGAAGACCTCGTTCCTGCGCGCGGTCGCGGCCGAGCTGCGCCGCTCCCGACCGGCCCCGCCGAAGCCGGCGCCGGCGAAGAAGTGACCATGGACGAGCCGGCGACCCTCTACTTCACCGGGACCGCGGGCGCCGGCAAGACCTCGTTCGTCCGGGCGTTCGCCGACTGGATGCAGAACGCCGGCTACGAGGCCACGATCGTGAACCTGGATCCCGGGAGCGACGCGACCGCCCTCGATCCCGCGGTCGACATCCGCGAGTGGGTGCGGCTCTCCGACCTGCAGGACGAGTACGGGCTCGGGCCGAACGGCGCGCAGGTCGCCGCGGCGGACATGATCGCCCTCAAGATCTTCGACGTGAAGCAGGCCGTGGACGAGCTGAAGGGCGACTACGTCCTGGTCGACACGCCCGGCCAGATCGAGCTGTTCGCGTTCCGCGAGGCCTCGCGCGCGATCGTCGACGCGCTGAGCGGCGACCGTTCCTTGATCGCGTTCCTGTTCGACCCCGCGCTCGCGCGCACGCCGTCGGGGTTCGTGGCGCTCCTGATGCTGAGCGCGACCGTCGAGTTCCGCTTCCGGCTCCCCATGCTCAACGTGCTCGCGAAGGCGGACGTCCTCTCGCCGGAGCAGATGCGCGAGATCGAGGGATGGAGCCAGGACCCGGGGCCGCTCTACGAGGCGGTGACCCGGGACGCCCCGACCCCCGACGTCCAGCTCTCCACCGAGATCTTCCGCGCGATCGAGATGCTGGGCCCCCTCGGCGGCGTCGTGCCGACGAGCGCGAAGGACGGGACCGGTCTCGAGGCGTTCTACCAGTCCGTGCAGCGCGCGTTCGGGGGCGGTGAGGACCTCGAACCGTCGCACGCGCCGGCGCCGGAGTAGCGGCGCTCAGCCCTCGGTGAAGAAGAGGCCCATCCCCGCCGACGCGGACTCTTCCTCGTCCTTGAACTTCCGGTAGAGGGTCTCGGCGTCGGCCGCCGCGAGGCGCGTGCCGACCGGCGCGAGCAGTTCCTCCGCACGCCGGACGGCCTCCGGGGCGCCCTCGAGGAGCACGTAGACCGTGTCCGCCGGTCCCCCGAGCGGCTTCGCGTCCCGCACCTTCTGACTCTGGCGCGAGAGCTGGTCGTCGTGGAGCACGGCGTCCAGCTCGGCGCGCTTCGAGCCGGGGACCGCGAACAGCGTCCACGCCATGCGGCGGCCGACCGGCCTTCCCTATTTGGCCTTGCTTGGGGCAAGCGAGATAGGCGGCGCGCCGCTCGTTCCTGCGTGTACGCGTCCACGACCGAGGGACCCGTCCTCCTGGTGGGGGTCGCCCACGTGGTCGACCTGGAGGTCCCGCTCCGGGCCGTCCTCGGGGAGCGGACGCTGGACGGGATCGCGGTCGAGCTCGATCCCGAACGGGCGCAGGCGCTCCTGGCCGACGGGACGACCGGACGCCGGGGCGGCGGCCCGCTCTTCGCCCGTCTCTGGTCCCAGGTCCAGCGCCGCCTCGGGAGCCAGATCGGCGGCGGCCCGCCCGGCGGCGAGATGCTGGTCGCGGCGAAGGTGGCCCGCGAGCGCGGCCTCCCCCTCTTCCTGATCGACGATCCGATCCGGGCCACGCTCCTCGAGCTCGTGCGGGCGATGCCCTTCAAGGAGCGGGTGCAGCTCCTCCTCGGGGCGTTCGTCGGGCTGTTCGTGCCGGCCCGCGTGGTCGAGCGCGAGATGGACCGGTACGTCGATCAGCCCGAGGCGTACACCGAGGAGCTCCGACGGGCGAGCCCGACCTTGGCGCACGTCCTGCTCGACGAGCGGAACGAACACATGGCCGAGCGGCTGCGGCAGCTCCGGGGTCGGGGCTACGGACGCCTCGCGGTCGTGGTCGGCGACGCGCACCGGTCGGGTCTGGGCTCCGCGCTCAACCGGCGCGGGATCCCGGTGGAGTCGATCCCGTTCGAGCGGCTGCGCGGCCCTACAGCACCGTCGTCGCACCCTGCGTGAGCGCGTCGACGGAACGGATCAGGCCGTCGGCGAGCGCCGCGATCTCCGGCGAGGAGAACTCCTCGAGCCGGCCCTGGTCCGCGAGCGAGGAGATCTCGGGCGCGAGCGGGAGGCGCGCGAGCAGCGGGACCCCGTACTCCTCCGCGATCCGGTCGACGTGGCCCTCGCCGAACAGCGCGATGCGCTCGCCGCAGTGCGGGCAGCGGATCCAAGCCATGTTCTCCACGACGCCGAGCAGCGGCACGTGGAGGTCGCGCGCCATGTTCATCGCCTTCTTCACGATGAGCGCCGCCAGGTCCTGCGGCGTGAGCACGAAGACCATGCCGTCGATCGGGATCGTCTGGAAGACCGTGAGCGGCACGTCGCTCGTGCCCGGCGGCATGTCGATCAGCAGGTAATCGAGCGTCCCCCAGTGGACGCCCCCGAAGAACTGGGTGATGAGGCGGGTGACGAGCGGCCCGCGCCAGATCACGGGGGTCTGCTCGTCCTCGACCATGAACTGCGAGGAGACGACGGGGATCCCGGTCCGGGAGACGGCCGGTTCGATGCCCTCCCCGCGATCGGTGAGCGGGCCGACCATCCCGAAGAGCTTCGGGATCGAGGGACCGGTGATGTCCGCGTCGAGCAGCCCGACCGTCAGGCCCCGGCGTCGCAGTTCGGACGCCAGGAGGGCGGTGACCGACGACTTCCCGACGCCGCCCTTTCCGCTCCCGACGGTGACGACGTGGCGGATCCCGCCCTTGTCCATGCGCTGCAGCACGCCGCCCGGTCGCCCGCGCGGGGGCCCGGCGTTCGACGGCGGCGAGGTCGGACGGCCCGCAGGCGGGGGAGCACCGGCCATCGACCGGCTTCGACGGGCGTCCTCTATATAACGCGCGGCCCGTCCGCGCCGGCGCGGGGAGCGGGCGCGCGATGACCGTCGGACGTTCGCCGGAACTGGACGAGCTGTTCCGGCCCGAGTCGGTCGCGGTCATCGGCGCGTCGAACGCGCCGGGGAAGGTCGGGACGAGCCTCTTCCGGAACATCCTCCAGGCCGGGTTCCGGGGCGTCGCCTATCCGGTCAATCCGCACTGGAAGAGCGTCTCGGGCGTCCGATGCTACCCCACCATCGCGGACCTGCCGGAGACCCCGGACCTCGCCATCGTGATCGTGCCGGCCGCGGAGGTGGCCCGGGTCGTCGAGGAGCTCGGCGCCCGCGGCACGCGGGGCGTGATCGTGGTCTCGGCCGGCTTCCGGGAGGTGGGCGAGACGGGGGCCGCGCTCGAGCGCGCGGTCGTCGCGGCGGCCGAGCGGCACGCGATGTCGCTGGTCGGTCCGAACTGCTTCGGCGTGATCAACACGGACCCGACGATCAGCCTCAACGCCACGTTCAGCGAGACGCTGCCGCCGCTCGGGAACATCGCGTTCGTCTCCCAGAGCGGCGCGCTGTGCGCCGGGATCCTGCAGTACGGGCTCGCCGAGCGGATCGGCTTCTCGCGGTTCGTCTCGGTGGGCAACCGGGCCGGAGTGGACGAGAACGATCTGCTCCACGCGCTCGGGGCCGATCCGGCGACGCGCGTGATCCTGCTGTACGTGGAGAGCCTGGCGAACGGCCGCCGCTTCCTCGAGGCGGCGCGCGCGGTCACGGATCGGAAGCCGGTGCTCGTGATCAAGAGCGGGCGCACCCCGGCCGGGGAGCGGGCCGCCCGGAGCCACACGGGCTCGCTCGCCGAGGCCGGACGCGACCAGCTGTTCGACTCCCTGTTCGAGCAGTCGGGGGTCCTCCGCGCCGACACGCTCGGCGACCTGTTCCGCACGGCGAAGATCTTCGCGTCCGGCCTCGTGCTGGACGGCCCGCGGCTCGCCATCCTCACGAACTCGGGCGGCCCGGGGATCGTCGCCGCGGACGCGGCCATCCGCAACGGTCTCCAGCTCCCGCTCCCGTCGCCGGCGACCCAGCGCGAGCTGGCCCCGCGCCTCCCGTCGATCGCCTCGCTGTCGAATCCGCTCGACATGACGGCCGACGTCGGCGCCGACCAGTACCGCGCCACCCTCCGGACGCTCCTGGCCACGCCCGAGGTCGACGGGGCGCTCGTGATCGCGACGCCGACGGGGACCATGACCGGCGCGACGGTCGCCGACGCGATCCTCGACGCGAAGTCCGCGTCCCCGAAGGCGGTCGTCGCCTGCCTGTTCGGGTTGACGGACCTCTCCCACGAGGTCGAGTTCCTGGAGGAGCACGGGGTCCCGGCGTTCACCTTCCCCGAGGAGGCGGTGGAGGGGCTCGGGCGCCTGGCCCGCTACCGCTCCTGGCGCACCCGCCCGGCGACCGAGGTCCGCACCTTCCCGGTCGACCGCGCCGCCGCCGCGGACGCGCTCGACCGGGCCCGCGCCGCCGGCCAGGGCGTCCTGCCCGAGTATGCGGCCCGGTCGCTGCTCGCGGCCTACGGGCTCGCGTTCCCGCGGGTCGTGCCGGCCCGGACCGCCGACGAGGCGGTCCGCGCCGCGGGATCGATCGGGTTCCCCGTGGTCCTCAAGGTCGCGTCGCCCGACATCTCGCACAAGACCGACGTCGGCGGTGTCGCGGTGGGGCTCGCGGACCCGGACGCCGTCCGGTCGGCCTTCGAGCGCATGGACCGGGCCGTCCGGGCGGCGGCGCCCCGAGCGAGGATCGAGGGCTACGAGGTGGAGGCCCAGGTCACGGGCGGGAAGGAGGTGCTGGTGGGACTGCAGCGCGATCCGGACTTCGGGCCGGTCATCGTCTTCGGGATGGGCGGGATCTATGTCGAGGTGCTCCGCGACGTCGCGTTCCGCCTCGCGCCGCTGCGGACGCTGTCGGCCCAGCGGATGATCCGGTCGATCAAGATGTTCCCGCTGCTCGAGGGGATCCGCGGCGAGCCCCCGAGCGACCTCGCCGGGCTCGAGGAGGCGCTGGAGCGGGTCTCGCAGCTCGCGGTCGAGCGGCCGGAGATCGCGGAGCTCGATCTCAACCCGCTGATCGTCCGCCCGGCCGGGCAGGGCGTCGTCGCGGTCGACGCCCGGGTCGTGCTCGCTCCGACTTCCAGATCGGCACCGTGACCTTGAGGTCCTCGATCAGGAACCGCGCCGCGGCGAACGCCGGCGCCCGATGGGCGCACGCGGTCCCGACGATCACCGAGATCTCGCCGACGCGGAGGCGGCCGGAGCGGTGCCAGATCACCACCCGCAGCGTGCGGAATCGACGCTCGGCCGCGCGCGCCAGGGCGCGGAACCGGGCGAGCGCGGGCCCCCGGTGCGCCTCGTACACGAGCGCGACCACCCGTCCCGCCGGACCCGGATCGGGGCGCACGCGGCCGACGAAGATCGACACCGCGCCGGCCCCCGGTCCCTCGAGCGCGCGGAACGCCGCGGCGACCGAGAGCGGTCGGTCGGTCAATCGGACGGACGCGGTCTCACCCCCCTCCGTACGGCGGATGGATCGCGAACTCGTCGCCGGGACGAACGGTCTCGGAGGCGGACCGGACGTACTCGCCGTTCCGGACCAGTCGGCTCGAGCGGAGGATCGGAGCGAGCCGCGGATACTCCGCGGCGATCTGCCGGGCGAGATCGCCGGCGGCGAGGCCGCCCGGAGGGACGCTCCACCGCAGCTCGGACCTCCCGACCGCGACGCGGGCACCGGCGAACAGGAGCACCGTGACGGGGCGGGCCATCGCCGGGGCACGGGACCGGCGGCCTAACGCTTGCCGGTCGGGCGGCCCGGCCGCGACACCGATTAATACGCACACCCGATAGAACGACCCGATGAGCGATCTCGCCGTGCGCGCCGGCGGTCAGGCCGGCGACGGCATCCAATCGATAGGCGAGACGGTCTCTCGCTGCCTCTCGCGGATGGGCTGGCATGTCTTCGGCCTGAACGCCTACCAGTCCGTCATCCGGGGCGGGCACGTCTGGTTCCAGGCGCGCGCCGGCGATCCCCGACCCTACTCCCAGGGCGACCAGGCGGACCTCCTCTACGCCCTCGATCCGCAGTCGGTCGCGGTCCACGCGCCTTCCCTCCGCGCCGGCAGCACGATCGTCCACGATCCGGAGAAGTTCGCGATCGCCGACTCCGACCTCCCCGTCGGGGTGCGGGCGCTCGGGGTCCCCACGCTCGAGATTGCGCGCAAGTACACCAGCCAGTCGATCCTGCAGAACGCCGGCGGCATGGGCGCGATCGCCTTCCTCGCCGGGATCCCGCTCGACCTGCTCCACGAGGTGCTGCGCGACTCCTTCGGCAAGAAGGCCGGGGAGGTCGCGGACTGGAACGTCGGAGCGGCCAGCGCGGGCTACGAGTTCGCGCGCGCGCACGCGGCCCCGAACGATCACGCGCTCGGCCGGAAGGGGGCCCCGAAGCTCCTGATGAGCGGCAACCAGGCGATCGCCCTCGGGGCGGCCGCCGCCGGCTGCAAGTTCCTCGCGCAGTACCCGATGACCCCCGCGTCGTCGATCATGCACTGGTTGGCGGCCCACGCGCAGACGCTGGGGATCGTGGTGAAGCAGGCGGAGGACGAGCTCGCGGCGATCCACATGGCGATCGGCGCCTCGTTCGGCGGCGTGCGCGCGATGACCGCCACGAGCGGCGGGGGCTTCTCGCTCATGGTCGAAGCGCTCGGGATGGCCGGCATGACCGAGACGCCGCTCGTGGTCGTGGAGTCCCAGCGGGCCGGCCCGTCCACCGGGCTCCCGACGAAGACCGAGCAGGGCGACCTCAATCTGATGCTCGGCGCCGGGCAGGGGGAGTTCCCGCGGGCGATCCTCGCCCCGTCGCACCCGGTCGAGGCGTACCAGGCGATGCTCCGGGCGTTCCAGCTCGCCGAGGACTGGCAGACCCCGATCCTGGTCGCGAGCGACCTGCATCTCTCCGAGAACGTGATGACCGTGGACCGGGAGGAGATCCCGACCGACGTCGAGGTCCGCTCGCTCTTCACCGTCGAGCCGAACGGGCACGACTACCAGCGCTACCAGTACACGGACTCCGGCGTCTCGCCCCGCGCGCTGCCCGGGCAGCCTGGCCTCCAGTTCGTGGCCGGATCGGACGAGCACGATGCCCACGGACACCTCATCTCCGACGTGAAGAGCGGCATCCCGATCTGGGTCACCGAGCGCCAGCGGATGATGGACAAGCGCATGCGCAAGCTCCACGGGATCGCGGCCGCGACCGAGCCTCCCGCCTGGGAGGGGCCCGCCGGCGCGGACCTCACGTTCGTCGCGTGGGGCTCCACGATCGGCGCGGTCCGGGACGCCCGGGCGTCCCTCGCCGAGCGCGGGGTCGCCACCAACCTGCTCCGGTTCCCGACGGTCTACCCGCTCGATCCCGCCGTGGTGCAGGCGGAGTTCGCGAAGGCGAAGCGGACGCTCCTCATCGAGGCGAACTACTCCGGGCAGTTCGGCCGCCTCCTGCGCGCCGAGACCGGGGTCCACCTGACCGACCGGCTCCTCAAGTACGATGGCGAACCCGTATACCCGCACGAGGTCGTGGCCCGAGCGGTGGAGGTGCTGAACCATGGCGGAAAGTAGTGCGCAGCCGACGCCAGTCCCGACGGGACCCGCCCTCCCGGTGATTGGGAAGTCGGACACCAAACCGACGTGGTGCCCGGGATGCGGGGACTTCGGCGTCGTCGCGGCGGTGGAGGGCGCGCTGAAGCGCCTCAAGATCCCGCCCTACAACGTGGTGATCGTCTCGGGCATCGGCTGCTCGTCGAACCTCCCCCACTTCCTCTCCTCGTACGGCTTCCACGGCATCCACGGGCGCGCGCTCCCGGTCGCCGAGGGGATCCGGTGGGCCAACCACGGGCTCACGGTCATCGGGACGGGCGGGGACGGCGACGGCTTCGGGATCGGCGCGGGCCACTTCGTGCACGCGATGCGCCGGAACGTCGACCTGACCTACGTGACCATGGACAACCAGATCTACGGGCTCACGACCGGCCAGGCCAGCCCGACCTCGCAGATGGGCCAGAAGACGAAGTCGACGCCCACCGGCGTCATCGAGAACCCGATCGATCCGATCGCGCTCGCCCTCGCGAGCGGCGCGACCTACGTCGCGCGCGGCTTCTCGGGCGACGTGAAGCAGCTCACCGACCTCGTCGCGGGCGGGATCCAGCACAAGGGGTTCGCGTTCGTTGACGTGTTCAGCCCCTGCGTCACCTACAACAAGGTCAACACGTTCGACTTCTTCCGCCAGCGCGTCTACAAGCTCGAGAGCGCCGGGCACGACCCGAGCGACATCGTGGCGGCGTGGCAGCGCGCGCTCGAGTGGGGCGACAAGATCCCCATCGGCCTGTTCTACCGGACCGAGCGCCCGTCCTACGAGGACCTCGAGGAGGTCCTGCACGCGGGTCCGCTCCTCCGGCAGCCCGCGGGCCTCAAGGGTCACGAGAGCGTGCTCGACGAGTTCGTCTGAGCCGCGGCGGCCGGCGGGGTCACCCGCGCGAACAGATAGGCATCCCCCGCGTGGAACTCCACCGGGAACTCCGAGGGGGCCGCCAGGAGGGGCGCCGGGGAGAACGGGGGCCAGAGCACCGTGTTCGCCCCGGTGACGATCAGGTACTGCACGTCGAGCGCTGCGAGCGCGCCGTCGCCGGCCGCGTCGAGCGTGCCGTTCGTGAGCTCCCGGACGAGGAGCGTGTACGACGCGTTGATCCACATCCAGTTCGGCACCATCGGGTAGAGCAGGACGGCGTGCGCGTCGTACCCGGGAAGGAAGAGGCCGGCGCTCCCGGGGGCGACCAGGACCCGCGCGCCGCTCGGCAGGTGCGCCCCCGCGTAGCTCAGCAGGGCGAAGTCATCGGCGCTGACGTTGCCGAAGTCCCCGTAGAGCCGGTCCAGGACCGGCGGAAGCGAGGTACCGGACAGCACGACCCCCGGGGTTGCGATCGCGATCACGAGCACCAGCGAGAGCGCGGCGCCGGGGGCGACGGCGGCGGTGGTCCGGGAGGCGCGTCGCGTTCGGCCTCCCGTCGGGACCGGGGACGGCCGGGCCAGGCGCCAGCGCTCGAGGAGCAGCAGGAACGGCAGCGCCGCGACCAGCGTGTAGATCGTGAACAGCCAGATCGAGAGCTCCTGTCCGTTCGTGACCTCGGCGAACCGCACGGCCGGTCCCCATCCGGTCGACGCGGCCCACAGGACGGCGAGGAGCCCGATCAGGACCGCGATCCCGACCGCGACGAACCGGCGGAACCGGCGGACGTACGCGCCGACGCCGGGGATCCGATCGCCCAGCACCAGGATCCCGAGGCCGACCGTGAGGAGGATCGCGAGCTCGGCCCGGAGGAGCGGGATCGGCGAGAACCAGACGTCGCTCGGCCGGAACAGGTACGGGTCGATGCCGCCGACGAACCCGGCGGCGCCGATGCCCACCGCGGTGCCCGACGGTGCCGCCGCCGTTCCGGGGGTCAGCGACGGGCTCGACCATCCGAGCCCGAGCACGTAGAGGGTCGGGATCAGCGCCACCGCCGAGGCTGCGACGATCCCGGCCCAGCGGGCCAGCCATCGGGCGATCTCCCTCCCGGCGCGGGGCGTTCCGAGGAGCCCGAGGACCAGGAGGGAGGGCAGGAACCATTCGGCCCCGACCGGGTTCAGCGCCGCCGAGTAGCCGAGCAGGAGGCCGAACGCGATCACGTCCGGTGTCCGGAGCCGGGACGGCTCGGCCCACGCGATCGCCTGCCCGGCGAGGAGGAGGACGAGCGGGAACGCGAGCACGAAATCGTTGCTGCCCCCGACGAGCACGCGCGTCCACGATCCCACGACCGCGACGAACACGGCCGCGCCGGCGGCGGCGGAGTCCGCCCCGAAGGCACGACGCGCGAACGCGAACGCCCCGAGCGGGGCGAGCGCGAGGAACAGCGGTGTGACGAGCAGGCTCGTGCGCGCCGGCGGAAGCCCGAACAGACCCTGGGCCCATCCCAGCCACACGGTCGTGCCCTGCGGGTAGAGCACGCCCACCGAGGCGTACGGCGCGTAGGAGAGCGGGATGGACCCGTGCTCGAGCAGGAGGGCGACCCACGTCGTGAGGAGGCTCGAGTCGAACGTGTTCCCAGTCGCCACGGACTCGGCGATCGCCAGCTCGAACACCAGCAGGCCGAGCGCGGCCAGCAGCGCGACGAGGACCGCCGGCCGGGGGAACCACGCGCCGGGGCGATCGGGTTCCGGTGGCGCGCCCGCCCGCCGCCGCCCCCGAAACGCCCCCGCGAGCGTCAGGACCGCGGCGCCGACCGGCACGCCGAGGAGCGTCGGCCACACGAACGCTCCGATCGGGAGCGCGGCCAGCAGGAACATGAACGCTCCGCCCAGATAGAGGTCCAGCAGCGCCCGCTCCACTCCATCGAGCGCCCTCCAGGAAGCGACCCAGCGGGACGCGAGGCCGCGGACGAGCTCCCCGACGAGCGCGGCGCCGGCCGCCCAGAGGAGCAGTTCGAGCGCCCACTCGGTCCCGGACGGTCCGGGCAGCGCCACCCGGGGCGCATCGAGGGCGGCTACTAGAAGGGGCGCCCGGGCCGGGGGTCCGAACTACCGGCGCAACGGCACGCTTTTACCGCCGCGCGATGGACCCGTTCTCGGGCGACCGGGCGTGTCCACGGAATCCGGGGCCCGGGAGGGTCTCTCGAGCGTCACGCGCGGGACCCTCTACCTGCTGTTCGCCACGCTCGGGTACGTCGCGCTGAACTTCGTGGCGCGCGTCGTGGTCGTCCGGAGCGTGACGTCCTCGGAATGGAACTCCTTCTCGCTCGCGCTCACGCTCGCCGGGGTCGTCGCCGCCATCGGCACCCTCGGCCTGCCGAGCGCGATCGCCCGGAGCCTGCCGTACGTCCACTCCGACGACGAGCGGCGGGGGATCGTCCGGGGAGCGCTGCTGATCGGCGGCGTCGCCGCGATCGCCTCGTCGGTCGCGCTCTGGGCCTCCGGCCCGTGGATCTCCTCGACCCTCGGGCTCCCCGAGCTCGGGCCGGCGCTCGAGGTCTTCCCGATCGCGGTCGCGACCACGGTCGTGATCGGTCTGATCGCGGCGATCTTCCAGGGCTACGAGGACGTCGTACCGAACGCGCTCTACGCCCAGGTCCTGCCCCCGGGCCTGTTCGTCGTCTTCCTCGGCGTCGTGGTGGTGGCGCCCCGCGTCGGGCTCACCTACGAGTCGGCGCTGCTCGCGTACGTCGCGGCGAACGTCGTCACGCTGCTGCTCGCGCTGATCTATGCCCTCCGCCGACTGCCGCGGCTCCTCCCCCGAGGTCCGCGCGCCGCGGGGGCGGCGGCGCGCCTCTGGACCTTCGCCGTGCCGCTCCTGTTCGTCGGCGTGATGAGCACCGTCAGCGGCAGTGGGGACACGCTGGTGCTCGGGGCCTTCCACCCGAACGCGGTGGGCACCTACACGGTCTCGCTGACCCTGGCGCGACTGCTCCAGGTCGGGATCGGCGCGGCGGCGTACATCTTCCTGCCGGTCGCGGCGCGCTTCCTGCGCTCGGACAACCGCAGCGCGGTCCAGCTGGTCTACGTCACGGTCACGAAGTGGATGATCCTGTTCTCGCTGCCGCTCCTCCTGCTGTTCTTCTTCCTGCCCAGCCGCTCCCTCGATTTCGTTTACGGTCCCGGCTACGCGACCGTGATCGCGCCGCTGCAGCTCGTGGTCCTCGGGGCGTTCGTCACCACCCTGCTCGGACCGGCCGCCAACGCCCAGGTCGCCTTCGGGCAGACCCGGTTGCTCGCGTACAACGCGACCGTCGCCGGGCTCCTCGACCTCGGGCTCGCGTTCGTGCTCGTCCCGAAGTACGGGATCCCGGGGGCCGCGGCCGCGTGGGCGTGCGCGAACGTCGCCTACACCGGTCTGTCGCTCGTCCAGCTCGCGTGGATCACCCACGTCCACCCGTTCCGGCCCCACTTCGTCGTGCCGCTGGTCGTGACGGCGGTCCCCGTCGCCGCGATCCTCGCGCTCGCCCCGGTCCACTATCCGCTATGGAGTCTCCCGGTCATCGGACTCGCCATCGCCGGTCTGTTCCTGCTCGTCATCCTGCTCACCCGGAGCGTGGACGAGGGCGACCGGTTGCTGCTCGGCGCGATCGAGGGACTCCTCGGCCGGCCGCTGCCGCTGCTCCGGCGGATCGGGCGCCTCGGCGTGCCCCGCGACCGGCGCTGAGGCGGCCGGCGCGGCCCGGGCGCTCCGCGCGTGGTCGAGCAAGAGCAGCACGACCCCCGCCGCGAGCAGGAAGAACACGAACTCGGCCAGGGTGTCGGCCGCTCCGACGGCTCCCGACGCGTCGACGATCGCGGTCCCGACCAGCAGGATCAGCGCCGCGGCGATCGGGTAGCGGGAATCGAGCCGGGCCCACTGGGAGTAGACCATGTACGCGAGCAGCAGCACGAGGAACGCCGCCACGTACGGGAAGGCCACGGCGCCGGGACGCGCGGGCAGAACGTAAGGTTGGGCGGTCGTCGTATAATCGACATCCAGCGAAGAGCGAGCCTCGCCGTCAGTCAGGTTTATAGTGGTCGGTCTTCATCCCGGCCCAAGGACGCCGGTGTGGCGCCCGGATTATGGCCCAGACCGCCGTGACCCACCGCATCGTTCCCGTGGCGCTCGGCGTGGGAATGCTGGCGCTCGTGGTCGCCGCGGGCCTCTCGCCCAACGCCGGTGCGGTGCCGGCGCAGAGCTACTGCCAGTACAACCAGTGCGTCGCCGGCACGGGCATCCCGTGGTGGGCGCTCGCGGCGATCGCGATCGTCGTGGTCGCCGCGCTGCTCGGCGCGCTCCTGTTCATGCGGCGCGGACGCCGACCGCCCTCCCAGCCGGTTCAGCCCTACGCCGGTCCGCCCAGCGGGGCGACCGGCGCGGCCGCCGCCGCGGCTCCCTCAGGACCGACGGGGCCCGCCGCGACGCCGGAGTACGTCGAGAGCCCCTCCGACGTGAGCGCGCCGCCGCCGGTGGTGCCCACGTCGCCGCCCGCCGGCGGGGGGACACCCCCGAAGGCCGCCGCGCCCGCAGGCACGGCGCCCGCGAAGCCCGCGACCGGTGAGCCGGATATCGACTCGCTCATGGCGGAGCTCGACAAGATCAGCACCGAGATCCTGAAGCGACCGAAGCCGCCCGCCGGCGGGGCTTCGGGCGGCGGGGGCTCGGGCGGCTCCGCGGGCGGATCGAGCTGAGCCCCCGGACCCTCCGGACTTAAGTGGGTGCGCCCGGTCGTTGCGTCGATGTCGACCGCGCCGGGCTCCGGCGATGAGGAGCGGCTGCTCGCGGAGCTTCGGGCCGCCGTGCGCGCGTCCGACCGGCCTCCGCGGGAGATCGAGGTCGGGATCGCGCTCTCGATCGCGCTCGGGCGCCGGCGTCCGTCCGTCTCGTGCGGCGGCTGCCAGAACCCGCTCGACTTCGAGGGGATCCCGGCCCGCACCAACGCCCGGCTCGGCACGCCGTTCCGCCTCGTCTGGGACCCGCCGGCGGAAGCCTGAGCCGGCGACGGGCAGCGAGGTCGCATCTCCGTGACGTTCAGCCTCATCGGGTCGATCGTCGCGCTCATCACCTACGTCCTCGCCGCGGTCGGTCTCACCGGACTCTTCGCCCTCATGATCGTCGAGAGCTTCGGGATCCCGCCGATCCCGAGCGAAGTGATCCTCCCGTTCGCCGGTTTCCTCGTCGCGGAGGGAGCGTTCTCGTTCGGCGACGCGCTCGGAGTCTCGGTCGCCGGCGCGCTGGTCGGCGCGTTCGTGGCCTACGCCGTCGGCCGGTGGGGGCGGCACCGGCTGGCCGACCTGGGCATCGGGGGGCTCCGCCTGCGCGCGTCCGATCTCGACCGGTTCGACCGATGGTTCGCCCTGCACGGGGAGGCGACGGTCGCGCTGACCCGGCTCCTGCCGTTCGTGCGCAGCTACATCAGCTACCCCGCCGGCACCGCCCGCATGCCGCCCTGGAGGTTCGGACTGTACACGCTGCTCGGGACCCTTCCCTGGAATCTCGGCCTGCTCTACGCCGGGGTCGTGCTCGGGAGCCACTGGTCCGTGATCCTGGCGTACGTCCAGCCGCTCGACCTCGCGTTCGCGGCGGTCCTGGTGGCCGGCGTGATCTACCTCGGGCTGGTCGCGGCGGGCCGGCTGACGCTCTCGTGGCCCCCGCACCGGGTCGTTCGAGCCGGGGCGGCCCCGGTCGCGCCGGACGAGACGCCGCCCTCGACCCCGCCCTAGGCGGTCGGCGCGCCGGGGGCGTACTCGGGGCGCACGACCCTTCCGTTCGGGCGGCCCACGTACTCCCCGGCCTCCACGATGCGCTCGCCGTCCCGGTAGTGCTCCAGCACCGGGACCGCTTCGCGCCCCTCGAACGGGCTCCAGCCGCACGGACTGCGGAGGCGGCGCGCTTCGACCGAGCGGCGGACGCGGAAGTCCACCACGATGAGGTGCGCCCGGTGCCCCGGCGCGACGCGCCCGGTCGGCTGCCCGACCATCCGGGCCGGTCGGTCGCTGGCCGCGCGTACGAGCGTCTCGAGGGAGAGGTCCCCGGCGCGGACGCGAGTCAGCAACAGCGGCAGCATGGTCTCCACCCCCGGCACCCCGCTCGGAGCCTCGGGGAACGGTCGCGCCTTCTCCTCCGCGGAGTGCGGGGCGTGATCGCTCGCGACCGCCGGCACCTCGCCCCGTGCGAACGCCTCCCACAGACCGCGGCGCTCCGCCTCGGTCCGCAGCGGCGGGTTCACCTTGAACCGCGCGTCGGTTCCGGCGCGGTCCGAGAGCAGGAGGTGGTGCGGCGTGACTTCGAAGGACGTGGCGCGCGCCCGGAGGAGCGCGGCGGCCGCCGCGTTGGTGACGTGGGCTACGTGCAGGCGGAGCGCCGGCGGCGGGTCGCGGAGGGCCTCGATCGCGCTCGCCTCGGCGGGGATCGGTCGGTGCGCGTTCCAGCCGACAGGGTCGCGTGGCTCGACGGCCCCATCGAACCGCCTCGCGTCTTCGGCGTGGACCGCGAGCGGGAGACCCGCGTCGCCCACGGGGGCGAGCCGACCGGGGATCTCGGCGGGGGGGATGCCGGACTCGGTGCCGGTGGTCGGGCTCGTGTACAGCTTGAACCCGCCGGCGACCCTCGCGAGGGCCCCGACGCGTCGGGTCGGGGCGAACGCGTAGAGCAACACGTCGACCGCCGCCCGGCCGGCCACCCGGTCGGCCTTCTCGGCCAGCGCCTCGGGATCGACGACCGGCGGTCGTGTGTTGGGCATCTCGCCCACCAGCCCGACTCCGCCCAGCGCGGCCCCGACGGTCCCGCTGTTCAGATCCTCCACGTCCGGCGACCCACCGGGATCGCGGAAGTGGACGTGGAGGTCGGTCGCGGCGGGGAGGATCACCGCGTCGCCGAGGTCCCGGCGTACGGGGCCCGCCCGGATCTTCCCAACCGAAAGGATGCGACCGTCGTCGCCGATCGCGACCTCGATCGGCTCGAGTCGGCCGTGGACGAGTCCGCGGCCGGCGAGCACCAGCTTCGGATCGGCCCCCTCTTCCTCCCGCCGCTCCGAGCGGCCGCGCCGGACCGGCGGAGGGGCCATCGGCGGCCCCACGGCGCTCGGGGTATAGAAGGCGCCCCCGCGCGCCCGAGGCTATTTCCGCCGGTGCGGTTCCCTCCGGCGTGGCGGATCCGGCCCGCGCGACGAGCGTCTGGACCTACGCCCGGAGCGGGGTCGACGTCGACGTGCGCGACGCCGCGCTGAAGCGCCTCCTGCGCGAGGTCCGGTTCCGGCCCCGGCCCGACCACGGTCGTCCCCTGGCCGCGCCCGGCCACTTCGCGGGTCTGGTCCGCGTCGGCCGGGAGACGCTGGCCCTCACCACGGACACGGTCGGCACGAAGGTGCTGCTCGCGGAGGAGCTCGGGCGGTGGGAGGGCGTGGGGGAGGACGTGGTCGCCGTGAACGTCAACGACCTCGCCGCGGTCGGCGCCCGCCCGGCCGGGCTCGTCGACACGATCCTCGCCGGCGTGCCGGATCCGATTGCGTTCGAAGGGATCGGGCGCGGGATCGATCGGGGGCTCCGCGCCGCGGGGTGTGCCCTCCTCGGCGGGGAGACCGCCGTCGTCCCGGCGATCGTGCGAGGGACCGATCTCGGTGGGACGGCGCTCGGCTTCTTTCCCCGCGGGCGACGACCGGTCCTGGGCGACCGCATCCGTCCGGGCGACGTCGTGCTGGGGATCCCCTCGTCGGGAGTCCACGCGAACGGATTCACATTGGTCCGTCGCCTGCTGGCCGAGCGGTCCGTTCCGCTCGGTCGTCCCCGCGAGGACGCGTCGGCTTCGCTCGGCGACGAGCTGCTCGCCCCGACCCGGATCTACAGTCGCCCGGCCGACGCGCTCGCGGGCGTGCCGACCACGCACGGGCTCGCTCACCTCAGCGGGGGCGGGGTGCGGAACCTCGTGCGCCTCCATCCCCGGGTCGCCTTCGTGCTCGACCGATGGCCCGAGGTGCCTCCGCTGTTCCGGTGGCTCCAGGC
>JASIBA010000093.1 GCA_030041735.1 Thermoplasmata archaeon | reverse complement strand
CGGCCAGCCCGGATCTGTCGCTCGCGTACGATGCGAAGGACGGGTACGTTCTGCTGTTCGGCGGCAACCCGGCGGGGTCCGCCGCCGAGACCTGGAGGTTCGTCGGGGGAACGTGGCTGAAGCTGGACCCCGCGGCGTCGCCTCCACCGCTCGAAGGCGCGAGCTTGACCTACGACTCCTCCACGAGCAGCGTGCTCCTGTTCGGTGGGCTGGACGGTTCCCATCTGTTCGGGGACACCTGGAGTTTCGAGCGCGGCGCCTGGAAGAACATCACCAAGGAATCGGTCGTGGATCCGCCGGCCCGGTATGGCGCCGGGATGGCCTACGACACGGCCGCCAGCTACGCGGTCCTTTTCGGCGGCGTCGGGGCCTCTGGGTATCTGTCGGACACCTGGACGTTCGCTAAGGGCAACTGGACTGAGCTCTCCCCCGCGACGTCCCCGACGGCCCGAGACGCAATGTCGTTGGCGTACGACGCGACCTCGAAGACCGTCGTCCTGTACGGGGGAGAGTCCGCCAGTGGGGTGCTGCAGGACACTTGGTCCTTCTCCTCCGGGAGCTGGACCCAGCTGAACCCGAGCCTCGCCCCCCCGGCCAGAGCGGGCGCGGCGCTGGTGGAGGATACGGCCGACGGGTACATGCTGCTCTTCGGCGGATCCGGTGCAAAGGGACTCCTCAACGACACCTGGGAATTCAACGGGGCGACTTGGTCCAACGTCTCCCCTGCGCACTCTCCCGCACCCCGGAACTCGGCCGGGATGGCGTTCGATCTGCCCGACGGCGAGGTGGTGCTGTTCGGCGGCGAAACGGGTTCCGGCACTCTGAACGACACCTGGGAATACGTGCACGGCGTGTGGACCCAGCTGCTCCCGTATCATTCGTCGCCGGCGCTCGATGAGTTCTCGATCCAATTCACCGAGACCGGACTTCCTTCGGGGACCGAATGGTGGGTGAACGTGACCGCGGGGCCCGCGCTCGGCTCGACGTCGGGCGCGATCCTGTTCAGCGAACCCAACGGGTCGTACGCGTATCTGGTCGCGACCGCGGACAAGCTCTTCTATTCGGCGGCGGGCACGTTCGACGTGGCCGGCGGGGCGGTCTCCCGTGCGGTCTCGTTCGCCGAGGTGACGTACGCGATCGTCGTGACGGAGAGCGGCCTGCCCACAAGCACCCCGTGGTGGGTCAATCTGACGGCGGGACCGAGCTTCGGCTCCGACTCCGCGAGTGTCCTGTTCAACGAGACGAACGGCAGCTTTGCGTATGCCATCGCGTCGGCGGCCAAGAGCTACGCCGCGCCGGGCGGGATGCTCGCCGTGGACGGAGCACCCGTGGCGGCCGTCGCCTCGTTCTCGCTCGTGCAGTACGAAGTGACGCTGACCGAGAGCGGGCTTCCCTCGGGCACGGAGTGGTGGATCAACCTCACCGACGGATCGACGTACAATTCATCGACCACTGCCCTCGGGTTCGAGGAACCGAACGGGACGTACCCGTACATCGCAGCCACGACGGCCAAAGCCTACGAAGCCTCGGGGGGCGGCCTCACAGTCGACGGCATCGAGATCGGGCTGACTGTGAAGTTCCTGCGTGTCGTGTACCCTCTGGCGTTCACCGAACGCGGACTCCCCAGTGGCGCATCTTGGAAGGTGATAATCGAGGGCCAGAGCGTCGAGTCGGCGACCAGTTCGTTGCTGTTCGAGGAGTCGAACGGCTCGTACACTTATACCATCGACCCGGTGCCGGGATACACCGCCAATTTGACATCGGGCCGCGTCACGGTAAGCGGGGATGGGAGGGAGGTCACGATCGATTTCAGTCCCACGACCCGAACGCCGAACGCATCGGCCCCGGGGGGGATCCCTGTCTGGGGATGGGTCGCGTTCGGGGTCGCGATCGCGGCGGCAGCGGGGGTCGGATGCGCCCTAGCCGTGCGGAGTCGAGCGGGGGTCCGCTAGGGCGGGGGCAAGACCCAAGTACTGAGTGACTCAGGACCGCCCCGTCGGGGGGTTTATGTGTCGCCCCCCACTGCGCCGTCCATGAATCACCGGCGCCGCCGAGCCGGCTTCGCGAGGCGGACCTTCTCGTTGGGGGTCGTAGCAATGGCACTGGTCGGAGCGACCGTTGCGTCCGCGTACCCTCCCGGCTGGTCCTCTCCGAGTGTCCTGCGACTTCAATCGGCCAATAGTCCGGACGTCCCCTTGCGCGCACAAGCCACGACGACCGACGCTGGTTGTTCTAACTGTCTTGTGGCCAACTTGACTAGCGTTCCTTTGCCCCAGGCCGTCACGTACGACCCTCTCGACGGCAACCTGTACGTTTCCTCTGGGGATGGGTACATCGGGGTTGTCAACGGCAGTACCGATGCAGAGGTCGCTCAGATCTCGGGCGGCGGAATCCTGGTCGTCGACCCGTCCAACGGAGACCTCCTCCTACCTAGCGGCGGGAACGTCTCACTGATCAGCGGGAGCACGTACCAGATTGTCCGCAACCTGAGCGTTTCCACGACGTTCGGGAACTCGGTGACGGCCATCGCCGTCGATCCCGCTTCGGGCGATGTCTACGCGGAGGTAAACAACCCCTCCGTGAATGTGAGCGTAACGGTGTTCAAGCTCAGCACGGGCGCGCGTCTTCAAACCATTGAGATGACGAATTGGGCCGGCGAAGACCCCGGACCGATGCTCTACGACTCGCTTTCGGGCGACATGCTCGTCGTCAATGAAGTGGGAGACAATCTAACAGTCATCAACGGAACCACTCGGGCGCTGGCCGGTTCGGTGCCCGTCGGCGTGGGACCAGGCTCGATCGTGATGGACGCGAAGACCGGCGATGTGTATGTATCGAATAGCATGGGAAACGCCGAGAACGTCCTCGGGAACGTGACCGTTCTGCAGGGCAAGAGTCTGTCTCCGGTGGCATCTCTGACCGCCGGGGTAAACCCAGGATGTATGGCGTACGACAGCGCCAACGGGCTCGTTTATGTGGTGAATACCGGGGGCGGCAACACCACGATCCTGGACGGCGGGACCCTGACGGTATCGGGTTCGATTCCCGCTTTTCCTCGGGCGTGGCACACGGGCGTATGTGATGGCCAGACGGTGGCCTTCGATTCCGAAGACGGTTACCTCTACTTTCTCTCCGCGGTTTCCTCAGGCATTTACTCTCCCGCTTCCTCCCTGCCGTATGTCGAGTCGATCACCGTTTCGCCATCGGTGGTCGGCATCGGTAACGAGACGAACCTTACAACCGTAGTCGCCGGCGGCTCTCAGCCGTACCTCTTCTCCTACTCGGGCTTACCTCCCGGGTGCGAAACTACCAACTCCGGTGTCCTTGCCTGCACTCCCACCAGTCCGGGGAACTACGTCGTCACCATCCAGATTAACGACAGCTTCGGGAACCGGTTCGTTTCAGCGAACCTCAGTGCGACGCTCTCGATCGCGCTCGAACCTGTCGCCGCTCGGATGGTGATCGGAACCTCCCAGGTCCTTTCCGTCAACACGACCTGCGTCACGAGCGCTTGCCAAAGCGGACTCTCCTTCTCATGGACCGTGAACAGTTCCGGGGGCTCTCTGAACTCTACCTCAACGAAATCGGTTGAGTTCACCGCGCTCCAGACTGGCCAGGTGATGGTCAACGTGACGGTGGCCTTCTCGGACCAGACGGAGGGGCGTCTTTCGTCCACAATTGCGGTCGATCCCCTGATGGTCACTCCGAGCCCTGGCACGATTTCGATCACCGCTGGGTCCGAGCAGAACGTGACCGTTACGACCGACTGCTCCGGTCCCGAATGTGCGACGGAGCTCGCCTACCGCTGGGCCCTCGGTCCCGGGCTCGGATCCCTCAACGCTTCCACGGGTTCCTCGATCGCCCTAACTGCACTCGAGGTCGGGACTGGCGATCTCAACGTAAGCGCCTCGCTCGATGGTGAGCCAGCCGGAACGGCGTCCATCTCGGTCTCGGTGCGCTCGTTGGCCGTCGTCGCGGACCCTACCTCGATCACGATGGCGGACGGATCGACTCAGGTCGTCTCAGTCTCTTCGGCCTGCTCGGGACCTGAGTGTGGACGGGACCTGACCTACCGCTGGACCCTGGGCCCAGGACTCGGGTCGCTCAATGTAACGGATGGGCCGACCGTGGCGTTCACGGCGCTTGACATCGGAAGGGGCGACCTCAACGTAACCGCCCTTCTCGACGGGGAGCCCGTTGGAGTCACAACCGTCCCAGTTCTGGTCCAGGCACTCTTGATCACGATTGCGCCGAATTCCTATGCCATCGAGGTCGGGGGAAGCTTGCCGCTCTCTGCGGCCGCAACCTGCTCGGCTTCGATCTGCGATGGCCAGCTGTCGTACTCCTGGGCGCTCTCGAACTCGCTCGGTAGTCTCAACGCTTCTTCAGGACCGGAGGTCGAGTTGGTCGCAGGGTCGACTCCAGGGAATTCGACCGTAGAGGTTACCGTTGATCTAGAGGGTCAATTCGCGGGGGATTCCTCAGCGGCCGTCACGATAGACGCGAGGTTGTCGGCTACCCTCGACGCTGACCGCCTCGGCACGGACGTGAACGCTAGCGTCACTCTCACCGCGGGCGTCGTGGGAGGCACGGGAGGGCCGGATACTTACTCGTACGTGGAGTCGAGCGACATCGGAGGCTGCGTACTCTCGACAGGTCCGTCGATCACGTGCACTCCCACAGCGGCAGGATCGTTCACCGTGACGGTCAATGTCTCGGACGCTCATCGAGACTGGAGTCTGGCTACGTCCGCTTCGATCCTGGTCTCTGGCGCGCTGTCCGCGGCCCTAACGGTGTCGAACGCGACACCACTGCTCGGGCAGACGGTCGCATTCGTCACACAGGTGGCGGGTGGAGTTGGGCCCTACAGCTACGCATATGCGGGGTTTCCCCCCGGCTGCGTTTCGGAGAACAGCTCAGCTATCGGCTGTCTTCCGACGCAGGCGGACTATTACAACGTTACCGTCAGCGTCCGGGATCACAACAACGTAACCGTGAACGCTAGCGCGAGCGTTCGCGTTGTTTTCGACTTCAATGTGATCGCGCCATCCAACACTTCCGCTGGGAGCCCATTCACGATCAGTGTCAACACCAACGAGACGTTTTCCGGCGGGACCGCTCTCGTGCCTGAAAGTGGATTCGGCGCGTTCACCTACAACTATTCAGGTCTCCCTCCGGGCTGCGCGAGTCGCGATTCGGCGAGCATCACTTGTACCCCCACTCAGGTCGGGGCGTACCACATCACGATCGCCGTCCGCGACCAGGTCGGCGACCATCAGACGCACACGGTGGTCGTGAATGTGGTTCCGGCCAAGCCCGCGACCGGCATCCTTGGACTGTCGGGAGATACCGGATACTTCGTCGTCGGGGTGGTTGCGGCAGCCGTCGCTGCCGCCGCGATAGCTTTGTCCGTGAGGTCGCGCCGGTCCAGGGCGGATCCTGACCGCAACGAGCCTGTCCCGTCCCCTTCCCCGGGACCTCAAACACCCTCTCGGTAGCAAATCACCGGCAAGGATCGGGTCCAGTCACTCGGCTCGCGGTCGTCTTGCGCGGAACTCATGTCAGGAGTCCACACCTGATCGAAGGCTGGGCCTCGTTCTCTGGTCTTGTCGCGCCCCCGTCCTGCAATCCTCTGACGTGCGCTCAGCCCGCCCATTAGTCATCACGGGTCAGCTGGTTCTGCTTGTCATCATCGCGCACGCGGGTCGGAGAACAGTAGCGAGATCGGCCTCCTCAGATCGGGGGCATGGCGTCGAGGATCCCGTCGATGTGGAAGATTCCGCCGGCCGCGCCGGCCTCGACCAACCGCCGGGAATCGGTCGGTGCGAACGTCCCGTCGACCCACGTCGGACCGTGCACCGAGACCGAGCGGACGAGGCTCCAATCCGGGTCTTCGCCACGGGGGGAGAGTATCACCGTGTCCGGCCCCGCCGCTCTCGCCGCGGCGGCGAGACCGACGACGTCGGGGGCTCCCCACGCGGCGTCCACCGGAGCGGGTCCCCGATCCGCGATCTCGATCTCAAAGACGACCTCCGTCGAGAGCCTCCAGGCGCGACGGAGCTCCCGAGGGCCGTCGAGGTATGAGCTCGAGAGCACGGCCCTCTCAGCCCCCGCGACGAGGATGTCGATCGCTCCGTCCGCGGACCGGGGTCCCGCGTCGACCCAGAGTGTAGTCTCTCGCGATATTTCCTGGATGTACTCGAGCTGGGGATCATTGCGTTCGAGCCCGTCGAGGTCCACCATGTACAGCTGAGAGTACTGCGGGGTCAGCACATCGAGCACGTCGAAGACATCGAACGGAGCCCCTGCGGCCCGGACCGCGAGGACCGGCCCGTCCGGACCGGGACGGTAGACGCGACCGCGCCGGAGCATGAGGCAGGGCATAAGAACGGGTGGACCCCGAGCCGCGGCGGCCGAGGGGGACGGTCCGCTCGCGGCCGAGCCGTTCATGCCGAACCGTGCAATCGCGGCACGCCATCTCCCTTTCGCTGGGCCCTCGGACCCGGGCGAAGCTGGCGGGAATGGTCACGGGGCGGCTCAGAGCGCCTCGGGCGAGCCCCGGCTCCTCGGACACCGACCCACGGCCGGCCTTGCGGATTTTCGGGGGGTCGCGGGAGCGGCCCCGGGGGTCCCGATCCGTTACCGGAGCCAACGTCCGCGCCGAACCGCGCTCGGGCTCGCGCGCGAGCCGCTCGCAACCTTCCGCGGGTAATTTCGGGAGCTCCACCATCCTTATCCCGACCGGGGTCGTCCCTCTAACGGTCAGGGATCGGCGAAGCGTTCGCGGACCGTTCATGTCGGCGAAGATGCGCCCCGCGCGGCACGGGAGGATCGTCGCGGCCCTCGTTGTGCTCGTGGTCGTTCTGAGCCTCGCAACTGCGGGGGCTTGGTCCGCGGTGACCGGCGGCCTCGCGGCACCGCGCGACGCGCTATCGTCTCCGGCACAGTCGACGGTGGCGACCACCGGACCCGGCTCGGCCGTGATCAATCTCCTCAACGGGAATCAGTCGGTTTCTCCCGCCTTGATTTACAATGGGTACTACGGGGCTCCGAACGCGTCGTTTCCGGTGCTGCTCTCGGGCAGCGCCGCGAGCCAGTTCTGGCCGTCGGATCAGACCGTGATGGAGCTCGCGCCACAGGTGTCGTACGTGTACGGCCACGATGCCGGACTGCTGGAGTATCCGAGCGATTCCCAGTCGGCCTGGCAAGTGGACGCGGTGGGCGTGGCCTCCCCGGTGCTCTCGGGCGACGGGTTCGCCGCCTACTTCCTCGTCACTCCAACCAGCACCGCCAACTGGAGCTCCGACCTCTACGCGACCTCGCCCGTCGTGGGGGTGGCCGGGCCCCTGTCGTGCCAGGGGACCGTGATCTTCCCGCCGTCGTTGACCCCCTACGTCGTGGTCCAATGGGATCCGGCCTGGACGCTCGCCGGTTGCGGGGCCGGCACTTCGGGAGATTTCAACCTCTACCTCGTTTCACCGGGGCCCGGGGGAAATGTCAGCGCGTCCAACATTTGGTCGTTCGGGCCGCTCAGCGCCTCTTCACCGGTGCTCCCCGCCGGGGGCGACTATCTCAACGTGAGTGCCAGCTACTCCCTCGCGACCGACTCCGTGAACGCGACCGTGACCGACGTGAACAACTCGGCGGTGGCGTACTCGTTCTCCGCGAACCTGTCTGCGTATGCGTTCGTCCCTCCCCCGCTCGGGACGAACGTTCCGTATGTGGGCCTGGGCGGATCGGGCAACAATCACGCCGGATGGGGCTTGCTCTACCTCGGGGGAACCGCGGCGACGATCGCACCCAGCTCCGACCCGAGCTCGACCTCGCATCCGAGCTCCGATCCTCCGTCCGGCCTGCTCTCGGGACTGGGGAGCAACTGGCTGCTGTTCGCCCTGGTCGGCGCCGGGGCCGGAGCCGTGGTCGTGCTTGCGGTCGGGCTGCGATCCCGGGCGAAGTAGGCGACCCAGCCCTCCCGGACGGGCGCGCTTCCCGGCTCCTTCACGCCAGCGGCTTGCGCAGTGTCAGATAGATGTAGCGCGGCCGGCCGACGTGGAGCCGGGCGAAGGCCCGGTCGACCCGGGGAAGATGGGCCCGCATCCACGGGTCGATCACGTATCCGCGATCCACCCGAAGCGCGACGAAGTCCCAGCGCTTGCGCGGGTAGAGCGGGTTCTTGCTCATGTCCCAGAGGTCCTTGAACGACCAGGGAGTGAACAGTCGCTGATGCGTCATGTCGTTGTTCGCGTCCCATCCGTCCGCGTGCGGCGTGTCGAATTGAAGGGTTCCGCCGGGCTTGAGGACCCTCCAGAACTCGTCGAAGATCCGAAAGATGAGGTTCACGCCGTTGTCGCTCCGCTGCGGGATATGCTCGAGGAACTGGTGGCTCACGACCATGTCGTAGGTGGCGTCGGCGATGGGCCAAGGGATCTGGGTCGCGTCATGGAGGATCGTGACGTCCTTGGAGGGGAACTGGTCCAATCCCTCCTGGGCCCTCGGATCCCGTTTGGCGCCGCAACCCACATCGAGCACGCGGGCGCCCGATACTCCCGGGGTCGCGACCATCTGGTGACCGTTGCCTCCTGCGATTCGGCGGGAGTGGCATCCCCGGACGCACTTAACGGTGAGGCACGCGCCGCGGTCGTGCGCGCAGTGGGCCGTGGCTCGCCACACCGATCTCGGTCGCCGGCACCGACCGGCTCGGGCCGCTCGGCGAAGCCCCCGAGGATCTACGAAGGGCGAGGGTGCGGACCGACCGACCTGAAACCGGGGGTGGCGCCACCGGCGCCCGACGGGCCCCGCCGCTGGCATCTCGGGTTTCGAGCTTGGCCGAGAATCGGGGCGGAGCTTTATCCGACGAGGAACTGCGGAGGCATGGCCGCTCGGGCCGCTGAGCGAGGAACCGGAGAACCCCGTCGAAGTCGAACCGAAAACAGCGGTGGATCCGGATCGGGGTCGCTTCGCGCCCCCACGTCGCCATCACGTCCGCGACGAATGGGGATCGCCCTGACGGCGGGACTCGCCGTCGCCGTGACCCTCGCGCTCGTTGCAACGTGGACGGCGGGCAGCCTCGTCGGCGCCACGCCCTCCGCCGCCGCATCGCGGTTCAACGCGCTCGCGTCCTCCGACTGGTCGGCCACTCCCCTGAACCTGCTGGGAGGGGCGTCCCACGTCTCGAAGAGCTTGGTCGAGAACGGGCATCAGTACTCGGGGCGCACGACCGGGTTGCACAAGCAGGACCGATCGTATCCCCAACTCCTCACGGGCAGCTCTTCGAGCCCGTACTGGACCGGCAAACAACCGGTCATGCTCCTCGGCCCGTACTCCGACACGGACGGCACGGAGGGGCTCTTGCTGTTCTCGACCGCCTCGGCGGCTACGGTCGAGCTCCGGACGGTCGCGGCGTACGAACTGGGGCCGAGCGGTTCCGTCCTATCGGACGGGCTGACGGCGTACTTCTTCCTCGACCCAACCCACGTGGGGAACTGGTCGACGCCGTTCACGGCGCTGGGACCCTACCTGAACAGCTCGTCCACGCACATCAAATCCGAGGGCGTCCAGATGTTCCCGTACTCCACGTCGCCGTACGTCGTGGTGCAGTGGGATCCCGCCAACGGATACTCCGCCGGGTT
>JASIBA010000092.1 GCA_030041735.1 Thermoplasmata archaeon | reverse complement strand
CTCCACCCCGCCGGCCCCGGCGACGAGCCGCGCGGCGACGCGCTCACCGACCAGGGCCGCGAGGTTCGGCACCACGCGGCGCGCCTGCTCGGAGAGGCGCTCCCGGAGCCGGTCGTGGTGGCGCTCGAGCGCGGATCGGACCGCGGCCCACGCCGCGGCGTACTCCCGCAGCGTCGTCTGCTCGGGCGCGAGGAACGCCTCGGACGCGCGCTGCTCCCGGCCGACCGCTCGTTCGAAGCGCTCCTCCTCGCGGGCGAGCGAGACGAGCACCTCGTCCGGGGAGGCGAGGACTCGCTCGAGCGTCGTCCGGGCGTGCGCGAGGACCGCGGCTCGCTCCGCCGTCCGCGGCGTCTCGCGGAGAGCGCGCCGGGCGGACCGGAGGGACTCCACCGTCGCCAGCCCGATCCGGCGGCCCAGCACCGCGGAGATTGCGTCCGCCCGCCCGGTATCGTCGGCGACGAGCGCGACGTCCGCCGGCAGCGACCGGAGCTCGCGCTCGAGCCCGGCCGGGAGCGCCTCGCCGTCGGGCCCTCCCGAGCGGGACCGGGGAAACGCGCGGACCCGAGCGTCCGGCCCTACGAGGTAGAGCTCACCGAGGCGCGCGACGACGACCGCCGTCGCCACACCCTAGAACTCCTCGAGCAGCTTCTGGAAGCGGTGGTGCTCCTCGGGGACCTCGACCGGATAGCGCCCGGTGAGGCAGCCCAGGCAGAGGTTCTCGGCGGGCAGCGTGATCGCCGCCACGAGCCCGTCCATCGACAGATAGTGTACGGAATCGGCGCCGACGATCCGCGCGACCTCGGCCTCGTTCCGGTCGTGCGCGACCAGGTCGCGGCGGTCCTTCATGTCGATCCCGAAGTAGCACGGGGCCCGGATCGGGGGGCACCCGACCCGCACGTCGACCCGGGTCGCGCCCGCGTCGCGGACCATCTGCACGATCTCGCGGAGGGTGGTCCCGCGCACGATCGAGTCGTCGATGAGGACGACCCGCTTGCCCTTGAGGAGGCCGGGCACGGGGTGGAGCTTCACCCGCACCTCGAACTCCCGGCGCCGCTGGTCGGGGAGGATGAACGTGCGCTCGACGAACCGGTTCTTGATCAGCGCCTCCGCGTACGGGATCTTCGACTCCTCCGCGAAGCCGAGCGCCTGCGGGCGCGCGGAGTCCGGGACCGGCACCACCAGGTCGGCCTCGACCGGGCTCTCCCGGGCCAGGCGCTGCCCGATGCGATGGCGGACCTCGTAGATCGGTACGCCCTCCGCGATCGAGTCGGGCCGGGAGAAGTACACCCACTCGAACATGCAGTGGGCCCGCTCGCCCGAGCTCGGGATCCGCGAGGAGCGCGCGAGCTGCCCGCGCTCGAGCACGAGCACCTCGCCCGGGAGCACGTCGCGGACGATCTTCCCCCCCATCAGCTCGAGGGCGACCGATTCGCTGGCGACCGCGACGCCGCCCTCGACCGTGCCGAAGACGAGGGGACGGATACCGAGCGGGTCGCGGAACGCGTAGACCCGGCCTCCGGTGACCATCACGACGGCATAGCCGCCGACGAGCTCCGTGCAGGCGCGGCGGATCGCGGCGTCGAGGTCCCGCGTGTGGCCGTGCTCGAGCGCGATCGCCTGGGCCATCGACTCGGTGTCGGCGTTCCCGAGCAGCTCGATGCCCTGGCCCTGGATCCGTCGCCGGATCCGCTCGTAGTTCACGAGGTCGCCGTTCGCGCCGAGCGCGGCGTCCTCGTCGCGGAGCTTGAACACGATCGGCTGCGCGTTCTCGAGGTCCGAGTCCCCCGTGGTCGGATAGCGCACGTGACCGATCCCGGTCGGTCCCCGGAGCGCGTCGAGCATCTCCTGCGTGAAGATCTCGTGGACGAGGCCCATCCCCTTGCGATGGTACAGCGTCCCGTGGCTGGTGGTGGCGATCCCGGCGGACTCCTGTCCCCGGTGCTGGAGCGCCCGCAGCCCCCGGAACAGGTACGGGGCCGCGCCCTTGCCCTGGAGCGATACGCCGACGACGCCGCAGCTATCCCGGGCCGGCATGCGAGGGACCTGGGCGAGAGGGCTCCTCCCGTCCGGTCCACTCGGCCCCGCTTCTTAAGCGGTGCGGAACGGGTAACGCGAACTTCAGCCGAAGAGGGCGGAGAGACCCTCGGCCGCCTCCTCCTCGGAGACGCCCTTCTCTTCCTTCTTCTCCTCTTCCTTCTTCTCGCCCTTCGCGTCCTTCTTGTCGGACGGCGCGGCGGCCGCGGGGGCCGGTGCGGAGAACGTCTCCGCCTTCGCGAGGACCTCGGTGAGGTTGACGCCCTCCAGCGAGGCGAGCAGCCCCTTGACGCGAGCCGCGTCCGGGGCGAACCCGGCGGCGGTCAGCACGCCCGTGAGCCCCTTCTCGTCGATCGGCTTTCCGGCGGCGTTGAGCAGCAGCGCACCATACACGTACTCCATCTCTCTCACTCCGTGGACTTTCGGGGGAACCTCACGTGCCTGTAAGCTTGGCGACCGCCGCCGCCTCGCGCATCGCCTTCGCGAACAGCGGCTCGATCGTCTCGGGGGTGGCGAAGCCCGCGGCCAGGGCCACGCCGAGGGCGCGTCGGTGCGCTCTCGTGAGGAGTAGCGGCGCGGTCTCCTTCGTGGCGTAGCCGACCTCGACCGCGAGGCCGAGCGCCGCGCGGGCGGCGCGCGCGAGGGCGGCGCGCTGCGCGTCCAGATCGATCGCGAGGACGTCGGGGGGGTAGAACGTCTCCCCGTCGACGACGGCGCGCAGATTGAGCCCGACCTCGAGCGGGAAGATCTCGAGACGGGTGAGCATCCCGGCGACCTCGCGCGAGATGTGGTCGCCGGCCTTGACGATCGTGGTGTCCTTCTTCAGGACGACCTTGCCCTTCTCGATGGCCGCCGGGAACCCGGAGTGCTGGAGCTCCCCCACGATCGGGCCGGGCTTGAAATTGGTCGTCCCCGCCGGCACGAGGATGTCGTTCGGAGCGACTTCACCGCCTCGCGCCGGGGTGGGCGAGCGCGTCCGGAGCAGCTCCTGGTAGAGCGCGAACGGGTTGCCCTCGGCCGCCAGGATCGCCGTCTGGTCCTCGACCTGATCGAGGAGGGGCTTCAGCGACGGCCGCTTGCGGCTCGCGTTCTCGATCGCGTGGCGGATCGCGCTGTTGGTCGCGACGCGGATTGGGTGGCCGCGCTGGCGCAGCTCCCGACGCATCGACTGGAGAGCCGCAGCGGGCACGCCGCGGATCGCCACGACGGCGGTCATCGGGTGCGCGACGAGCACGTCCTCGAGCTCGGCGACGAGCGCGAGCCGCTCGGGCGGAACGGAACCACGACCCGCCATCGCCTCGACCTCACCAGAGTCGGACCGCCGGTCCCATCGACGTCTTGACGTAGACCGATTCGATGTTCGTCCGGCCCCGCTCGAGCTTCCCCACGATGCGCGTCAGCACCGCGTCGACGTTCTGGGCGATCTGCTCCGGCTTCATCGACTGCGTGCCGACGGGCGCGTGGAACGTGCGGTTGCCCTTCGAGCGGACGCGGATCGAGCGCTTGAGGGCGTTCACGAGGTTCGTGGGGTCGCTGCCCGGCGGCACCGGGCGCGGCATCTTGCCGCGCGGGCCGAGCACCACGCCGAGGCGCTTCCCGATCGTCGGCATCAGCGGGGCCTCCGCGAGGAAGAAGTCGATCGAGTTCGCTGCCTTCTTCGCGCCCTTCTTGTCCTTCGCGAAGTCATCGAGCTCGTTCGCCGGGACCACCAGGTCCGCGACGCCGCGCACCTTCTGCAAGAGCTCGGGCGAGCCGAACACCCCGACCTTCACCGGCTTGCCCCGTCCGTTCGGGAGCTGCACCTCGTCCTCGAGGCGGTTCTTCGGGACCGTCAGGTCGAGGTCCTTGAGGTTGATCGCGAGCTCAACGGTCTGACCGAACTTGCGCTCGGGCGTCTTCCCGAGCGCCTCGGTGACGACTTCGAGCGACGGACGATCGGCCATGATACCCCCGTGGGCGCGGCGGCCGAGAAGGCTCCGCTACATAAGGCTTAGCGCGGCCTCCGTCAGACCTTCGAGGAAGTTCGGCCTACTTCGGTCCACGCACCGACGGGGTCGCTCCGCCGTGGGCCCCGGAGGGAGCTTCGCCTCCCTCCGCGCTCGCCGGCACGCGCTTCTCGAACAGGGTCACGTCGAGGCCGCGAACCGTGAGACGCCCGACCGGCAGGAACCCGAAGTCCTGGTAATACTCGTGCAGCCGTTCGCGCGCCGTCAGGGTGTCGAGCCGAAGCCACTGTCGGCCCTTCGCGCGCACCTGGTCCTCGGCCCACCGGAGGATCGCGTACCCGGCCCCGCGGCCCCCGAACTCTCGGCGGACCGCCAGCCGGTGGATGTAGCCGGCGTCGGGCGGCCGCTCGCCCCAGAACGGAGGATCCTCCCACTGCAGCGTGACCGTCGCGATCGATTGTCCGTCCGCGCCTTCCGCGAGGAAGAGTTCGCCCCGCTCGAGCGAGGGCCGCACCCGGTCCTCGGGGAACGGGACGGGCCAGGGGCTCACCATCCCGCGCGACGCCTCCCACTCCGCCGCTTGCGTCAGGATCTGCAGGGCGACGGGAAGGTCCGACGCTCCGGCCGGTCGCACGCGCAACTCGATCGGCTCCACGACCCGCCGCCAGCGCGGGCGAGGGGATACGTCTCACCGGGGGCCGTCCGGCCGGGGCAGCCCACGCTTGTGCCGCGACCGATTCCATGCCGACCTCCCACGCAAGCCTATATATGGGGGGAGCCTCCGCGCCCGCCGATGCACTATCCAAAGGTCGTGTCCACGTATTGCCCGAAGTGCAAGACGCACACGGAGCACGAGGTGGAGAAAGGAAAGAAGCGCCCGGCCTCCGAGCTCAAGTGGGGCCAGCGGCGCTTTCGTCGCGCCACCGGCGGCTACGGAGGATTCCCCCGGCCGAAGCCCGAGGGACGGGCGAAGGCCGTGCGCCGGGTCTACCTGAAGTACCGCTGCAAGAAGTGCCACTACACCGTGCAACCCGCGAGCTGGCGGGCGTCCTCGCTCGAGCTCGTGGAGCACCACTGAGGGCGGCGCCGTGCGGGAGCCCTCACCGTTCTGGGTCGTCAAGTGCCCGGATTGCTCGACCGAGCAGACCGTCTTCAGCCGACCCGCGACCGTCGTCAACTGCGGGGTCTGCGGGGCCACGCTCGCGACGCCGACGGGCGGCCGGGCGAAACTGCGGGGCGAGCTGGTCCGCACGCTCGCGGCCTAACGAGGGTGGCTCGCTCGGATGCCGCTCAGGGCCGAGTATCCCGAGGAGGGCGACCTCGTCATCGGGACCGTCACCTCGATCCGCAACTTCGGGGCGTTCGTCACGCTGGATGAGTACGCGGGACGGGAGGCGTTCATCCACCTCTCCGAGGTCGCGACGGGCTGGGTCAAGTACATCCGCGACCACATCCGGGAGGGCCAGAAGATCGTCGCGCGGGTCCTGCGCGTCGACCCGGGCAAGAACCAGATCGACCTCTCGCTCAAGCGGATCAACGACCACCAGCGCCGGGAGAAGACGCAGCAGTGGAAGAACGAGGGCCGCGCGCTCCGGCTCGTCGAGCAGGTCGCCCAGGCACTGAAGATCTCGGGCGACCAGGCGGCCGATCTGTTCGGGACGACGCTGATCGAGAAGTACGGCTCGCTGTTCGCCGCCTTCGAGATCGCCTCCGCCGACCCGAAGCGCTTCCAGAAGGAGAACGAGAAGGCGCCGTGGGTCACGGCGTTCCTGAAGGTCGCGCGCGAGAACATCGTCCCGCCGCAGGTCACGATCCTCGGCACGCTGGAGCTCACGGACCGGGGCCCCGACGGGGTCGAGGGGGTCCGGGAGGCGCTCGCGGCCGCCGAGCAGGTCGACCCCGAAGCGGTCGAAGTCCACTACGTGGGCGCGCCGAAGTACCGCGTCCGCGTCGTCGCCGGGCAGTACAAGCAGGCGGAGGAGACGCTCAAGCGCGCCACCGAGGCGGCGCTCAAGTCCATCCGGGCCGCGGGCGGGGAGGGCTCGTTCGTCCGCGCGTGACCGAGTCGATCCTGCGCGTCTGCCGCGGATGCGGCCGCTACACGCTCGCCGCGAAATGCCCGGCATGCGGGGGCGCCGTGCGCACGCCCCATCCGGCGCGGTTCAGCCCGGGGGACCGCTACGGGAAGTACCGCCGCATGCTGACCGACGCGGCAGGGACGGCGGCGGGGGGACCGTCCCGATGAGCATGTCCGCGGCAATGCACCGCATCAAGGTGATCAACGACGTCAGCGACCTGGTCTCGATCCTGCGGGCCGTCGACACGCCGGTGAAGCTGAAGCTCGTCCAGCGGCTCGGCGAGAGCTGGCTCACCGGCGAGGACGTCGAGCGCGAGTTCGGGAAGGAGGGGCTCGCGGCGCTCGCCGTGTTCGAGAAGCTGCGGCTCATCGACACGCGCTGGGTCGCGCGCGAGGGCCGGAAGCAGCCCGAGAAGAGCTACCACTTCTACTATTCGACGATCAACATCAACACGACCAGCCCGATCGCCGAGGCGTCCGAGGTCCTCGCGATCGCGATGATGGGCGCGCGCGAGTACGCGAAGCTCGAGCAGAAGATCTACGAGGCGGTGGGTGCGGAGGGCCGGTTCTTCTCCGACGTGGCGGAGGAGCTCGGGATGTCCCCGACCCGGCTCAAGGGGCTCGTGAAGCGCTCGGACAAGCTGGAGTACCGTGGCCACCGCATCGAGCGGTTCCAGGCGGAAGCGAACGCGTAGGGCGCGCCCCCGGGTCTCCGTCCTGCGCGTCGGCCACCGCGTCGGTCGGGACCCGCGTCTCACCACGCACCTCGCGCTCGCGGCGCGCGCGCTCGGCGCGGAGCGGATGTACCTCCATCCCGCGGATCCCGCGCTCGCCGCCCGCGTCGCCGCGGTCGTGGCCGACTGGGGCGGCGCGTTCGAGGTCGTCGGCGTCGACAGCTGGAAGGCCGTCGTGCGCGCGGCGCCCGGTCCGGTGGTGCACCTCACGATGTACGGCCTTCCGTTCGAGCGGGTGCTCCCCCGATTCGCCCGGGCTCCCGATCTCCTCGTGGTCGTCGGAGGCGCCAAGGTCCCCGCCGACCTGTACCGTCTCGCCGACGCGAACGTCGCGGTCGGCTCGCAGCCGCACAGCGAGGTCGCCGCGCTGGCGATCGTGCTGGACCGGTTGCTGGGTGGGCCGCGGGACGCCGCTCCGCCCGGCGCTCGCCTCCGCGTCCGGCCGCGCGCGAAGGGCAAGAACGTGGAGGTCGTGCGGGGGGCGCGGTGACGGACGACCTGCCTCCGATCCCGTCGCACGGGCTGCCCGTGGCGGCCCGGGCCCCCGGGAAGTGCATCGTGTTCGGCGAGCACGGGGTGGTCCACGGGACGCCCGAGCTCCTCTTCGCGCTCGACCTCGAGACGCAGGTGTTCGTCCAGCCCGCGAAGGAAACGCGTCTCAACGGGGACGCGTCGCTCGCCCGGGAGCATCCGTACTTCGCCCGGGCGCTCGAAACGATGTGGGCCGGCGGAAAGCCCGTGGAGGTCCGGAGCGTCTCGCGGATCCCGCGCGCCGCCGGGCTCGGCTCCTCCGCCGCCTTCGTCGCCGCGCTCCTGGCTGCGCTCGGCGCGGCGACCGGGGGCATCGACCGGCCCACGCTCGCCGAGCGCAGCTTCCAGGTGGAGCGCGGGGCGCAGGGCGTGGGCAGCCCCGGCGACACGACCGCGGTGGTCGGAGGAGGCTTCCTGACCGTGAACGCGCCCGAAGGGCGCCGGCTGTGGACCCTCGAGGACGGGCCGCGGCGGTGGGAGGTCCGGCGCGTGACCGACCCGGGCTGGACCTGGGTCGTGGCGCACACCGGGATCCCCCGCTCGACGGCGGACGCGGTCCGGGCGGTCGGCGAGCGGCTCGCCCGTCCCGACGGGGCCGCGCTGCTGGAGGAATTCCGTCGAGTGGCCACCGAGGGCATCGCGGCCGTCGAGAGCGCCGATCGGGGGGCCGCCGCCGCGTTGATGCGACGGAACCAGGAGTTGCTCCGGGACGTCGGGGTGTCGCACCCCCGCATCGAGGCGTTGATCGAGGCGGCCGGGCCGGCGGCGGAGGCCGCCAAGCTCACGGGCGCGGGGGCCGGGGGCTCGATCGTCGCGCTCCCGCAGCCCGGCAAGGAGATCGAGCTGGTGCGCCGGCTCGCGCGCGCCGGCGGGGTGCCGTTCGCGGTCCGGCCGGTCGCCGAAGGGGCGCGTCTCCTGACCGGCGCACCCCCGGCGTGACCCCGCTACTTTCGCGCCACGATCCGGATCACCGCGTTCGGTTCCACCGGATGGTCGGCCGCCATCGCGCGGTGGGTCCGCCCGTCGATCGCGCGGATGAAGTTGCGCCCGAGGTCGGTGTGCACCCGGTAGGCGACCTGGCTGGCGGTCGTGCCGGCCGGGACGAGGAACGCGTCCGGGAGGACCCGGCCCTTCCCGTCGGTCCAGTGGGTCTCGTCCTCGACCGGGTACACGACGATCTGGTGCAAGCGCTCGAAGACCATCGCTTCGAGGGCCTGCTGCACGCCGGTAGAGCCCCATAGGGCGAGGATCGCGCGGATGCCCTCGAGGGCCTTCGCCTGCGCGGGAGAGAGGCGCGCCGCGTCCTCCACGGTGAAGTTCGCGTCGCCGGGGGCGTAGCGCAGGAGCCCGGCCCGGGCGGCCTTCCTCAGGGTGAGCTCGGCCTCGGCGGACGTCGGGACCTCGGGGATCGGGGCGATCGCGTCGTGCAGGGCGGTCGAGGCATCCTTGCCGACGCGGTCGCACTTGTTGCCGGCGACGAGCCGGGGCTTCGCCGCCCGCAGCAGCTCGCGGGCGAGTGCCTCGAGGTCGGCGCGCGACCATCGCGCCGGGTGCTCGCGGTCGACCGGCACTGTCCGCAGCGCGGCCGAGATCGCCGCGGCCGAGATCGAGAGGCCGGTGAGGCGCTGGGCCAGGAACTCCTCGACCTTCTTGCCGTCGAGCTCCGTCGACCGGGCGTGGCGCTCGAAGTCCCGCGCGAGGATGCCGGCGACCCAGTCGACGAGCTCGACCTCGAGCCAGCCGACCTCGGACGCCGGATCGTGCGAGCCCGGCGGTACGATCTGGCCCTCGGCGTTCGTCGCCCCCGAGAGATCGACCACCTGGACGAAGCCGTCGGCGGCGCGGAGGTCGTCAAGGAACTGGTGGCCCAGGCCCTTGCCCTCGTGCGCCCCCGGCACGAGGCCGGGGACGTCGACCAGGTTCACGGGGATCCAACGGACGCCGTTCACGCACCGCGCGTTACCGGGGGTGCAGGGGACGCCCTTCTCGACGTGCGGGCACTTCGCGCGGAGGAGCCCGACGCCCCGGTTCGGGGTCGTGGTCGTGAACGGGTACGGGGCCATCGGGACCTCGAGCAGGGTGAGCGCGTTGAAGAACGTCGACTTCCCGACGTTCGGCTTGCCGACAATCCCGACCTCCATCGGCGCCTCGGGGTCACGTTGAGTAGTCGGGGGCGACCTCGGGCACGCCGAGGGCGTGGTTCGCGGCGAGCGCCATCGCGAACAGGAGGTCGCTCAGCCGGTTCGACCACTGGAGCAGCTCGGCGCGCTGGGGCTCGGTGCGGTGCAGCGCCCAGAGCTCGCGCTCGGCGCGCCGCGCCACCGTCCGCGCGAGATGGAACGCGACCGCGGGCCGGGATCCGCGGCAGAGCACGAAGGACGTGAGGGGGGGATGCGCGGCATCGAACCGGTCGATGTCGTGCTCGAGCCGCTCGACATGGCGCACCTCGATCCGGGTCGCCGGGGGCGACGCGGTCGGGGCCCGGGCCAGCTCGCTCTGGGCGATGAACAGCTCGTGCTCG
>JASIBA010000091.1 GCA_030041735.1 Thermoplasmata archaeon | reverse complement strand
CGCTCGAGGCCCGCCCCGGTGACGGCCGAGACCTTGGGGCGGTCGTTCGGCCGCTCCGTCTGGTCGGCCCGGGTCTCGACCTCCACGATCGGCGTGGTCGGGAACTCGGTCTTCCATCGGGCCAGGAGGGCCTCCTGCTCGGCGACCGAATACCCGGACCGCTCGGTCGGATCCAGCACGAACAGCACGACCGTCGCGGCCCGACCGACCGCGGTCGTCGCCTCCCGCTCGGCCGGGTTCGCCCGTTCCGCGCGGCCCAGGACGCCCGGCGTGTCGAGCACCTGGAGGCGGTCGAAGCCGAGATCGGCATGCCCCACGGCGATCGAGAGCGTCGTGAACGGGTAGTCCGCGACCTTCGGACGCGCGGACGAGAGCCGCGCGACCAGGGACGATTTCCCCACGTTCGGGAACCCGGCGATCACCAGGGTCGGGGCCGACGGGTCGAGCGACGGGCGGTGCTTGAGGAACGCGACGACCTTCCGGGTCGTCTCGAGGTCCGGGTCGATCTCCCGGACGAAGCTCGCGAGCCGCCCGTAGCACGCCCGGACGCGATCCCCCAGTTCCTCGCTGCTCGAGGCGCGGGCGATCCCGCGCTCCGCCTCGCGGGCCAGTCCCCGGATCCGCTCCTCGGCCCGACGGATGCGGAGGAGCGCGCGATCCAGCGCTCCGTCGCCGAACGCGCCGGCGACGAGCGCGGTCTCGAACTCCGTGAGGCCGGGAGGCGAGAAGCGGCGAGTCTCGATCCGCAGGTGCCGAACGACCGTGGCGGTGCTGCGGACGACCTTCAGCCGAGCCCGCAGGCGATCGCGCTCCGCCTTCGTATCGCCGTGCGGGGTCGCCAGCGACGCCCGATGGAAGGCGGCGTCCAGGATCGCGACCGACGGCGGGGCGCGGCCCGCGGGCCGTCGGGGCGGTCGGTCGCGGCGGGGGGAGGCGGGCATGCGCGGTCGCCGCCGACGCGCCTCGGGGCCTTACCGTTACCGGGCGCCGGGAGCGAGGTCCCGGTCGTTCCCCGGGCCGTCGCGGGTCGATGCGCGAGCGAAGCGCTTTATCTCCGCCCCCGCTCGGCGAGTCTCCGGGGAGTCGCTTGCCTCGCTGGATTCCGGATGCGCCGGGCGAGGAAGCCGCCCTTCTCTCGGCCCTGGGCATCGCCTCGATCGACGAGCTGTTCGCCGACGTGCCCAAGAAGGCCCGGATCGGGAAGATGGGCGTCGGCCCGTCGCACGAAGAGCCGGAGGTCGTCCGCGAGGTCGACCGGCTGCTCGATCGGAACAAGCCGCTCTCGAAGTTCGCGAACTTCGTCGGCGGACGGATCGCGCCGCGGTATTCTCCGGCCGCGGTCGACGCGATCGTCTCCCGGAGCGAGTTCTACACCGCCTACACCCCGTACCAGCCCGAGGCCAGCCAGGGGATGCTGCGCGCGCTCTTCGAGTTCCAGAGCCTCTGGGTCGAGCTCACCGGGCTCGACGTCGCCAACGCGTCGCTCTACGACGGCGCGACCGCGGCCGGGGAGGCGCTGCTGTTCTGCCATCGGGTCCGCGACGGCGGCCGCCGCTTCCTCGTCCCGGCGAGCCTGCCCTGGGAGGAGAAGAGCGTCCTCCGCAACTACGCGAGCGGGCCGGGGCTGGCGCTGGACGAGATCCCCTACCACGAGGGCACCGGCCGTCTCGACCTCGACTGGGTGCGGGCCGCGGTCGCGACGGGCGACGTCTTCGGGGTCCTGGCCGACGTGCCGAACGGCTTCGGCCACGTCGACGAGGGCGTGGCGGACCTGAAGGAGATCCTCGGAGCGATCCCGCTGGTGGTGGCGGCCGATCCGCTCGCGCTCTCCGTGCTGGAACCGCCCGGGAACTACGGCGCCGACGTCGTGGTCGGCGAAGGCCAGGGATTCGGGATCCCGCCGTCGTACGGGGGCCCTCTGCTCGGGCTGTTCGCCTGTCGTTCGGAGCACGTGCGCCTGGCCCCCGGCCGCATCGTGGGGGCGACCCGGGACGCGGACGGACGACCGGCCTATACCCTCACGCTGCAGACCCGGGAGCAGCACATCCGCCGCTCGCGGGCCACGTCCAATATCTGCACCAACCAGTCCCTCATGGCCCTCGCGTTCACGGTCTACGCCTCCGTCGTCGGACCCCGAGGACTCGCGACGCTGCAGACCTCGCTCGCCGAGAAGGCCCGCACGCTGGCCAGCGGGCTCGGCGGCATCGAGGGGATCCGGGCCCCCCGCTTCGACGCGCCGTACCTCGGAGACTTCACCATCGAGCTCGCCCGCGGCACGCCCCGGGAGTTCCTGGATCGGCTGCGCCGGCGCAAGGTCCTGGGCGGCCACCCGCTGGCCGACCCGCGCCCCGGGGCCGAGCCCGCCCCGGCCCGGGTGCTGGTCTCGGCCACGGAAGGGATCGGGGACAAGGAGATCCAGAAGTACATCCGTTCCGCCCGGGCCGCGATGGAGGTCGCATGAGCTTCCGGCAGGCCCGCTGGGACGAGCCCGCGATCTGGGACCTCGCGCCCCCGAACTCGACCGATCCCCCGCCGGTGATCCCCGGGATCCCCGAACGGATGCGCCGGAAGACCGCGGTCCGTTGGCCCGAGCTGTCCGAGCTCGAGGTCGTTCGGCATTTCACGCGGCTCTCGCAGATGAACTTCGGGATCGACACGTCCCCCTACCCGCTCGGCTCGTGCACGATGAAGTACAATCCGAAGGTCTCCGAGTTGCTCGCGCGCCGCCCCGGCGCGGCGGACCTCCACCCCGAGCAGCCCGAGGAGACCGCGCAGGGCGCGCTCGAGATCCTGTGGCGTCTCGAACGGCTCCTCGGACGCGTGACCGGCCTACCCGAGGTGTCGCTCCAGGCCGCCGCGGGCGCCCACGGGGAGTGGGCGGCCCTCCTGATGGTCCGTGCCTACTTCCGCGACCGCGGCGAGCTCGACCGCCGCACGGAGGTCCTGCTCCCGGACACCGCGCATGGCACCAACCCCGCCTCGGCCATGATGGCCGGGTTCACGACGCGCGAGCTGCCCTCCAAGGAGGGGTGCGTCGACCTCACCGCGCTCCGTGCCGCGGTCGGCGACCGCACGGCCTGCTTCATGCTCACGAATCCGAACACCGCGGGACTGTTCGAGAGCGACATCCTCGAGATCGCGGAGACCGTGCACGGCGTCGGCGGCACGCTGTACTACGACGGCGCGAACCTCAACGCGATCCTGGGCGTCACGCACCCGGGTCGGATGGGGTTCGACGTCGCGCACCTGAACCTCCACAAGACGTTCGCCACGCCCCACGGGGGCGGAGGACCCGGGGCCGGCGTCCTCGCGGCCGGTGAGAAGCTCGGGCCCTACCTGCCCGTGCCGCGCGTCGTCAAGCAGGGCCGGAAGTTCCGGCTCGACTACGACCGACCGAAATCGATCGGCAAGATCAAGACCGCCTACGGCAACTTCGGGCTCGATCTGCGCGCCTACGCGTTCGCGCTCACCCACGGCGAGGAGGGGCTCCGCCACGTCGCCCGGCGGGCGGTCCTGAACTCGAACTACCTCGGGCTCCGGATGGGTCGCAGTCTGCCCCGTCCGTTCCGGACGCTGGTCAAGCACGAGTTCCTGCTGTCGGGCGCGCCGCTCAAGGCGCGGGGGGTCCGCACGCTCGATCTCGCGAAGCGGCTGCTCGACGAGGGCGTGCACGCCCCGACGGTCTACTTCCCGTCCCTGGTCGAGGAGGCGCTGATGGTCGAGCTGCCCGAGACCGAGTCGAAGCGGGTGCTCGACGAGTACGTGGCGGCGTTCGAGCGCTCGCTCGCCGACTCGCCCGAGAACCTCCGGGCCGCCCCGCGCTCGCTCGCGGTCGGCCGCATCGACGAGGTGCGCGCGGCCCGGGAACCTCTCCTGTCGTGGAAGGACCTCCGGGCGGCCGCGGGCAAAGCTGAAACCCCCGGGGCCGTAGCACCGGGGTGATGAAGCCCCGGGTCCAGAAGGTCTTCCAGAATCTCGATCCCGCGCCGGACGCGATCGTCGTGGCGAACGCCGTCGACCCCCACCTCGACCAGACGTTCTTCTACCTGTTCGACGTGCCCGCGGGCCTCTTCGAGGGGTCCCTCGCCATCGCGCATCCGGACGGGAAGCTCGACGTGCTCACGGCGGCGCTCGAGGCCGAGACCGCCCGGGAGGCCGCGAAGAAGGATCCGAACGTCACGATCCACGTCGTGGGCCGCGAGGAGACCGACTCCGAGGCGAAGAAGCTCCTCGGCGGCGCGAAGAAGGTCGGGCTCAACTACCGCGAGCTTACGCACGAGTGGTTCAACCGGCTCGACAAGACGTTCGACGGCACCGAGTGGGTCGACGTCTCGAACGCGATCCGGCGGGCGCGCGTCACGAAGGACCCGAACGAGATCCAGCTCCTCCGCAAGGCGGGCGAGATCGGGTCGAAGGTCGGGCGGGAGATCCCCGGGATCCTGAAGGCCGGCATGACCGAGCTCGAGCTGGCCGCGGAGATGGAGTACCGGATGAACCGGCACGGGGCGAGCGGCCGGTCGTTCTCCACGATCGTCGCGTTCGGGCCCCACTCGGCCGAGCCCCACTACTCGCCGGCCGAGACGAAGCTCAAGGCGGGCGACTCGATCGTCTGCGACTTCGGGGCGTACTACCGGCGCTACGCGAGCGACATCACGCGCTCGTTCCACTTCGGGCGGCGCGACGACGAGATGAAGAAGGTCCACGAGACCGTCGAGGCGGCGCAGAAGGCCGCGCTCGAGGCCGTGAAGCCGGGCGTGCCCGCCAAAGAGGTCCACCTCGCGGCGGCCCGGGTGATCGACGCCTCGCCGTGGAAGGGACGGCTCACGCACGGGGTCGGACACTCGATCGGGCTGGTCGTCCACGACGGCTGGGGCTACGGCGCGACGGTCGAGGACCCGCTCGAGGTCGGGATGGCGATCACGGTGGAGCCCGGGATCTACCTGCCCGGGCACGGCGGCGTCCGCATCGAGGACGACATCGTCGTCACGAAGAACGGCTACGAGTTCCTGACCACGGCGCCGCGCGAGTACCTCGAGGTCGCGGCGTGAGATTCGGGGTCCTCACGGGCGGCGGCGACTGCCCCGGGCTCAACGCGGCGATCCGCGCGGTCGTCCGTCGGGCCGCCCGTTCCGGGCACGAGACGGTCGGCTTCCTGGACGGCTGGAAAGGCCTGCGGGACGACCTCGTCCGGCCGCTCCCTGTCGAGGCCGTCCAGGGCATTCTCAACCGCGGCGGCACGATCCTCGGCAGCTCCCGGACGAACCCGTTCGCCAAGGAGGCGGACGCGGCGAAGGTCCTCGCCGCGCTCGCGAAGGAGCGGATCGACGTCCTCGTCGCGATCGGCGGCGACGACACGCTCTCGGCGGCCCGCGAGCTGGCGGGGCGCGGCCGCCCGGTGGTCGGGGTGCCGAAGACCATGGACAACGACGTCGCCGGGACCGACTGGACGTTCGGGTTCCACTCGGCCGTCGCGGTGGCGGTCGACGCGCTCGAGCGCCTGCGCGACACGGCGGACAGCCACCACCGCGCGATCGTGCTCGAGGTGATGGGGCGTCACGCCGGATGGGTCGCCCTGCTGACGGGCCTCGCCGGCGGAGCCGACGCGACGTTGCTCCCCGAGGTCCCGTACGACGAGGAGACGCTCCTCCGATCCGTGCGCGCGGCCGTCGCGGCGCGCGGCTACGCGCTCGTGGTGGCGAGCGAGGGCATCGAGCTCGGTCCGCGCAAGGGCGCGACCGGCGCCCGGGACGAGTTCGGCCACGAGCTGCTGCGCGAGCGGGAGGTCGGCGCCGAGCTGGCCCGCCGCATCCAGGAGGCGACGGGGGTCGAGTCGCGGAGCGCCCAGATCGGCCACATCCAGCGGGGCGGGCCCCCCGAGCTCTTCGATCGGGTCCTCGCGACCCGGCTGGGGGCGGGGGCCGTGGACCTGGCGCTGGCGGGTCGGTTCGGCGAGGTGGCGGTCCTGCGCGGCGAGCGCATCGAGGGAATCCCGCTCGCCGAGGCGGTCGGCACGACGAAGACCGTGCCGCCCGAATGGGTCGATCTCATGCGGACGTTCGAGGCGTAGATCGGCCATGGCCGTCCGAGCCCTCTGGTTCTCGCGCGGCGCCCTCGTGATCCTGGACCAGCGGGAGCTCCCGCAGCGCACCCACCTCCGGCGCCTCACGACGCTCGCCGGGGTCGCCGACGCGATCCGGACCCTGGCCGTGCGCGGGGCTCCCTCGATCGGGGTCGCGGCGGCGTACGGCATGGTGCTCGCGTCGCGAGAGGGTCGGTACACCCCGGCCCGGGCCGCCCGATTGCTCGGGGCGACCCGGCCGACCGCGGTCGACCTGTTCCACGGGATCGAGGCGGTCCGCCGGGCCTGGGCCGACGGCGCGGACCCGCTCGCTGCGGCCGACGCCTACAAGGATCGGATCGTGGAGGAGTGCCACCGGATCGGGACGGCCGGGGCGCCCCTGTTCCGCTCGACCCGCCGGGTGCTCACACACTGCAACGCCGGGGCGCTCGCCACGGTCGAGTGGGGGACCGCGCTCGCCCCGCTCCGCGTCGCGCGCCAGCGGGGCGCCCACCTCTTCGTGTGGGTGGACGAGACCCGTCCGCTCCTCCAGGGCTCCCGCCTCACGGCGTGGGAGCTGGCCCAGGAACGGATCCCCCACGCGGTGATCGCGGACAACGCCGCCGGCCACTTCTTCCGGACCGGTCAGGTCGACGCCGTGATCGTCGGCGCGGATCGGATCGCCCGCAACGGCGACTTCGCCAACAAGATCGGCACGTACGAGAAGGCGGTGCTCGCCCACGAGAACGGGGTCCCGTTCTACGTGGCGGCGCCGTGGAGCACCTTCGATGCGCGGCGGGCCCGTGGGACCTCGATCCCCGTCGAGGAGCGCTCCGAGGACGAGGTCCTCGCCTTCGCCGGCCGCCCCACGGCCCCGCGTCAGAGCCACGCCCGGAATCCGGCGTTCGACGTGACCCCCGCGCGGTACGTGACGGCGTTCGTCACGCCGTCCGGGGTCGTGCGACCCCGCGCGGTGGCCCGAGCCCTCGACCGCGCCGCGTAGGGGGCAACGCCGGGCTACCGGATCACACCGGACGCCCGAGGACCTGTTCCGCGTTCCGCACGACCGAACCGATCGCGCCCGTCACGTTCACGCCGAGATGGTGCAGCGCCAGCACCAGTCCCAGCACCAGGATCACCGTCACGAACCAGCTCTTGACCGCCGACATGGCCCGATCTCCGCCGCCGCGTCGGAATCGGTCCGCGTCGATAGATAAGCCGCGGGTTCGACTCGCAGCCGGGGTCCCCGACGCCCCGGGCTGGGGGACGGTCGAACGCGCGTGACGCGCGCGCCCGCGGGCGCGCGCGGGCCGCGGGGCAAGATTCAAAGCGGGGAGTGGATAGGCCGCCGAGGCTGCCCTGGTAGTCTAGTGGTCTAGGATGTAGGTCTGTCGAGCCTGCGACTCGGGTTCGAAGGCGCCGGGGGACCCTGCCCCCGGCCCGAAACTCCCGACCAGGGCGCCTCCCCGCCGAGCGGGACATCCGCGAAGGGACTCGACCCCTTATCCTCCGGGCGGTATCGTTCTACCCGATGGCGGACGAGAAGAAGGCGCGCGACCCGGAGTCGCCGTACCTCTCGCACATCGTCGGCGACACGCTGCGGAACCTGACGGAGAAGCGGCTCCTGGAGCTCGTCCGACAGGCCCCCGTGCCGAGCCACCTCGCGATCATCATGGACGGGAACCGGCGGTTCGCGGGCGCGCGCGGGCTGAACGTCAAGGACGGCCATGCCGCCGGCCGGGACACGCTCGAGGAGCTGCTGAACTGGTGTCTCGAGCTCCAGATCCGGATCCTGACCGTGTACGCGTTCTCGACCGAGAACCTCTCCCGCTCGCCCGAAGAGGTCGAGGGCCTGATGGACCTGTTCGACCACGCCCTCCGCGACATCGCGGTCGACGAGCGCGTGCACCGGCACCAGATCCGCGTGCGCGTGCTGGGGAACCGCTCCGTCCTCCCCGCCCGCGTCCAGGAGGCGATCGGGATCGCCGAGCGGGCGACCGAGCACTACACGGCCTACCAGTACAACGTCGCGCTCGCTTACGGCGGGCGGGACGAGATCGTCCAGGCGATCCGCGCGATCGCGCGGGAGGTCCGGGACGGGGGCCTCGACCCGGATGCGATCGACTCGGATGCGGTCTCGCGCCACCTCTATACCCGCGATCTCCCGGACCCGGACCTCATCTTCCGGACCAGCGGCGAGGAACGGATCTCGAACTTTCTGCTGTGGCAGTCGGCCTATGCCGAGCTGTACTTCTCGGACGTGATGTGGCCGGGACTGACCCGGCTCGACTTCCTGCGCGCGATCCGCGCCTTCCAGGAGCGGCGCCGCCGGTTCGGCGGCTGACACGGTCTCAGCCGGTCGTGCGGCGGGGGGCCCGCGCTCCCTCGAGGATCTCCGCGACCCGCTTGTTCGCCTCGGCCGTGATCGAGTCGCGGTCCTCCGGCCGTCGCAGCATGAGGGTCAGGACCAGGTCCGTCGACTGCGCGGTCCGGGACTTCGTCGTCAGGACCGGCGGGAAGCGAGGATCGAGCCGCGAACGGAGCTTGGCGAGGGACTTCAGCAGGTCGCTCTCGAACGCGGCGAGGTCGAGGCTGCTCCCGATCGTCACGGGCACGGCGACCTCCTTCCAGGCCTGGGGTGACGTGTTGACGACGATCTCCCGGAGCATCGACTCGTTCGGCACCGAGACCAGATGGTCGTTGTCCGTGAGCAGCACCGTCGTCATCGGGTTGCTCTCGATGACCTTCCCCGAGATCCCGCGGACCTCGATCGAGTCTCCGATCTTGAACGGGACGTAGATGTCCGAGAAGTACTTCGCCCCGTAGTTGCCGAGGACCCCGCGCAGCGCGATCAGGGCGGTCGCCCCGAGGAGCGCGATGATCACGAAGATGATCGCGGGATTGAGGCCGAGGTACTGGAGCGCGAACGTCGCCCCGATGACGGCGATGGCGCCGACGGTCAGCTGGCGGGCCGCGCGGGCCAGCGGCGGGGAGCTCCGCCGGAGCAGACCCCCGACGAGCGCCCCGACGAGCCACGCGAGGACGACGGTCACGACGACGATGATCGCGACCGGGAGGTACGGCCAGACGGCCTCGAGGAGGGGGGGCATCCCGGACACTCAGGCCTCCGCGATCTCGGTGAGCAGGGACTTTTCGCCCTCGACGGCGACCTCGATGGAGCACTTGCGCGCGATGGACCGTCCGTTGCGCACGAGCTTCCCCCGGAGCCGGCCCCGCGGGTCGTCGAGGAGCGCGCGCATCTTCGCCGCGAGGGCCGCGGGATCGTCCGGATCGAACAGGAGCGCGTGGGTCCCGTCCCGGACGAGCTCGGCCACGCCCGCGCGCTCGGTGAGGATCACCGGCCGTCCGTGGACCCAGCTCTCGACGGCCACGAGCCCGAAGCCTTCCCGGACGGAGGGCAGGATCGTGAACCGCGACCGCTCGTACAGGCTGTCAAGCTCGGTTTGGTTCACGTGCCCGGCGAAAACCACGCGCGGGCCGAGCCTCTCGGTCTGCACGAGCTGCTCGAGCTGTCCCCGCCAGGTCGACGACTTCGAGAGGCCGAGCCCCCCTTTCGAGCCGGAGAAGCTCCCGTTGCCCACGAGGACGAGGCGCAGGGACGGATAGTCCGGCGCGAGGCGCGCCAGGGCGCGGATCGCGACGTCCTGACCTTTCATCGGGTCCATCCGCGCGACGACGAGCGCGATGTCGTCCGAGCGGGCGAGTCCCAGCCGCTCGCCGACCTCCGCGATCTGGGAGGAACTCGGTCGGGAGTATTCCGAGGGATCGAGGTAGGGGTACCGCTGCAGCACCCGCCCCTTCGGGTGGAGGGCCCCCAGCGACTCCGCGTACCGGCGCGCGCTGACCACGATCACGTCGTAGGCGTCGAGGTACGTGGTGAGCATCGCCCGCCATTCCTCGGGGATCGTGCTCGCATCGAACGGGATGTGCCATCGGAAGATCTTCGGCTTCAGGCTGCCCAGCATGTGCCCGACCGGCATCTGCTGGAAGTCGTGCACGTAGAACGCGTCGAAGTCGTGGCGGCGGTCCAGCTCCTGGATCAGCTCCGCCGTGACCCGGTTGTAGTAGGCGTACTCGGAGAACGCCTCCGTCCAGAACAGGTCGCCGTGGGGCTCCCCCGGGTTGAGGTCATGGATCCGGCCCCAGATCGCCTCCTTCACCTTGCCGTAGCCGGCCATCCGATCGGGCGCGAGGTGGATGTTGTGCAGCGTGAGCCGGCCGAGCTCGATCGTCGGGGGAGCCGTGGGGTTCAGCGAGACCCAGTGCGCCTCGTCGAGGACCTTGTCCTTGAGGAGGCGTCGCACCAGCGGGTAGACCATGCGCGTGACCCCGCCCGGCGAGAACCGGTAGTCGACTCCCTCGCGGAGGTTCGAGAGGTCGGCGGCCGGTGCCGTGGCGGGATCGACGAGACTGCCGTTCTCCGACGCCCGGAACTGGAGGAGCGGGGTCTGCGTGTTGATACATATCGAGAGCTTCGGCACGCCACCCTCCCCACCGCGCCCGGGCCGAAGGCCGTACCCGTCTTGAGGCCTCGTGTCAAGGGGCCGCACGCCCGCGGCCGCCCTCGGAGGAACCTCGAGGGCCTGCGCTGTCATTAAATAGAAGGGCTTTTTCACCAAACCTGACGCCTGAGAGTAATCTCGGTGGTAGAAACATGATGGCAGGGAACACGCCGATCCTGGTGCTGCGAGAGGGGACCAAGCGCGAGAAGGGACGCGGAGCGCTCACGAACAACATCCAGGCCGCGAAGGCGATCGCCGACGCGGTCCGCTCGACCCTCGGACCCCGCGGGCTCGACAAGATGCTGGTCGACTCGATGGGGGACGTCGTCATCACGAACGACGGGGTCACGATCCTCAAGGAGATGGACGTCGAGCACCCGGCGGCGAAGATGCTGGTCGAGGTCGCCAAGACCCAGGACCAGGAGGCCGGGGACGGGACGACCACGGCGGTCGTGCTCGCGGGCGAGCTATTGAAGCGCGCCGAGGACCTGGTCGAGCAGAACATCCACCCGACGATCATCTCGCAGGGCTACCGGATGGCCTCCTCGAAGGCGCTCGAGGTCCTGAACAAGATCAGCCAGACCGTGGGCGTCAACGACCACGAGCTGCTGCGCCAGATCGCGATCACCTCGATGGCGTCGAAGTCGGTCGCGTTCAACCGCGACGCGCTCGGCGACATCGCCGTCAAGGCGGTCGGGGCGGTCGCCGAGAAGAAGGGCGAGGGCTACAACGTGGACCTCGACAACATCCAGCTGATCAAGAAGCAGGGCGGCCAGATCTCGGACACCCAGCTCATCGAGGGCGTCATCGTCGACAAGGAGAAGGTGCACTCGGGGATGCCGACCCGCGTCGAGAACCCGAAGATCGCGCTCCTCGACGCCGCGCTCGAGATCAAGAAGACCGAGATCGACGCGAAGATCGAGATCAACGACCCGACCCAGCTGAACGCGTTCCTCCAGGAGGAGGAGAACATGCTGAAGCGGATGGTCGAGACGGTGAAGAAGTCCGGCGCGAACGTCGTCCTCTGCCAGAAGGGGATCGACGACCTCGCCCAGCACTACCTCGCGAAGGACGGCATCTACGCGGTGCGCCGCGTCAAGAAGTCGGACATGGAGAAGCTCGCGAAGGCGACCGGCGCGAACATCGTCTCGAAGGTCAGCGAGCTCACCCCGGCGGACGTCGGGAGCGCGGGCCTCGTGGAGGAACGCAAGATCGGCGAGGATTCGCTCACGTTCGTCACGGGCGCCAAGAAGGCCCGCGCGGTGTCGATCCTGATCCGCGGCGGGACGGAGCACGTGCTCGACGAGATCGAGCGCTCGCTCGACGACGCGCTCAACGTGGTCGCGGTCGCGGTCGAGGACGGCCGCTACGTGATCGGCGGCGGCGCGACGGCCGAGGAGCTCGCCATGCACCTGCGCGACGAGGCCGCGAAGGTCGGCGGGCGCGAGCAGCTCGCGTTTGAGAGCTTCGCGGAGGCGCTCGAGGCGGTCCCGAGGACGCTCGCGGAGAACGCGGGTCTCGACCCGATCGACCTCGTGATCGAGCTCCGCAAGGCCCACAAGAGCGGCCAGAAGAACGCGGGCGTCAACGTCCTGACCGGCAAGGTCGACGACATGGCCCAGATCCATGTCATCGAGCCGATCCGGGTCGGGCGCCAGGCGGTCGAGAGCGCCACCGACGCGGCGGTCATGATCCTCCGCATCGACGACGTCATCGCGTCCAAGTCGAGCCCGCCTCCCTCCGGCGGTGGCCCGGGCGGCCCCGGCGGCATGGGGGGCATGGGCGGCATGGGCGGGATGGGCGGCGGCGACTTCGGCGAGGACTGAGCCGGCGCTGCGCCCCCGTTCCCAACCTCTTCCCGCGCCCCCGGGAGCTCCCGCTCCCGGGCTAGTGTTTTCTCCCGACCGGGCTCCCCTGGGTCCGAAGGCGTCCTGAGTGGCCCGACCGACGCGCATACTGTTCGTTGCCGACCTGCACGGATCGGCGATCTGCTGGCGGAAGTTCGTGAACGGCGCCCGGGTGTACCGGGCGGACATCCTCCTCGTGGGGGGCGACGTCACGGCGAAGACGGTCACCCCCGTCGTCGAGGAGGACGGCCAGTGGGTGGCGGTCGTGGAGGGGGCGCGCCGGACCGCGCCGCGCGACGACGTCGAGCGCCTGGAGGCGTCGCTCCGCGACGGCGCGACCATCCCGTACCGGACGACGCGCGCCGAGTGGGACGAGCTGCGGGAGCACCCGGACCGGCTCGATCAGCTGTTCCAGCGCCTCGCGCCGATCGAGGTCGGCCGATGGCTCTCCTGGGCGGGGGAGCGGCTCGGCGCCGACCCGACGCGCCTCCTGGTCGGCCTCGGAAACGACGACCCGACCGTCGTGGAGTCCGCGGTCGCGGCCGACGGGCGGGCCGAGCTCACCGACAACGCGGTGCTGCGGCTCGACGACCACCACGAGCTCGCGACGCTCGCCTACAGCAACCCGACCCCCTGGCACACCTACCGTGAGCTGCCCGAGGACGAGATCGCCCGCCGACTGGACGCGACCGCGAGCGGGCTCGACCATCTCGAGACGGCGGTGTTCAACATCCACGTACCACCGCACTCCACGCCGCTCGACCTCGCGCCCCGGCTCGACGCGAACCTCACCAAGGTGATGGCGCCCGGCGGCGAGCCGGAGCTCGTCCACGTCGGCAGCACCGCGGTGCGCGCGGCCCTCCTCCGCCACCAGCCGCTGCTCGGGCTGCACGGGCACATCCACGAGTCCCGGGGGACCACCGGGCTCGGCCGGACCCTGGCGGTCAATTGCGGCAGCGCCTACACGGAGGGCACGCTGCTCGGCGCGCTCATCGACCTCGACGCGGACCGGGTCCGCGCGGCCGTCCTGACGTCGGGCTGAACCCGCGGATCAACCGATCGCGACCGTGCCCTCGACCGCCGGCGTGGCGTCGACCTCTTCCCACCACATCCCGCCGAGGAACGCGAACGGCCGCTTCGGCTCGACCCGTCGTGCGACCTCGGCCACCCGTCCGAGCCGCTCCCGGACCCGGGCCGCCTCGGCCTCGGGGAGGCGTGCGAGGATCGGCGACCGTTCGATCATCTCGAGGTTGAGGGAGACCGTCTTCCACCAGCCCCAGCCGTGCCCCAGGACGTCGGCGAGCCGGGACGGGGAGATCCCGTCCGGACCCTCGTCCAGGTCGTGGTCGACCAGGAGCGCGAGGACGTCCTGGACGTCCTTCGCCTCGGGCCCGAGCAGCACGTCGCGCCGACCGAACGGGACCAGGACCCGGTCCGCCGCCTTCTCCCGGGCTTCGCCCGGCACCCGCTGGATGAATTGGAGCTTCGCGAGCAGCAGGTCGGCGAGCGGGAGCGTCCCGCGCTGCGCGGAGCTCCCCCGGACGTCGTCGCGGAGGTCGAGGCGCTGGCAGAACCGGAACTCGTCGCACAGGAGATCCATCGTGCCGATCGCGACCCGGGCACCGTCCTGCCCGACCGCCAGGTGGTAGCGGAGGCGCCGACCCTCCCCGGTCGCGTTGAAGATCCGATCGCCCTGCGTCTCGAAAAATCGCATCGCGCTGCCGGCGCGCTCGTGGACCGTCTCGACGAAGGCGCGGACACGACGCACCTCTTTGAGCAGGCAGGCGACATCGATGTCGTGGAGCGGTCGGCGGAGCGCCCCGTCGGCCGCGTTGCTCGCGGGACACCGGCACCGGTTCGCCGCGCCGCCGAGGAGGGCGAGAGGCACCGGGGGTCCGAGGTTCCGCGCCTCTCGGAGGAGCACCACCGCGCGGGCGACGAGCGGGTCGGTCAGATCGACCCACGGGCCCAGCCCGAGGTCCCGGGCCGCCGTCGTTGGCGGGGTCGCGAACGTGAGGGGGAGCTCGAGGGGGATCCGCTCCCCCCGTAACGGGTCGACGAGGAGCTGGACGGTCTCGCCCACGATGGCTCGGGACCTGCGGGCCCGTATAACGGCAGGTGCCCGGGCTCAGTCCGGCGGGAGCTCCTTACTGATCAGGTCGACCGGCACGCCGCGGGCCCGCTGGACCGCGTAGGACACGAAGTAGACCACGATCCCGATCACGAAGACGATGGGGAGGAACGCCAGGTCCCCGATCGAGTAGCCGCTCGTGATGCCGAGATACTGGCCCGTCGACGACGCGTAGCTGACGAACCACGCCGCCGCGAAGGCCGCGACCCCCACGATCGTGAGCACGGGCACCGGCCCCACGCGCGCCTGGACGATGCGCGGGGCCTGGGAGTACGCGCGCTTCCGGATGAACGGGAAGAGCGCTCCCGCCAGGCACACGATGCCGACGGCGAACCAGAACCCGAAGTTCGAGTAGCCGAGGGTGGCGTAGTCGAAGAGGGTCGTGTACGTCTGGATCCAGAGGGCGAAGCCCGCGGAGACCGCGAGCACCAGGACCGCGACCCAGGGCACCCCGTTCCGGCTCACCTTCGTCAGGAAGGTGGGGAAGATCCGGTCGAACGACCACGCGAACAGGTTCCGGGTCGGCAGCACGAAGTAGATCAGCGAGAAGCCGAAGAAGGTCAGCACCAGCCCGAAGGAGAGGAATGCCGCGAGCAGCGGCACGTGCACGATGTACGCGGCCAGATAGAGCGGGCCCGGCCAGGCGGCGCCGGGCGTCGTGAAATAGGAGCCGCTGATCCCGATGAGGAACCCGCGCCCGAAGGTGTAGTAGCTCGCCGCGTACAGCCCGGCGATCAGGGCGGCGAAGATGATCGGAGCCCCGAAGATCGCGAGGCCCTGGGTGCGGATCGGGTTGCCCCGGATCTCGCCCCCATAGTACGAGCTGTTGGCGTAGCCGATGAAGCTCAGCATCGTGTAGACGATGCCGAGGAAGGTGCCGGTGGCGGTGATCGGCACCGCGCTCACGAGCGCGGAATAGCTGGGCCCGTAGACGGGATGGTTGTTGAAGTCCGCCGCGAAGGTCGACTGCGGAGTGGCGAGGAGGATGCCGATCATGATGGCGAAGACGATCGCCGAGCCGATGAACACCCCGACGGAGACCCGGAACACCCACTTGGTCGGCAGCAGGCTCACCAGGATCACGATCAGGAGCGTGACGAGGCCGATGACGAAGATGTCGGTCGTGCTCGAGATGATCGTGTTCGCCATCGCGAGCGCAGCGCCGCCCCCGCCCGCCAGCGTGTACGCGGCCAGCATCGTCGGGATCGCGTAGAACGCCGTGAAGTAGGCGAACAGGCCGGCCCACGTCACGAACACCACCGAGAACAGCAGGTTGACCCCGAGGCCGATGGACGGGTGGAAGATCCGGCCAACGAAGATGTAGTCGCCTCCCGAACGTGGCATCGCGCTCGCGAGCATCCAGTAGACGTAGCCCACGGCGACGTTGATGACGACCCCGATCGCGACCGTCGTGATCAGGTTCGCGTTGGGGTAGAACGCGGACGCCTCGGTGATCCAGAAGAAGTTGACGATGATCCCCATGCCGACGAGGTTCGCGAAGAGCGCGGTCCGCGCCCCTACCGTCCGGACGAGGCCGCTCGACTGGCGGACGTAGACGTCCTTGCCGGTCGCCTCGTGCGCCACGCTGGCCGCGGGGACGTTCACTACGGTCGAAGACTCCGTGCTCAGCGCTGGCGCCACTGCGTTTCCCCCGGTCGCGGGGTCCCCACCGTCCGTGCGGGAACCTAGCACGCGGATTCTGTGGCGCTATTAATACCATCCGAAACCGGCGATTTGCGCGAGTCGGCGTCGAGCTCTTGACGGGACCGGGGGTGCCGGCCTCCGATGCGGTGGGACACCCGGGCGATCCACGACGGGCAGGAGCCGGATCCTCTGACCGGCGCGGTGAACGTTCCGGTCTACCAGACCTCGACCTACGCGCAGCCGGCCCTGGGCCGCTCCAAGGGATTCGTCTACTCGCGGACCGGCAACCCCACGCGGGCCGCGCTCGAGCGCGCGCTGGGCCGGCTCGAGGGGGGCGCCGGCGCCCTTGCGTTCGGCTCGGGACTCGCGGCGACGTCCGCGCTGTTCATGGCCTACCCGAGCGGGAGCCGCATCGTCGCGGGCGACGACCTCTACGCGGGGACCTGGCGGCTGCTTCAGGTCGCGAAGACCCATGGGGTCGACGTCGAGTTCGTGGACACCACCGACCTGGCGAACGTCCGGCGCGCCCTGGAGGCGGGACGGCGGACCGACCTGCTCTACCTCGAGACCCCGACGAACCCGCTGCTGAAGGTCACCGACCTGAAAGGAGCGATCGGGCTCGCCCGAGCCCGCCGGACCCGGGTCGCGGTCGACAACACGTTCGCCTCGCCGGTCCTCCAGCGACCGCTCGAGCTCGGGGCCGACGTCGTGGTCCACTCCACGACCAAGTACCTGGGCGGCCACAGCGATCTCATCGGCGGAGCGCTCGTGTTCCGCGCGCGCCCGCTGCTGGAGAAGTACCGGTGGTACCAGAACACCCAAGGGGGGATCCCCGGCCCGATCGACTGCTTCCTCGTCCTCCGGGGCATCCACACGGTCGGGCTGCGCGTGCGGGCGCACTGCGCGAACGCCCGGAAGGTCGCGGCGTTCCTCGACGGGCATCCTCGGGTGAAGCGCACGCTCTACCCCGGCCTCGCGAGCCACCCCGGCCACGCCGTGGCCCGCCGCCAGATGGAGGACTACGGCGGCATGGTCTCGGCGGAGCTGCGGGGCGGACTTCCTGCGGTCCGCCGGATGGTCCGCCGGTTGAAGGTGATCACGCTCGCGGAGAGCCTCGGGGGCGTCGAGTCCCTGGTGAACGTTCCGGCGCTCATGACGCACCGCTCGGTGCCCCGGGAGCTTCGCGAGCGCCAGGGCATCACCGACGGTCTCGTCCGTCTCAGCATCGGGATCGAGGACGGGGACGACCTGGTCGAGGACCTCCGTCAGGCCCTGCGGTGACCCGCGCCCCGCGCGGCGCTCGGCATCGAGAAATAGGGGACCTGCGTCGGAGCGCCCATGCCCCTGTGGAACGACCGGCCCGAGGCCTGGCACGAAGTGCTCCCGGGCGTGCACCGCCGGATCCTCGCGCATGCGCCCGACGTGATGATGGTGCTCTACCGGATCGAGCCGGGCCGGAAGTTCCCGATGCACACCCATCCCCACACCCAAAGCGGCACGGTCCTCGAGGGCGGCGGGGAGTTCACCGTCGGCACCGAGACCTGGACGATCAAGACCGGTTCGGCCTACTGCGTGCCCCCGAACGTGCCGCACGAGTTCCGGGCCGACCCGCTCCGTCCGGTGATGATCCTCGACGTGTTCACGCCGCGACGCGAGGAGCTCCTCCACGAGACCGTCGCGCCGGACCGGGAGTAGGGCCTCTCAGCCCACCGAGCGCAGGAGCGCGCCGTCGACCGGGAGCATCGCCCCGCTGACGTAGCTCGACATCTCGCTGCCCAGAAAGACGACCGCG
>JASIBA010000012.1 GCA_030041735.1 Thermoplasmata archaeon | reverse complement strand
GCGACCTCGCCGCAGATCTTGCCGGCGATGCATCCGTTGGCGATCCCGCCGCCGGTGAGGGGATCGATCATCCGCGCCGCGTCGCCGACGAGCATCATGCCGTCCGCGACGGTCTGCTTCAGCGGCGGGGAGATCGAGACGCCGCCGCCGACCATGTCGATCTTCTTGCCCTTCGCGTAACCGGGGTGCTTCGCGATCCAGGCGTCGAGGTAGTTCCGGGCCTCCGCCATCGTCTTGATCTGGCTGACCTGGACGCCGATCCCGACGTTCGCGAGGCCCTCGTCCTTCGGGAAGACCCAGACGTAGCCCCCCGGGGCGACCTTGCCGAGGAAGAAGTCGCAGTAGCGGATGTCGCAGTCGACGTTGGTCATCCGGTACTGCAGGCACGTGTCCATGTCCTTCAGCGCGAGGTTGGTGGGGATCCCGGCCCAGCGGCCGACCTGGCTCTCGAAGCCGTCCGCGCCGATCGTGATCGGCGCCCGGACCTCGAACGTCTCCCCGAACTGCTTGACGCGGGCGCCGACGACCTTGCCGTTCTCCTTCAGGATGCCGACCGCCGCGGTCTTGAGGACGACCTCGGCGCCGGCGTTCGCGGCGTCGATCGCGAGCTGCTTGTCGAACCCGTCCCGCTCGACGACGTAGCCGACCTCGTTGCCGGCGTGCTTCTCGTTGATCTCGAAGACCTTCTCGCTCGGGGAGAAGATGCGGGCGCCCTCGACCTCGACGTTGATCCACTTGCCCGGCCTGATCCCGACCTCGGCGAGCCACTCCTTGCTCATCCCCTCGCCACAGCGGACGGGGCTGCCGATCTCCTGGCGCTTCTCGATCATCAGGACCTTGGCTCCGTGCTTCGCCGCCCACTTGGCGGTCATGCTGCCCGCGGGCCCGGCGCCGATCACCAGCACGTCGGTCCTGCGGTCCTGGCCCATGGTTCTCCCTCGCCCCCGGGCGGCGCTAGCCGATCTCGATCGCTCCTACCGGGCACGCTTTGACGCAGATCTCGCACCGCGTGCAGATCTTCTCGTCGAAGGTGATCCGGGTCTCGTCGAGGTAGATACAGTTGAGCGGGCAGATGCCGACGCACGCGCCGCAGTAGATGCAGAGCTGGCCCGACGACTCGATGTGCAGGCTCTTCTTGCTCGGCACGGCCTCGACCGGTCTCGAAGCCCCGCCCTCGGTATAAAAGGCTAGCTGGATGAGACGGCCGCCGCCCTCGCCGTCGCGGTCGCATGGGGCTCCGCCGGGTGCTCCGCGAGCCATCGCTCCGCGTCGATCGCGGCCATGCAGCCGGCCCCGGCCGCGGTCACTGCCTGGCGGTAGCGGTGGTCGTGCACGTCCCCGGCTGCGAAGACCCCCTCGACGTTCGTCCGCGTGTGGTCGTGAACCCGGACGTACCCCTTCTCGTCGAGCTCGAGCGCCCCGCGGAACACCTCCGTCGCGGGCTCGTAGCCGATCGCGACGAACAGCCCCTCGACAGGCAGGTGCGAGACCTTCCCGCTCGGCCGGTGGCGGACCGCGAGGCCCTCGACCTTGTCCCGCCCCTTCACCTCGGCGACCTCGTGGTCGAGCAGGAACGAGATCTTCGGGTGGGCGCGCGCCCGCTCCTGCATGATCACGCTGGCCCGGAGCGTGGGGCGCCGGTGGATGATCGTGACGTGGGGGGCGAAGTTCGTGAGGAACAGCGCCTCCTCCATCGCGGTGTCCCCGCCGCCCACGACCGCGAGCGGCTTGCCCTTGAAGAAGAACCCGTCGCAGGTCGCGCAGGCGCTGATCCCGCGCCCGCGCAGCGCGGTCTCGGACGGGATCCCGAGCCACCGGGCGTTCGCGCCGGTCGCGACGATGACCGCGTCCGCGAGGATCTCGCCCTGCGTGCCCGTCGTGATCTGGAACGGTCGGTGGCGCACGTCGATCGCGGTCGCCGCGTCGTCGACGAACTCGGCCCCGAAGCGGGCGGCCTGCCGCCGCATCCGGTCGACGAGCTCGGGTCCCTGGATCCCCTCGGGGAAGCCGGGGTAGTTCTCCACGTCGGTCGTGATCAGGAGCTGCCCGCCGGCGGGCACGCCGGTCACCACGATCGGCTTGAGCTCCGCCCGGGCCGCGTAGAGCGCTGCCGTGAGGCCGGCGGGGCCACTCCCGAGGATCGCGAGGCGGGTGTGCCGCCCGGCGTCGGTCATCGACTGACGATGGGGGGAGGGGGTTTAAGAGCGAGCTATCCCCGGCCGGGCGCGAGCCGGAGGCGGTCGACCCCTTCGGCCTCCGCGTAGCCCGAGCGGAAGAACACGAGCGGCGCCGCGTCGCGCCCCGGCTCGACGTGGACGACCTCGCCGAGCACCAGGACGTGGTCGTGCACGGGACGCTGGTCGACGACCCGGCACTCGAGCGCGCCGAGGTGGCCGTTCAGGAGCGGCGAGCCCGCCGGACCCCGGTGCAGCGCGACCCCCGCGAACTTCTCGGTCGCGGGGAGCGTGCGGGCGAACCGCTCGCTCAGGGCGCGCTGGTCGGCCGCGAGGAGGCTCACGCCGAAGTGCCCGGCCCGCGCGAGGACGGGGAGCGTGTCCGCGTCGCGCTGGAGGCTGACGAGGACGGTCGGGGGATCGAGCGCGACCGAAAGGAACGCGTTGACCGTGAGGCCCGCGTCGGCGCCGCCCCCGCGGGCCGTGACCACGGAGACCCCGGTCGCCCACCGGCCCATCAGGGCGCGGAACCGCGCGGGATCGGCCGGGGGCCGGGTCGGGGGGCTCACTCGTCCCTCCACTTGAACGTGCGCACCGCGAGGGCGAAGATGACGAGCGCGATGACGAGCACGATCACGACGTCCTGGAAGGCCCGGGCGCTGTTCGAGAAGAGCATCACCTGGTTCATCCCGTCGATGACGTAGTAGAGCGGCAGCACGTGCGCGAACGTCTGGAGCCCGGCCGGGAACTCCGAGACCGGGAAGAACGTGCCCGAGAGGAACATCATCGGGAACGTGATGATGTTCCCGATCAGCGCGGCGCTCTCGGGGGTCTTCGCGACCGACCCCGCGAGCATCCCCAGCGACACGAACAGCAGCGGGCCGACGATCAGGAACGGGACCAGCCCCAGCGAGACCACGACGTGGGCGCCGAACAGCACGACCCCGGCGCCGATCATGATCCCCGCCGTCACGAACGTGAGCAGCATGTACCACAGGATGTGGCTGGTGAGCCACTCCGAGCGGGTGAGCGGGGTCAGCGACAGCTGCCGGAAGATGCCCTCCTTCCGGTACGACGATGCGACGTCGACCATCGAGAACATCGGGCTCGTCAGGATCGAGAAGCCGATGAGACCTGGGATCAGGTAGTCGATGTACGTGTACACGGCGCTCCCGACGTTCTGCTGGGAGAAGCCGACCAGCGGCGTGCCGTTCGCCGCCTCGAGGTTGATCGCGTTCGTCACGCCCTGGATCACGAAGACGGCGGCCCCGCTGGTGGCGGAGTCCTCGGGATTCGTGAAGAGCGAGAGGTTCACCGGCCGGTGGGCGGCGAGCGCGGCGCCGTAGCCGTCGGGGATGATGAGGCCGACCGAGTCGTCGTTCGCGCCCAGGTTCTTCGCGAAGTCGGAGGCGTTCCAGTTCACGAACGAGATCTTCACGACGGTCGTGTTGTTGAGCGCGGAGAGCAGCGCGA
>JASIBA010000090.1 GCA_030041735.1 Thermoplasmata archaeon | reverse complement strand
GTGCCCTCGAAGTGGTCGGCGTCGACCGCGTGGACCTGGTGAGGATCGTCGAGGCAGTCCATCAGGGCCACCGGGTCGCCGAAGAAGGCGAACACCTTGTCGGGCGTCGCCCGGACGCTGAAGTCACCCTCGATGTGCATCGGAGGGTCCCGGCTCAGTGCGCGTCCGCCCCGTGGATCGCCCGCCAGACCTTGTGGGCCGAGATCGGGATGTCGATGTTCGTGACCCCGTAGGGCTGCAACGCGTCGATGACGGCGTTGGCGATCGCGGCCGGCGCGCCGACCGTCGCCGACTCTCCGACGCCCTTCGCCCCGAGCGGATGGTGCGGCGAGGGCGTGACGGTCTTGCCCGTCTCCCACTTCGGCGTCTCGACGGCCGTCGGGAGCAGGTACTCCAGGAACGACGGCGCCCGGCTGTTGCCCTGCTCGTCGTACGGGATCTCCTCGAGCATCGCCGGCGCGAAGCCCATGGTGAGCCCGCCGTGGATCTGCCCGTCGACGATCATGGGATTGATGATCGTCCCGCAGTCGTCGATCGCCACGAACCGGCGGACCTTCACCTGGCCGGTCTCCTTGTCGATGTCGACCACGCAGATGTAGCTCCCGAACGGGTAGGTCATGTTCGGCGGGTCGTAGTAGTCGACCGCCTCGAGCCCCGCTTCCATCCCCTGCGGGTGGTTCGTGTAGGCCGCGAACGCGACGTCGGCCATCGTCTTCGACTTCTCGGGGACGCCCTTGACCTGGAACTTATGGTCCTTCCACTCGATGTCGTTCGGCGAGACCTCGAGCAGGTGCGCGGCGATCTTCGCCCCCTTCTCGCGGATCTTCCGCGCCGCCACGGCCGCGGCGGCGCCGGCGGTCGGCGTGCTCCGGCTCGCGTAGGTCCCGAGGCCGTACGGCGCGGTGTCCGTGTCGCCCTCCTCGACGGAGATCCCGTCGACGGGGATCCCGAGCTCCTCGGCCAGGATCTGGGCATACGTCGTCTCGTGCCCCTGACCCTGGGACTTGGTCCCGAACCGGGCGATGACCTTCCCCGTCGGATGGATCCGGACCTCGGCCGAGTCGAACATCTTGATGCCGAGGATGTCGAACGTCTTCGACGGGCCGGCGCCGACGATCTCGGTGAAGCTCGAGATCCCGATGCCCATCAGCTCCCCCCGCTTCCGCTTCTCGGCCTGTTCCTTGCGGAGGGCGTCGTAGCCGATGGTGTCCATCGCCTTCTTCAGCGCCCCGGCGTAGTTGCCGCTGTCGTAGGTCCAGCCGAGCGCGCTGGTGTACGGGAACGCCTCGGGCGGGATGAAGTTCCGCATCCGGAGCTCGGCCGGATCGAGGTTCATCTTGTGCGCCAGGTTGTCCATGAGCCGCTCGATCGCGAACACGGCCTCCGTGACCCGGAACGAGCAGCGGTAGGCGATACCCCCGGGCGGCTTGTTCGTGTACGCGGCGTCGACCTCGACGAACGCCTTCGAGAACGGATACGAGCCCGTGATGATGTGGAACAGGCCGGCCGGGAACTTCGATGGGTTCGCGGCCGCGTCGGTGTACCCATGGTCCGCGAGGGTCTTGACGCGCAGCGCCGTGACCTTGCCGTTCTTGTCGGCGCCGATCTCCGCCTCGATGTGGTAGTCGCGGGCGAAGGAGTCGGCCGTGAGGTTCCCCGTCCTGTCCTCGATCCACTTCACGGGCTTGCCCGTGGTCAGCGCCGCGACCACGGCGATGACGTAGCCGGGATACACCGGCACCTTGCCGCCAAAACCGCCGCCGATGTCCGGCGAGATGATGCGGATGTTGTTCTCGGGGAGACCGCTGACCAGCGCGAACACCGTGCGGATCGCGTGCGGCGCCTGGGTGGTCATCCACACCGTGAGCTTGCCGCTCACGTCGACACTCGCGACGCAGCCGCAGGTCTCGATCGACGAGACGTGGATCCGCGGGATGTACAGCTTCTCGGTGACGACGACGGCGGACGCCTTCAGCGCCGCCTCCGTGCCCGCCTTGTCGCCGACCTCCCAGTGCCAGATGTGGTTGTCCTTCTTGCCCTTGTCCGTGCGCAGCACCGGGGCGTCGGGCTGGAGCGCCTTGAACGGATCGACGACCACGGGCAGCGGCTCGTAATCGACCTCCACGGCGGCGACCCCGTCGGCGGCGGCGTAGCGGTCGACCCCGACGACGGCGGCGACCTCCTGGCCTTGGAACATCACCGTGTCGGTCGGGAGCACCATCTGCGTATCCGACATCAGCGTCGGCATCCACGCGAGCTTCGCCGCCGCGAGGTCGGCTCCCGTGATCACGGCGAGAACGCCCGGCACCTTGAGCGCGGCGTCCTTGCGGAGCCCGGTGATCTTCGCGTGGGCGTACGGGCTGCGCACGACGTCCATGAAGAGCATCCCGGGGAGGTTCACGTCGTCGACGTAGTTGCCCTTCCCTCGGATGAAGCGGGCATCCTCCTTCCGTCCGATCGACTGGCCGATGCCGCCGGGGATCGGGGTCGCTTCCGCCATGCTCAGGCCCCTCCCTTCGGCGCTTCCTGCATCTTCTTCCCGGCGTACTGGATCGCCTTGACGATGTTCACGTAGCCGGTACACCGGCACAGATTCCCCGAGATGCCACGGCGGATCTCGTCCTCCGTGGGGTTGGGGTTCTTCGCGAGCAGCGCGACGCTGGCCATCATCATCCCCGGCGTGCAGTAGCCGCACTGGAGGCCATGCTCCTTCGTGAAGCCCTCCTGCACCGGGTGGAGCTTTCCACCGGCCTCGAGCCCCTCCACCGTCTGGACGCTCCGGCCGTCGACCATCACCGCCAGGAGATTGCACGATTTCGCCGGGATCCCATCGACGAGGACCGTGCAGGCCCCGCAGTGCGCCGTGTCGCACCCGATGTGGGTGCCCGTGAGTCGGAGCCGCTCGCGCAGGTAGTGCACCAGCAAGAGGCGCGCGTCGACCTTCGATCGATGGGTGACCCCGTTCACCGTCACGTGGATGACGCGCGCACTGTTCGGGCTCGCGCCGGTCGCGACCTCCTCCACGTCGATCGCCATGGTCAGCTCCCTCCCTTCGCGCGCGCGATCGCCCGCGTCACGGTGCGGCGCGTCCACACGCGGATCATGTCCTGCTTGAAGTCGACCGGTCCGCGATTGTCGGCGACCGGGCTGGCGGCCTTCGCCGCGAGGTCCCCCACCGTACCGAGGTCCGTCGCGGTGCCGGTCTTGCCGACCAGCGCATCGGACGCTTGGGCCGCGTAGAGGGCGGTGGGTCCGACGTTCGTCAACCCGATCCCGGCCTTCGCCACCGATCCGTTCGCCGCCAGCGTGACCGTGACCGCGACCGCGGCCGTCGCGAAGTCGCCGACCTTGCGCTCCATCTTCGAGTACGCGCTGCCGGACCCGGCGGCCGCCTTCGGCACGTGGATCTCGGTGACGATCTCGTTGGGAGCGAGCACGTTCGTGAACGAGTCCGTGTAGAATTTCCGGGCGGCGATCGTGCGCGAACCCTTCGGTCCCTGCGCTTGGTACTCGGCGTCGAGCGCCAGGAAGCACGCCGGAAGGTCGTTCCCGGGGTCCCCGTGGACGGCGTTGCCGCCGACCGTACCCCAGTTCCGGACGGTGGGATCGGCGATCTCGGCGGTCGCGTCGAACAGCACCCCGTAGCGGGCCTTGACCGCATCAGACGCATGCAGCTCGTTGATGCGGGTCATCGCGCCGATGCGGAGGAACGTAGCGTCCTCCCGGACGTACGAGAGGTCGGGGATGCGGTTGATGTCGATCAGGGCGCCCGGCTGCGCGAGCCGCAGCTTCAGCATCCCGATGAGGCTCTGGCCGCCGGCGAGGACCTTCGCCTCCCCTTGATGCTGGTCGAGCAGTCGAACCGCTTCGTCCACGCTGGTCGGCGCATAGTAGTCAAAGCTCGGAGGATACATCGTTCAGAACCCCGTGCGAGACCGCGGCACGGCGAGCCTCCCTTCGGTTATCAGGCTTTGTACGCGGAGCCCGAAGGGCGGGCGCGGAGGGGTCGGAGCACCGGCGCGAAACGGTAGATACCGTAACTTCGTAGCGAACGGCGTGCAGGCATCGGACTTCGCGCGGCATCTGACCCGGCTGGTCGAGCGGCGGGAGCCGTTCGCGATCGCTACGGTGACCCGGAACGAAGGATCGACCCTCGCGAAGCCCGGCTTCAAGATCCTCGTCGATGCGCACGGGGGGATCGAGGCGGGTACGCTCGGGGGCGGCTGCCCGGAGGGCCCGGTCGTCCAGTCCGCCCTGGAGGCGATCCGCGCGGGAGAACCACGCGTGCTTCGCGTTCACCTCGTGGACACGGCCGAATCGATCGCCGGGACGGCGCGCGAGACCGACCCGAACGAGATCTGGGTGCAGACGAACTGCGGCGGGACGCTGGAGCTGTACATCGAGCCGATGCTCCCGACGCGGCGCCTGATCGTCGTCGGCCAGGGCGGTCGGGACGACCTGGAAGAGGCGCTCGTCCACCTCGGGATGCGACTGGGCTACGAGACCATCGTCGTCGATCCGAATCCCCAGCTCCGGGAGGCGCCCCACGAGCTCGTGAAGGAGGGGCGACCCGACGCCCGCCGGCTCGGCCTGGGCGCGCACGACGCGGTCGTGGTCCTCACCAAGGGCGAGCGCGACGTGGCGGTGCTCGAGGAGCTCTCGAAGGTCCCGCTCGCGTTCGTGGGCTTGCTCGCGAGCCGGCACCGGGTCGCGCAGGACGTCGCCGAGCTCGAGCGTCGCGGGGTATCCGCCGAGTTCGTGCGGAGCCTGCACGCTCCGATCGGGCTCGACATCGGGGCGAAGACGCCGGACGAGCTCGCGGTCGCGATCCTCGCCGAGATCGTGGCGACCCGATACGGCAAGGGCTCCGCGCGCTCGACGGCGTGATCCGGCGGATCAGCGGACCGGTCCGTCCAGACGCAGCAGCGGCGCGTCGGCGCCGGAGCGGGCCGGATGATCGCGGACGTAGCCGCCGTAGTACGGGACGCGACGCGCCACCACCGTCCGGAAGGCATCGCGAAGCGCCCGGTCGTCGAGCCCCCGGGTCGGGATCAGGTCGTCGTTCCGGTTGAGGCAACCCTTGAGCTCGCCGGTATGCGTGACCCGGATCCGGTGGCAGTTCATGCAGAACTCCCGGTTGTAGACCGGATCGACGAGCTCGACCTCCGCTCCCCCGAACAGGTAGATCCGGCGGTGGTGCATCTCGCGGACCAGGATGCGGTCGGCGCGGCTCTCGAGCCACCGCTTGACGCCGTCGATGTCGACCGACCAGTCCTTCGGTCCGACCAGCTCGGGCATGAACTGGATCAGCTGGAGGCGGAGGCCGTCGGTCCGGCTCACGAACCGGATCATCTCGGGGATATGGGGCAGCGTCGGGCGGAAGACGACCAGGTTCAGCTTGACCGGCTTCAGACCGACCCGGAGCGCTTGCTCGATGCCGCGGAGGACGGGCGCGAGAGCCCCTCCTCGGATCTCGTGGAAGGCCTGCGGATCCAGCGAGTCGATCGAGACGTTGACGCGCTTCAGGCCGGCGTTCCGGAGCGCCTCGGCCCGGGCCGCGAGCATCGAGCCGTTCGTGGTGAGGGAGACGTCCTCCACGTGCCGGACCGTGCGATCGACGATCTCCTCCATGTCCGCGCGCACGAGCGGTTCCCCGCCGGTGAACTTCACCGACCGGATGTCGAACTCCCGCGCCGCGCGGACGATCCGCTCGACCTCGGCGGGCGACATCTCCTCGGCGTGCGGAGCGCGCGGGCGCGCCACGGGCCCGAGCCCCTCGTCATGGCAGTAGACGCACCCGAAGTTGCAGCGCTTCGTGACCGAGATGCGGATGTCGGTGACCGTCCGGCCGAAGTCGTCGACCAGCATCGGAGCCGTCACCGCCGCCCTCAGTATAGGCCTTACGACGCGGGACCGGCGGGGAAATGACTATGGTGGGCCGATGACTTTCGTCGTGCACCGTGACGAAACCGTCGGGCGCGGGCGTCGACCCCGCGCAATGGACGAACCCCGGGGAGGTGGAGGACCTGCTCCTCCGCCAGAACTACCTCGCGGGCGGACCGCTCGGCATGGCGGTGTTCCTGAGCGCTAAGCTCGGAAAGCCGCTGCTCGTGGAGGGCGAACCGGGCTGCGGGAAGACCGAGATCGCCAAGGCGCTGGCCGCCGCGACGGGGGTGGACCTGATCCGGCTGCAGTGCTTCGAGGGCCTGGACGCGCGCTCCGCCCTGTACGACTGGGACTACCCGCGCCAGCTGCTCACGATCCGGATGCACGAGCGGGACCGGTCGGACGAGGCGCTCGAGCGCGAGGTGTTCAGCGAGCGCTTTCTGCTCCGCCGACCGCTGCTGCGCGCGCTCGAGGGCGACGGGGCCCACTGCCCCGTGCTCCTCATCGACGAGATCGATCGGGCCGACGAGGAGTTCGAGGGCCTCCTGCTGGAGTTCCTGTCGGACTTCCAGGTCTCGATCCCGGAGCTCGGCACGATCCGCGCCCAACGGATCCCGCTGGTCGTCATCACCTCGAACCGGACGCGCGACCTCAGCGATGCGCTGAAGCGTCGCTGCCTCTACGTCTACCTGGACTATCCCGATCCCGAGAAGGAGGTCGCGATCCTGCGCCGCCGGATCCCCGCGCTCGCGCCGGCCCTCGCGAAGGAGATCGTCGCGTTCGTGCAGCGCCTGCGCACGGAGCCGGATCTCGCGAAGCGGCCCGGTGTCGCGGAGACCCTCGACTGGGCCGCGGCCCTCCTCGCCCTCCGTCGGGACCAGCTCGATCCCGAGACGATCACGGCGACGCTGGGGTTCCTGATCAAGGACGCGCAGGACCTGCGGGCGCTGGAGCCGGCGCGGATCGCGGCGATCCGGGGTTGAGCCATGGCCTCCGGACCGACGGGCCTCGAGCATCGCGTGCTCGAGCGCGTCGGAGGGTTCTGCGCCTTTCTCCGAGGGCAGGGCGTCCCGGTCGGCATGGCCGCCGAGGTGGACTTCGCCCGAGCCGCCGGCGCCCTCGACGCGTTGGATCGACGCGCGTGGCGCGACGCGGCGTCCGTCACGCTCGCGAAGTCCCCCGAAGAAGCGGTCCAGGTGAGGACGGCGTTCGACACCTACTTCTCGGGGGCCGGAGGCGGACCTGATCGGCCCCGCCCGGGCGGCGAGGTCCGGGTCCTGGGCCGGCCCCGGCTGCCTCCGGCCCCGCCGAAGCCCGCGCGGGTGCGGGTGTCTCGGGAGACGATGCCTCCGATCGAGGTCCCTCTCGGCACCTACAGCATCACCGCCCCCCTGGTCCCGCATTCCATCCGACCGGTCTCCGAGCGGGAGCAGCGGGCGCTGCGTCGCGGAGCGCGCCGCTTCCGCCGGCAGGTGGCGACCCTCCCTGGCCGCCGGCCCGCCCGATCGCATCACGGCCACGTGGACCTGAACGAGACGATCCGCCGCGGGGTGCACCACGGTGGGGAGTGGCTCGAGCTCCGCCGCGCACGCCCTCGTCCCACGCGCGCCTCGGTGGTCGTGCTCTGGGACGTGAGCGGCTCGATGCGGGAACACGAGAGCCGGTTCTTCGGACTCGTCTCCGCGCTCGAGTCGATCTCCCGGAGCGGGCGGATCTTCGCCTTCAGCACCGGGGTCGAGGAGATCACCGCGGAGGTCCGGCGGTACGGATACCGGCGGGCCACGACCCAAGTCGGAGAGCGTATCGACCGGGCCGACGGAGGGACCCGCATCGGCCACTCGCTCGAGGAGTTCGAGATGCGGTTCGGAAACATCCTGCGCGAATCCACGACCTTGGTGATCCTGAGCGACGGATGGGACCTGGGGGAGGGTGACCTCGTCGCGCAGCTCCTGTCGCGCATCCGAGCGCGGGTCGCCCGGATCGTGTGGGTCACGCCGTACACCCGGCGGCCGGGGTTCGAGCCGCGGGTGGGAGCGCTGGAACAGGCGCTCCCGTACCTGGACGACCTGCTGGGTCCCGAGGATTTCGAGGCCCGGTGGCCGCTCCGGCCCATCCCGCGCTGATCTAGCGCGCGGCCCGGGTTCGCGACGGGGCCGGCCGCGTGCCGGTCGCGGCGGACTTCGGGGACTCGGGGCGCACGACCAGGACGGGGCACGGGGCGCTGTCCACCAGCGCGGACGAGACGCTTCCGAGCAGGAGCCGGCGGCCCCGCGAGAGCCCGCGCGAACCGGTGATCGCCAGGTCGTGAGGATGAGCGCGCAGATACTCGAGCAGCGTCGGAACCACGTCGCCCTGGAGGAACGCCGGCTCGAGGGACGGGATCTTTCGGGTCTTCGCCTCCTTCTGCATCTCCTCGATCATCTGCGCGAGCGTCTTCCCCTCGGGATTGACGGGGACCAGGAGCTCCAGCCGTCCATCCGTCGGCTCGTCGGAGGGGGGGTGGACCACCGCGACCGTGACCGACGAGCCGAACCGGGCGGCGATCTCGAGGGCGACCCGACAGGCGCCGCGGGAGGACTCCGAGCCGTCGAACGCCACCAGGATTCGTTCGAACATTGCTCCTCCCGGCCACCGGCTTCCGTGATTTAATCCTCCGTTCGGGCCGGTCCCGCGCCCGGAATCGCGGACGAGGGCTCAGAGCTTTTGAAGGGAGCCCGGTTCCACGGCCCGTGGCCCGGGCTTCGTACGACGTGGCGGTCGTCGGCGCGGGGATCATCGGCTGCGGCTGCGCCCTCGAACTCGCCGGGGGCGGCCGCTCGGTCGTCGTGCTCGAGAGCTCGGGCGTCGCGAGCGACACCAGCTGTCGCGCGATGGGGCACGTCGGGGTCTACGACGACTCGCCGGCGCAGTTCTCGCTCTCGCGCTTCGGGGTCGAGTGCTGGAACTCCCTGGCCCCCGATCTCCCGCCCGAGGTCGACTACGTGCGGCGGGGCGCGCTCTGGATCGCGGCCGACGAGTCGGAGATGGCCGACGTGGAGGCGAAGCTCGGGAGGTACCGCGCAGCCGGGGTCGAGGCCCACGTCGTGGACGGTCGCGAACTGCGTCGCATGGAGCCCCAGCTCGCGCCCGATCTGCCGGGGGCGCTCTGGGTCCCGGGCGATATCGTTCTCGACGCCGCCGAGGCGACCCGATTCCTCGCGGATCGCGCCCGCTCGCTGGGGGCCGAGCTGCGCATCCCCAGCCGGGTGCGATCGCTCACGGAGGACGGCCCCCGGCTCGACGACGGCCGCGTCGTGCGTGCGGAGTTCACGGTCCTCGCCGCGGGGTGGCGGGCACCCGAGCTGCTACCGGGGCTGGACATCCGGCCCCGCAAGGGCCACATCGCGATGCTGGCCCCTCCGGCGGGCTTCGTACACCACCAACTTTCCGAGGTCGGATACGTCCGGGGCTCGCAGCCCGGGGTCGCGGACGTCATCTCGTTCAGCCTGCAGCCCCGCTCCTCGGGGCGATGCTTGCTGGGGGCGACCCGACAGTACGTCGGCCCGTCGACGGAGGTGGACCCGACCGTGATCCGCCGCCTCCTCGAGCGCGCACGGCGATTCGTTCCGGCGATCGGTGACGTGCCCGTCGAGCGAACCTGGACCGGGCTCCGTCCCGCCGGCGCGCGCGGCGTCCCCTACATCGGTCCGGTCGCGGACCACCCCCGGTGGATCCTCGCGGCGGCCCACGAGGGGATCGGTATCACGACCGCGATCGCCACGGGCCGACTGGTCACTTCCATCGTCGCGGGAACGCCCCCGGCGATCCCCCTCGAACCGTTCCGACCGGGTCCTGAACCCGGCCCTGGGTGACCGGTGCGGATAGGGCCCGCCGGTCGGGCCCGCGTGGAGCTACCCTGTCCGAGTCCACGCGCGCCTAGAAACGGGGCGCGACCGCAGGGAGATCAGAACCGTCGCTGCCGAGCCGTGATCGAGCGGGGGGTGTGCGCCGGGGGCGGGGTCGCGGGCATCGGGGTCGACCCGGTGATCGTGCGCCCCGCGTGGGCAGGGGTGCCGGGCGCCGCGGCGCCTCGGGAGAGGCCGAATCCGAGATGACG
>JASIBA010000002.1 GCA_030041735.1 Thermoplasmata archaeon | reverse complement strand
GTCGTGATGGAGCCCTGGTTTCCGGACACCGAAAAGGCGCCGAATCCGGCGAACAACCCGCTCGCAAGAGCGAATCCCGCCACCATCATCGACATTGCCGCGATCGTCGCTATGTAGACCGTTCGAGAGCGCCACTTCGATTTCATCGCATCGCTCCGCGCACGCAGAAATGGCGGGAGTGTGTATTTATACGTATTGCGAACGTCATTTCCTCGAAGGAGCATCTCCGCCCGCGAGGGGGAGTCCGAGCGGCCCATGCAGGCCGAGGCCGAGGAGCCACCGCCGCCGCACCGGGCGCGAGCCCGGCCCGAAGACCCGCCGCCGGATGCACCGGGGAGGCATGCGGGTCTGACGGAGAGCCTCCCGCTCTGGTGCGCCACGGCGCTCTTCGGGATCCTGGGGGTGGTGGCCCAGGTCCGTGGGCTCACCCTCGGTCCCGGACACATCCATCTCTCGATCCTGCTCTACGCTCTGGCCGCCATGGCCGCCATAGGCGCCCTCCTCGCGTGGCGCAGCGCGGACGTCGAACCTCCGGACGAGGCGCCTCCCGCCGCTCGGGCACGTCCCCGCTCCGACGAGCGCGGCCGACCTACTCCGGCGGTGACCCGATCGCCGGTGACGGTGCCGATGGCCGCGCCGTGGAGCGAGGACTCGGAACCGTCGCCCGCAACGGGGAGGGGCCCGGGCGTGTCCCGACACGGGCGTTCGGAGGAGGTCCACTCCGCCCTGCGCGAGATCGACGCGATCCAGGATGAGCTGGACGATCCGCCCGCCCCGCGACGGGCGCGACGGTCCTCGGACGGGTGAACCCTCCCGGCCGGGTGCGACCGCCGGAGGGGGGCCTGTGCACCGCAAGGCCCAAGAGCCGTGGCCCCGAATTTTCGGAGGGCGTCGGTCCGTATGGAGTCCACCGGGGACGCGCACGGGCGCGGGGGAGAAGCGCCGCTCCCGGCCCGATCGCGGCTCGTCGCGAGTCTGCCGCTGCTCGTGGTGAGCGGCGGCCTGTTCGCGACCGCTGCGCTCGTCCTCGGTCTCGCCCCGCACGCTCGCCCCGACGGCTTTCCCCTCTGGGGCTTCCTGCTGACGCTGGGCGCAATCGCGGCTCTCGGAGCGACGTTCCTCTGGTTCTCGGCCTCCGCGCCGCCGACCGCCCCGGTCTCTGGGGGACTCGACGCGTCGCCGGACCCGGCCTTCGGTCGACCGCTGCCCGAGGTGCGCCCCCGTCCGCGGCCGCCACCGGTGGCCGCGAGCTGGGACGAGAGCGCACTCCCCGTGCGGCGCGCGGCGCCGCCACCGCGACCCGTGGTGGTGCGGGCCCGTGCGCCGGATGACGTCGAACGGGCCCTGGCGGAAATCGCCGAGATCGAGGAGCAGCTCGAGGTCCGTCCGTTGGCCCGCTCCGCGGCCGCCGGCGCTCGGGCTTAAGTTCCGCGCGCGCTCGCTCGCGCGATGGAACTCGTGCCGATCTCGTCGGTCGATGCCAGCGCGATGCGCTGGCTGCGGACCGCCGAGTCACCGATCGCGTTCGAGCTCTCGTCGGGGGATCGCCCGGTGGCCCGTCTCACGTGGAGCCGACCCTCCGGTTCGCTCGCGACCCTCGCGACCGCGGGCGGCGCGTCGACCCTGAAGCGCGTGGGCTACCTGCACCCGATCCTCACCGCGCGCGCCGTCGGGGAGACCACCGACCGGGCCCGCGTCTCGCTCCACCTGAACTACCACCGGATCGAGCTGCGGGGCGGTGCGACCTACCGGTTCCACCGCGCGGGGATCCTCTTGCCCGCCTGGAAGGTTTCGACCGAGAGCGGGACCGAGCTGGTCCACGTGGAACCGGTGCGGGAAGGGCGCAAGCTGGCCGGGGGAGCGGTGATCGTCGCTCCGGCGGGGATCGGGAACCCCGAGCTCCCGCTGCTCCTCGGACTGGCCTGGTACGTCATCGTCCTGGCCTGGTTCGAGGACGAGGCCCTCGTCCCCCTGGAAGGCGACGATCGGGGCGGGTCGGCCGGCGCACAAGGACGCTAGCTGGGACGGGGCACCGACTTCTGTCGGGTGGCATCGAAACAGGTCGAGCAGAGGTTGTGCATCCGCTCCCACCCCTCGGCCGGGAACTCGGTGATGCGGGTGATCGTCTTCTGGCAGACGTCGCAGATCAGCTGACCGTTCTTGAGCATCCGGGCCCGCCCCGTGCGTAGCGGCGTGCCAGTTCGTCCGGATACTAAGCGGAGCCGCCCCGCGGCCCGGAGGCGGGGAAGCCCATCGCGGCGAGCAGGCGCGGCATCATCACGTCGTAGCGGGGTCCCCGATCGAAGTGGGCGCCGTCGTACTCCTCGTGCTGCACGGTCGCGCCCTGGCGACGGGCCGCCGCCGCGAGCACGCGCGCGCTCACGTCCAGGCCGAACTCGTCCCGGAGGCCGCCGTCGAGGTAGAGGAGCTTCAGGCGGCGGGCCGCGTCGGCGCCGGCGGGCGTCTCGACGATCCGCACCGGATCCCAGGCGAGCCAGCGCGCCCAGACGTCCGGCCGGATCGCCCCGGTCTCGAGGTCGAACGGCAGGTCGAAACGTCCGGGCTCGTCCGCCCGGGGCGAGTACGCCGACGCGTACGCCATGGTGGAGAGGGCCCGGGCGACCGGGTTGGACGGTCCGAAGTTGCTGACGAACTCGGAGAAGACGCGGCGGAGGAACGCGTCGGGCCCGCCGGCGCGCCGGAGCTCCCGGAACGCCGACGGGAAGTCGGGCGGGTAGCAGTATTCGAAGTAGGCGTCGCCGGCGTTCGAGCCGACCGCCTCGAAGACGTCCGGATGCCGCAGGCCGAGGACGAGCGCGCCGTAGCCGCCGCTCGAGGTCCCCAGGACGGCCGTCGGACCGGTGCCGTAGCGGGAACGGACCCACGGGACGATCTCCTGGACGACGTAGTCCTCGTATCGCCCGGTCGCCGTCGAGTTGAGGTACTGGCTGCCTCCGAGGCTGGTGAGACAGTCCGGCCCGACCACCACCGCCTCGGCGCAGGCGCCCTCGCGGGCGAGTCGGTCGAACCGACCCACGATCGAATCGTCGAGGTATCGCCCGCGCTGGAAGTGGTAGGTCCCCGCGCCGGTGTATCCGCTGAGCAGGACGAGCAGCGGGCGGCCCTTCGTGGATCCGGATGGGGGCACGTAGATCGGCAGATCGCGCTCGACCGGGTCGTCCCATGGATTCCCGGCCAGCGCCCGGCTCGCCCAGTGGTGGTGCTCGATCGTCCCCCGAAGGGGACCCGGAAACTGGGCGGACGAGCGCGCTTCGACCGGGACGCGCCAGGAGTCCATGCCCGCCTCCGGCACCGCACCGAGGTCGCCTACTTGACAGGTACGACGGCTCCCGGTGACGCCGGGGGCCGGGAAATGCCTTGAGCGCGTCCCGCCTCCTCGCGAGCGGTGGACGTTCTCCGGGGGAATCGGGTTGGAGCGACTCGAGGCCGACGCGTTCGACGGGACCCGCCTGCGCCGGTCCGGCACGTGGGCGGTCGCGTTCCTCGCCGACTGGTGTCCCTTCTGCCGGGCGTTCGCCCCGCGATTCGAGCGCCTCGCCGGGATCGGGTCGTTCCAGATCGCGATGGGGGACGTCACGGACGAAGCGAGCCCGCTCTGGGACGCCTTCGGGATCGACGTGATCCCGACGGTCGTCATCTTCCGCGACGGCGCCCCGGGGTTCCGGAGGGACGGGGCCCTCGGTCGCGGACTCTCCGACTCGGATCTCGCGGCGATCCGCGCCGAGCTGGGCCCCCCGGCCTGAGATCCGCGCGGTCGCTTCGGCCGGCCCGCATCGTTTTTGCGCTCGGGCCCCTCGCGGGTCCGTGAGCGCTCCGCCCGGGGACCGTCCTACGAGCTCGCGGCCGGTCGCCCTCGTCACGGGCGGTGGCACCGGGATCGGGCTCGCCATCGCGACGGGGCTGCACACGGACGGCTACGACCTCGTCATCGCCAGCCGGTCGGCCGAGCACCTCCGCGCCGGGGCCGCCACGCTTCGCGCGGGCGGCGCGCGGGTGCTCGAAGTTCCGACCGATGTCCGGGTGGCGGACCAGGTCGACCGGTTGGTCGCGGCGTGCCGGACCGAGTACGGTCGGCTCGACGTGCTGGTGAACAACGCCGCCGGCAACTTTGTCGCGCCTGCGGAGCGGATCTCGCCCAACGGGTGGCGGGCGGTCGTCGGCATCGTCCTCGACGGCACGTTTCTCTGCTCCCGGGCCGCGGCCCCGCTGCTCCGCAGTTCCCCGGCCCCCTCGATCGTGAACATCGTCGCGTCGTACGCGTGGATGGCGGGTCCCGGGACCGCGCATTCGGCGGCGGCCAAGGCCGGGGTGCTCGCGCTCACCCGGACGCTCGCGGTCGAGTGGGCCCGGTACGGGATCCGGGTCAACGCGGTCGCGCCGGGGCCGGTACGGACCGAGGGGACCGACCGGCAGCTGTGGGTCTCCGATGCGCTCGTGGAATCGATCCGACGCGGCGTGCCCCTCGGGCGGTTCGGGACGCCTGAGGAGATCGCGGACAGCGTGCGGTTCCTCGCCAGCCCCCGGGCGAGCTACATCACCGGTCAGGTCCTCGCGGTGGACGGCGGGCAGTGGTTGGGGAAGGGAGTCCTGGACCTCATCGACCTGGCCGGGTCGCCCGATGCGAGTCCCGGCGGACCTTCCGCCGAAGACGCGGTCAGGTGACCGGCACGTTCCGCTCGAGCAGGAAGTTCAGCAGCAGCCCCACGTACTGGTTGGGACGCGTCAGTTGCGGGGCGTGTCCCACGTCGGGAAGCTCGTGCTCCTGGACGTTTCGGAGCAGGCTGGCCAGGGCGTGGGTGATGCGATGCAGGAACCGCGGACTGAGGGCCCCCTCGGTGAGCAGGACCGGGATCAGTACCTCGCGCAGGCCGGCGGCGTCCGGCTGGAGCGCGTCCGGGTCGCCATACTCCTCGGCCCACCGTTCCGCGTTCCGCTCCCACGTGGTCCGGAGCTCCGCGGGCATGCGGGCCCAGGCCCCCGGCTCTCCCGAGAATACGTCCGCGAGCTCCCGGGCCGCGTCGGCGGCGTGGCCGGCGCGGATCAGGCCCTGCATCTCGCGCACCCCGGCCATCATCCGCTCGGCCTCCGGTGCCGAGGACGGATCGTCGGCCAGGAGGGCGACGAAGGGGGTCTCGTGGATCGCGAGGCTGCGGACCATCTCCGGGCGATCGATCGCGAGCCGCAGGGCGACCGCGCCCGCGTACGAGTGCGCGATCACGTGCGCGGGGTAGTGATCGATCTCCGTCAGCAGGGCCGCCAGGTCGGCGGCGTCGTCGCGCACCGGGTGCCGGCGGTCCCCGAGCGAGCTCTGTCCGTGGCCGCGACGGTCGTAGGTCACGACCTGCATCGCCTGCGAAAGCCCCGGGACGACCAGGTCCCAACTCCGATGGTCCACCCACGAACCGTGGACCAGGACCACGGGGTCGCCCGACCCGCCGTGGAGCTCGTAGTATAGTTCCACGTCGTTCGCTCGGACCGTCGGCATCGCACGATCCGCCGGTGCCGCACGCGCGGTCCGCCGGACTCCCGGGCCACGCAGGGCGAGGAACTTAGCCTCTCGGGGGACGGACGGGGTCGGGCGTCTTTATGTCGCGACCCACTTCTGGCCCCGCGGCGTGAGTGCGATCTTCCAGCGGCCGCTCTGCGACATGGGTCGGGCCTACGACTTCGCCTTCCGTCCCGTGATCGGCGATCCCGACGTCGGGGCCGGGGGACCGTGCGACGACCGCCCGCACCGGGTCGAGCTGTTCTCGGCCACGTCCGACCCGCGCTCCGCGGCGGCTGCGTGGCAGGCATTCTCCCTCTGTCCGGAGCACGAGGGCCAGTTGCGCGGGTACGATGGGCGGCTTCCCGCGCGCGGGATCCCGAGCCGGTTCCGCGTCGCGACGGCGCCCGCGGCGCGCGAGACCGCTCGATGACCGACTTTCCGCTCGATGGGCTCGCGGGCCGGGTCCGCCTGAACCAGGGACCCGCGATGCCCGTGCTCGGGCTCGGGGTGTTCCAGAGCGCGCCCGGCGAGCCGACGCGGCAGGCCGTGCGCTGGGCCCTCGAGGCGGGCTACCGTCTGATCGACACGGCGGCGCTGTACGAGAACGAGGCCGACGTCGGGGACGCGGTCCGCGCGAGCCGGATCCCCCGGGCCGAGATCTTCGTCACGACGAAGCTCTGGTACACCCACCAGGGCTATGGACCGGCGAAGGCGGCGTTCGCCGAAAGCCTCCGGAAGCTCGGCCTCGACTACGTCGACCTCTACCTCATCCACTGGCCGCGGGCCGACGCCCCGGAGGACCGGCTCGGATCGTGGCGCGCGCTGGAGGAGCTCCAGGCGGCCGGGACGTGTCGCGCGGTCGGCGTCAGCAACTTCGCGATCCGGCATCTGGAGGAGATCGCCGCGCACTCGAAGCTCGTGCCCGCGGTCAACCAGGTGGAGTTCCACCCGTTCATCTTCGATCCGGAGCTGCTGGAGTACTGCGCCCGGAAGGGGATCCGTCTGGAGGCGTACAGCCCGCTCACCCGGGCCCGGCGGCTGGACGACCGGCGGGTCGACGCGATCGCCCGCGAGGTGGGGCGCACCCCGGCGCAGGTCCTGATCCGGTGGGGGCTGCAGCACGGGATCGTCGAGATCCCCAAGTCCGTCCACCGGGAGCGGATCGTGGAGAACGCCCGGGTCTTCGACTTCGCCCTTTCGTCCGCGCAGATGCACGCGCTGGACGGTCTCGCGGACCATCGGCGGGTCACCCAGTGGGACCCCCAGCAGATCCCGTAGCCGCCCCGGTCCGACCCTCTTCCTCGCCGGTCGGGCGCCGTCGAGCCCCCCTGTTAATATATCCCGCTGCGTCAGCACTAATGACAGCGTATGGTCACGGTCGAGGTCGCCCACGAGAAGTGCACCGGCTGCACCCATTGCCGCGACGTCTGCCCGGTCACCGTCTTCGAGATGCAGCCCCGCGAGAACTGGCCGAACGTCGTCGACGACCCCGCGGTCGCCGCGAAGTTCCAGTTCCGGGCCGAGAAGTCGGCCGTCATCCACGGACCGGACTGCATCATGTGCGAGGCGTGCCTCTTCGAGTGCGAGGGCGAGTGCATCACCATCGTCGACGACGAGGGCACCGTCCACCACTCCACGTACAAGTAGCCCCGCGCTAGAACGCGGGGTGCCGGGGCCGGTAGAACTGGCTGCGGACCTGGGGCGGGGCCCCGTCGGGCGGGAACGTGACGCGGACCGCGCTCGCGCGTCCGAACGCCGCGAACTCGAGCGAGTACCAGACGGCGACCCACTCCCCGGCGGCCGTGAGGAACGCCTCGCCGAAGTGGTAGGTCTCGGCGATCGTGCGGCTCGCCTTCCGCGCCAGCGCGTACGACCAGCCGAGCGCCTCGTCGGCGGAGGTGGTGCTGCCGGTGTGCGGGGGTACCTCGATCGGGGCCTCCACGGAGTTCGGGCCGTCGACGATCCCCCGGCCGAATCGATAGCGGGCCCAGGTCGTCCGGACCCGTCCGT
>JASIBA010000089.1 GCA_030041735.1 Thermoplasmata archaeon | reverse complement strand
GCGGAGGCGCACGCCCCGATGCTGCGCGCGCTCGCGGGCGACCTCGCGCCGCCGGACGGGCTGCTCGCCCTGCTCCGCACGGCGCTGCCGGCCGGGGTCGAGCCCGGCGCGGCGTCCGCGGCGGACCTCCTGCGGCCGGGATACTCCGACGAGCTCGATCGGCTCCGAGCGGAGGAGGCGGCGGCGCTCGCGGAGCTCGGGGCGCTGGAGCGCCGGGAGCAGGCCGCCTCCGGCATCAAGACCCTCAAGATCGGCTACAACCAGGTCTTCGGCCACTACTTCGAGGTCAGCCGGCCGAACCTCCCGCGGGTGCCGGCCCATTTCCGCCGCCGCCAGACGATCGCCCAGGGAGAGCGGTTCGTCAGCGACGAGCTGGTGGCCCTCGCGGACCGGATCCTGGCCGCCCGCGAGGCGGCCCGGGGGGCCGCGGAGGCGGTGTGGGAGGAGCTGCTGGTCCGCCTCGACGCCCGGGCGGCCGCCCTCCACCGGCTCGCGCGCGCGGTGGGAGCGCTCGACGTCCTGCTGACGTTCGCCTACCTGGCCGGGCGCCACCGCCTGGTCCGTCCGTCGGTCGACGGCTCTGCGGCCCTGGTGGTGCGGGACGGCCGACACCCGGTCCTCGAGCCGCTGTTGGGCGAACGGTTCGTGCCGAACGACATCGACCTCGACGCCGGCTCGCAGCGCCTGCTGGTGCTCACCGGGCCGAACATGTCCGGCAAGTCCACGTACATGCGCCAGATCGGGCTGCTCGTCGTGCTCGCCCAGGCCGGCTCGTTCGTGCCGGCCCGGTTCGCGAGGGTCGGTCTCGTGACCTCGCTGTTCACCCGGATGGGGTTCACCGACGAGATCGGGCGCGCCAAGTCGAGCTTCATGGTCGAGATGAGCGAGGTCGCGGAGATCCTCCGGTCCGCCGACGAACGCTCGCTCGTCCTGCTCGACGAGGTGGGCCGGGGCACGAGCACGTTCGACGGTCTCGCGATCGCCTGGGCGACGCTGCGCTATCTGCACGACGCGACCCGGGCGCGGGCGGTGCTCGCCACCCACTACCACCAGCTGACGGAGCTCGTGGAGGATCTGGCCGGGGCGCGCAATGCCCACCTCGCGGTGCGCGAGGGCCCGTCCGGGATCGTCTTCCTGCACCGGCTCGTCCCCGGCAGCACCGATCGCAGCTACGGCATCCACGTGGCCCGGCTGGCCGGACTACCCCCGCCGGTGCTCCTCGAGGCCGAGCGGCTCCTGCGCGATCTGGAGCGGGGCGGCTCGGCGACCCCGGGACGGCGCGAGCGGACCCGCCCGACCCGCTATACCCAGGCGGTCCTGCTCGGCGAGCCCGGGGGCCCGCCCGATCCTCTGCGCGAGGAGCTCCGGTCCCTCGACCTGGATCGGGTGACGCCGCTCGAGGCCCACCGCAAGTTGGTCGAGCTCAAGGAGCGCGCGGCGCGGCCGTCCTCGCCGGACGGTTCGGCCCCATGACCCGAGGCACCTCGCCGCGGGCGCCGATCCGCCGGCTCTCCGCGGCGACGGTCGAGCGGATCGCGGCCGGGGAGGTCGTCGAACGGCCGGCGGCCGTCGTCAAGGAGCTCGTCGAGAACGCGATCGACGCCGGCGCGACCGCGGTCACGGTTCGACTGCGGGAGGGCGGCCTCGGGTCGATCGAGGTCGAGGACGACGGCGGCGGGATCGTGCCCGAAGAGCTCGACCTCGCGCTCGCGCCGCACGCCACGAGCAAGCTCCCTCCGGACGGGCCGGTCGACGCGATCGTCGCCCTGGGGTTCCGGGGAGAGGCCCTGGCCGCGATCGGGGCGGTCGCCCGGCTGCGCCTGATCTCGAGGCCGCCGGGCGCGGACGGGGCGGAGGGGATCGCGCTCGAGGGCGGAGGTGCGCTCCAGCGGTTCTCGGGCGCCCGCGCCCCGGGCACGACGGTCGAGGTGCGGGACCTCTTCTTCAACACGCCGGCGCGCCGGAAGTTCCTCCGCCGAGCCGCGCTCGAGCAGCTCGAGGTGATCCGGACGCTCGAGCGCGTCTACCTCGCCCATCCGACGATCACGCTCCGCATCGAGTCCGAGGGCGCGCCGGTGGCGACCCTTCCGGCCGCGCGGTCGATGGAGGACGCGGCGGCCCAGGTGCTGGGGGCCCCGCTGCTGCGGGAGAGCTTCCGCGTCCACGCCTCGATCCCGGGCGGGACCGTCCGCGGGATCCTCGGTCGTCCCTCGACGGCGGTCCCGCACTCGACGGGCCTCTACCTCTCGGTGAACGGCCGCGCGATCGTCTCCCGTGCGATCACCCAGGCGGTCCGCGCTGCCTATGCCGATCTCATCCCGAAGGGACGGTTCCCCGTCGGGGCGATCGAGCTCGGTCTCGCGCCCGACCGGGTCGACGTGAACGTCCATCCGACCAAGCGCGAGGTCCGGTTCGCCCGCGAGCGAGAGCTCACCGAAGCGATCCGTCGCGCGGTCCGAGAGGCGCTGCTCGCGGCCCCGATCGCGGCGTCTCCGGGCGCCCTCCCGCGGGAGCGCGCCGGGTCGTACGTCGCAGACGTCGCGGAGACGGGGCGCGCGCCCGCCGCCCTCGCGGCCGGCGCGGTCCAACGACGCCTCGTGCCGGAGTCGGCCGCGTCCCCGGAGGCCGGCGTCGGGTCCGGCCGGTCCGGGCTGCGGCTCCTGGGCTGCCTGGACCGACTCTACTGGGTCGCCGAGTCGGGCTCGGGCTTCCTCCTCATCGACCAACATGCCGCGAGCGAGCGGGTCCTGTTCGACGCGCTCCTCCGCGAGGGACGCCTCGCGCGGCAGCAGCTGGTCGCGCCGTTCCCGGTGACGCTCACCCCGGGCCAGCACGCGACCCTGGAGGCCGAAGCGGCGGCGGTCGAGGCCTCCGGGTTCGAAGTGGAACCGTTCGGCCCGGCCACGGTACGGGTACGGGCCGTGCCGTCGTTCCGGGGTTCGAGAGCTCGTCCCGAGGCGTTCCGGGGATTCCTCGACGAGCTCGCCGAGGGGGGTCGGCCGGTCCCGGGCGCGGGGCTCCGCGAGCGGCGCGCCGCGATCGTGGCGTGCCACGCGGCGATCCGGGCCGGCGACGCGGTCGAGGCGGTCGAGCTCGAGCGCGTGCTGGCGGCCCTCGACAGCGGGCCGGGTCCGGGCGCCTCCTGCCCGCACGGCCGTCCGATCTTCGTCGAGCTCTCGCGCGCCCGGCTCGATCAGTGGTTCCTCCGGTCCGGGCTGTGACGGAGCGTCGGCCCCGCGCGCGCGTGCCGGAACGCGCCCTGGTAGCCGCGGCGCGCTCCCATCTCGAGGCCCACGGGTACCGGGTCTGGGTCGACCCCGACGGCCACGACTACTTCGATCTGGTCGCGCGTCGGGGCGACGAGGTCGGGTTGATCGAGGCGAAGGTCGGCGATACGCGCACCGTGCTGCAGCAGGCGCTCCGACGTCGGGTCTGGGGCGACTGGACCGCCGTGGTGGTCGCGGGGGCGCGGTCCGCGGAGCGCCTCGCCCGCGGCAGCGCGGCCGGCCGGGCGGCCCCGGTGGGCGTCTGGTGGGTCGACCGGGGAGTCGTGCGCGTCGTGCGCGCTGCCCGTCCATGGGTCGCGGGCGATGCGCCGGATCCCTACGCACCGCTCCGGAACCGCTTCCGCCACCTCCTCGACGACCTGGAGTCGGGCGCCCTGCCCGCCGGGCTGCCGTGGGACGGCGTCGTGTCCGAGGTCCGACGGGCGTCGCGGGGCCGGGGGTTCTCGGAGTGGCGCCTGGACGAGCCACCCGCGGGCTGACCGGGATCGCCCTCCCCCGACGTGGGGGTCAGGCCGGGATCGGGGCCAGCGCCGCGGCGACGTCCATGGCGACGCGATCCGGGTCGAACGCGGAGGCATAGGCCGTCGCCGCCGCGGCGAGCGGCCGTCGGGCGGAGGGATCGGCGAGCAGTTCCGCGAGCACGGAGGCGAACTCGCCGGGGTCGTCGGTGACGAGCGGACGCACCGCCTCGCCGGGCTCGGTCGGGAACCGCACGCCGGGCCCGGCGATCACGGCCCGGCCGGCGCGCATCGCCAGGATGGCGCCGGGGTCGAACCCGGGGACCCGGCGGTCGAAGACGACCACGTCGGCCGCCGCCAGCGCGCGCGCGAGCGTCGCCCCGTCGCGCTCCGGGGCGACGGTGACGTGCGGCTCGGCCGGGGCGAGCGTCCCGGTCACGATGAGCCGGGCGCCGGGGAAGAACGAACGCACGCGCCGGAACGCCTCGCGGGCCCGGTCCGTCCCGGACGGTTCCGGCTGCTCGAACGGCGCCGGCGCGGCCACGACCGGGACGTCGGTGGGGATGCGAAAGCTCCCCCGGGCCTCGTCGGGTGGCAGGAGCTCGGGAAGGCGGGGCACCGGCGGGACCGCGGTCCGGCACCGGCTGGTCGGGATGCCGTACTGCTCGCTCAGGACGCGCGGCAGGTCGGGGGCGTCGCAGAACAGGCGGTCGGCCTCCCGAAGCGCGGCTTCCTCGAGGCGTCGGACGCTCCGCCGGTCGCGCCAGCGGTCGAGCCGGTCGCGGAAGCCGGCGGTGCCCCCGGGCCGGTCGTGGTCGTAGGCCGCGAGCTCGAGGCCCCGCACGAACCCGACGACCATCGGTCCGCGACCGGACGAACGGTGCAGCCCGAGGCGTCCCAGGCCGATCGGGTCGCGCACGACCGAGTCGGCGGTCTTCCGCACGTGCCGGCCGGCCGAGGCCACCAGGTCGGCGCCCTCCGCCGGGGCGCCCGGGTGCCGGAGCGGCAGCTCGAACGGCACCGAAGTGAGCCCGTCGGTCGGGGGAGGAGCCCCCCCGGCGGCCGGATAGAGCACGGCCACGTCGTCCCCCTGCCGCGCGAGACCGGCGGCCAGCCCCCACGCGGTCGCGCCCGGGGCGTAGGGGTCCCCCGAGAGGGGACCGGGGGCGACGACGTCGATGGTGCGGGACGCCATCCCCTCGTGCGAGACGGAGGGGGCCGAAAATAGTTGGGGTCGAGGGGCGTCAGGCGGGGAGACCGAGGCGCCGACCGAACGAGCGCCCGCGCATCGCCGGGGAGACCGCCGCCCCCATGCCCTCGAGGACCGTCGGCGCGATGTCGAGCAGGCTGAGCGGACCGTCGTCCGGGCCGGGGGTGACCCCGTCCCCGGCGCCGATCAGGATCCCGTTCATCCGGTGGTTGCCGCATCCGTAGAAGAACTGCGGCCGGTCGCGGATGAGCGGGTGCGGGTAGCTGAAGTCCATCCGGGGCTCCGTCCGCATCCCGTCGACCCGGATCAGGAGCGCCGGGGCGCGCCGGAAGTTCCGACCCGCGTAGAGATGGGCCGGGTCGAACACCTCGATCTGCGCCTCGGGATAGCTCTCGAGCCGCGCGCGGATGCGGCCCACGATCTCGGCCTCGGTCGCGGGCGTGACGGCCGGGTTCCGGCGGTTGAGGTAGATGCCCTCGGGCACGGGATAGGAGTAGGCGACCGTGCGCCGCCAGTCGATGCGCTCGGCCATCTCCTCGAACGACGCGGCGCCGCTGAGGAGCTGGCCGAGCCCCTCCGCCTGCCCCTTGCGCAGGAGGTCCGCGACCGGCCGGGCGAGCAGGCGTCCCAGCCCCCGGCGCTGGGTCCACAGGATCATGCGGGCGAGGAGGTTCCGGCCCCCGACGTCGCCTCCCTCGCGGAAGACGAGCAGGCCCTCCTCGGCCAGCCACCGGTTGGTGAAGAAGTCCGACTGGATCTCCCCGTGTCCGTGGTCGCTCACCACGAGCGTCACCGCGGGTCCGCCGGCGGCCCGGAAGGCGCGGTCGACCTCCGCGCAGGCGGCGTCGACTGCGCGCCAGAACGCGCGGAGGTCCTCGGGGATCTCGTCCACCGGTCGGTGGAGCTCGCTCCAGTACTGGTGCTCGACGCGGTCGGTCTCGCGGAAGAGGCCGAAGAGGAAGTCGGGTCGGTGCCGGGCGATCAGCGCCGCGGACGAGCGGGCGCGCCGGCGCACGTTCGAGGTCGCCGTGGCGAGCCACTCCGCGCGGTCGGACTCGCGATGGACCGGGAGCTCGGGCGGGAGGGCGGTGGCGAGGTCCCCGTCGAGCTCGGCCCCCAGGTCGGCCGGGTAGGTCGAGGGGTGTTCCGAGAACATCCCGGGCACGAAGAAGCCGTGGAGGGGGTAGGCCGCGCGGAGCGGGAAGTTCAGGACGCCGACCTTGACGCCGAGGCGGGACAGGTAGTCCCACATCGCCTCCGCCGGGCGGAACGTCTGGACGAGCTTCGACTGGCCGGGTCCGCCGGAAGGCTCCGTGAACCCGTAGATCCCGAGCTGCCCCGGGTCCTGGCCCGTCGCGAGGGAGTACCAGGCCGGGATCGTCTTCGCCGGATAGACCGACATGAGCGGCGCGCGGACGCCGCTGCGGGCCATCGACTTCAGGAACGGCAGATCGCCCGCGTCCATGAGCGGGTCCAGGAGGTCGAACGTGCCGCCGTCGAGCCCCAGGATCAGGAATCGGCGGGTGGGGAACGTCATGTGAGCGTCGGCTCCGCTACGCGGAACTCGTCTAAATCCTCGGCGGTGAGTTTCTATAAATCATTTGGTCCCAGCCGCGGCGGCCGGAGCTCACAGGAGCCGGATCGCCTCGAGGTTGTACGGCACCCGGGACTCGAGATTGAACCGCTTGTGGAGGCTCGACGACAGGTCGATCGCCTTCGACTCCTCGCCGTGGTTCAGGATGACCCGCTGGGGGCGGGGATCGAGCGAGGCCACGTAGTTCATCAGCTGGACCCGGTCGGAGTGCCCGGAGAACCCCTCGACCGTCGCGATCTCGAGCTTGATCGAGACCGACGCCTGGCGCTGACCGTCCAGGAAGGTCGTCTCGGCGAGGCCGCGCTGGAGGCGCCGGCCGAACGTGCCGTCGGCCTGGTATCCGACGAAGAGGAGGGCGTTCCGCTCGTCCGCCGCCCAGCCCCGGAAGTACTCCATCACCGGCCCCCCGCTCATCATCCCCGACGTGGCGAGCACGATGCAGGGCTCCTTCGAGTCGATGATCCCCATGCGCATCTGCGCCGAGTCGACCCGGTGGAAGACGTCGGAGAGGAACGGGTTGTCGCCCTGCTGGAAGATCTGGGTCCGGAGCTGGCTGTTCAGGAACTCCGGATAGGCCGTGTGGATCGCCGTGGCCTCCGAGATCATCCCGTCGAGGTAGACCGGCACGCGGGGGATCGACCCCTCGCGCATCCGCTCCTCCAGGACCAGCATGACCTCCTGCGACCGCCCGACGGCGAACACCGGCACGATCAGGTGGCCGTTCCGGCCGAGGACCTTCGAGACGAGCTGGCCGAACTCGTCCGACGCCTGCTGCCGGCTCGGCTGGACGTCCC
>JASIBA010000088.1 GCA_030041735.1 Thermoplasmata archaeon | reverse complement strand
CCGACCGCGCCCGCCACGTTCGGGGTGCCCGCCTCGAAGCGAGCGGGAGGGTCCCGGAAGGCGACTCGGTCCTGGTGCACCTCGCGGATCATCTCGCCGCCCCCGGCAGCGGGCGGCATCCGGGCCAGCACCTCCTTTCTGCCCCAGAGCACCCCGATCCCCATCGGTCCCAGGACCTTGTGGCCGGAGAACGCCAGCAGGTCGGCGCCGAGGCGATCCACCCGGATCGGCAGGTGCGGCGCCGCCTGGGCGGCGTCGACGACCATGAGCGCACCGACGGAATGGGCCCGCTCGGAGATCTCGCGGATCGGGTTCACCGTGCCGAGCACGTTGGACGCCTGCGTGATGGACACGACCTTGGTGGCCCGGTCGATCGCGCTCTCCAGGCTGTCGGCGCGCAGACGCCCCTCCTCGTCGATGTCGACGAACCGGAGGTCGATGCCCTTGCGTTCGCGCAGCAGCTGCCAGGGCACGATGTTCGAGTGGTGCTCCATGACCGAAGTGATCACCCGGTCCCCTCGGTGGAGGACCGACTCGCCGAGGCTGGTGGCGACGAGATTGAGGGCCTCCGTCGTACCGCGCACGAAGACGATCTCCTCGGGGCTGGCGGCGCCGATGAATCGGGCGACGCGCGCCCGAGCGGCCTCGTACGCGTCCGTCGCTTCGACGCTGAGCGCGTACAGCCCGCGGTGGACGTTCGCGTTGAGGTCCGTGTAGAACCGGGTCTCCGCCTCGATCACCGAGCGCGGTTTCTGCGAGGTCGCGGCGGAGTCGAGATAGACGAGCGGATGACCGTGGAACGAACGGCCGAGCAGCGGGAAGTCTGCGCGCAGCCGGTCTACGTCCATCGTCGTGGAGCCGTCGCTTCGCCGGTGCGGGGACGCCTCAGCTCGGGCTCGCGAGGCCGACCTTGACCCAGTCGTACCCCTTCGCCTCGAGCTCCTGCGCGAGCTCACGGCCGCCGGAGAGCGCGATGACGCCATCGACCATCACGTGGACCGAGTCCGGCTCGAGGAACTGCAGGATCCGCTGGTAGTGCGTGATCACGAGGATCCCGGCATCGGGACGCCGGAGCTTCGCGACGGTCTCGCCCACCGCGCGCACGGCGTCGATGTCCAGGCCCGAGTCGGGCTCGTCGAGGATCGCGAACCGGGGGTTGAGGGTCGCCATCTGGAGGACCTCGACCCGCTTCTTCTCGCCGCCGGAGAATCCCTCGTTCAACGAGCGCTTGAGCAGCGCCTCGTCCATCCCGAGGTAACCCAGGTGCGTCTTCAGGTCCGCGTCGTACTGGGCCATCGCCTTCGCCGGCTCGGCTTGTCGCATCGAATAGGTGGTCCACAGGAACTTCGAGAGGGAGAGCCCCGAGACCTCCTGCGGGTACTGGAAACCGAGGAACAGACCGGCGGTCGAGCGCTTGTCCACGGGCATCTTGAGCAGGTCCTGCCCGTCGAGCAGGGCGGTCCCGGCCGTGACCTTGTACTTGGGGTGGCCCATGAGCGCGTAGGCGAGCGTGCTCTTGCCGGAACCGTTCGGTCCCATCATCGCTGAGAGCTCCCCCGACTTGAGCGTCAGGGTGACCCCCTTCAGGATCTCCTTGCCGGCCACCTCGGCGTGAAGGTTTTCTACGACGAGCGTGTGACGAGCGGTCGATGGGGCGGCCATGCTTGGGTCCGGTACGAGCCGACACCGTTATTTAAGCATGGCTCGGTGTGTAAATCCCCGGGACCTTTCCGGACCCGGAGGATGAGCGAGCGGGCACCATGAGCGCGGTCGAGGGCGGGGCCCTGGAAGGGACCCGCGGTCGCATCCTCGAGGAGCTCGCGTCCTCGCCGCTGACGGCGCGCGATCTCGCGAAGAAGCTCGGGATCCAGGAGAGCGCCGCGCGCGGGCACCTCGACCGGATGGAGGAGCGGGGCCTGGTGGTCCCGTCGTTCCGTCGCGAGGGAGTGGGTCGTCCCCGGAAGCGGTACCTGCTCACGAGCCAGGGGCAGGATCTCTTCCCGAAGAAGTACGAGCTGATCCTGGACAACGTCGTCGACGAGCTCCTCGCCCGGGAGGGAGAGGGCTTCGTCAGCGCGCTGTTCGCCGAGTCCGCCCGGCGCATGGCCGGTCAGATCGCGAAGGAGCTGCCCCGCGGCGGCTCCGGCGAGGAGAAGGCCGCGAACCTCGTCGAGGCGCTGAACCGGCTCGGTTTCCGCTGCTCCGTCGAGCGGACGCAGGACGGGCATCTCCGCGTCGTTCGAACCAACTGCATCTTCCGGCACAGTGCCCTCTCGCACCCGTACCTGCTCTGCGACGTCTTCGACAAGAACCTGACCGAGGCCCTCCTCGGCGAGATCGGGGTGGACCTCGAGGACTCGATCGGTCGCGGAGGGATGCGATGTTCGCATCTGATCCAGCTCCGGTGAGCCGGTCGGGGACGGTTCTCAGAGCACGGACCCACCTCCCCGACGACCCGCTCCTCGGCGCGATCGGTCACACCCCGCTGCTTCCGCTCCGCCACCTCCTCGGTCGGGAGGCAGCCGGTTTCGAGCTCTGGGCGAAGGCCGAGTTCATGAATCCGAGCGGCTCGGTGAAGGACCGGGCCGCCTGGGGGATCGTGCGGAGCGCCCTCGCCGACGGGTCCCTCGGGCCGGGACGCACTCTTCTGGACGCCTCGAGCGGGAACACCGGCGTGGCCTACGCGATGCTCGGGGCCCGGGTCGGATTCCCGGTCGAGCTCTGCCTGCCTCGGCACGTGGCGCCGGATCGCCTGGAGAGGATTCTCAGCTACGGCGCGCGGGTGGTGTTCACGGATCCCGCGGAAGGAACCGACGGCGCCCAGGCGGAGGCCCGACGGCGGGCGGAGGCCGAGCCGGAGCGATACTTCTACCCGGACCAGTACAACCACGCCGCGAACCCGGACGCCCACTACCGGACGACCGGACCCGAGATCTGGGCACAGTCCGAGGGACGAGTGACGGACCTCGTCGCCGGCGTCGGCACCGGCGGCACCATCTCCGGGACCGCCCGATTTCTCCGAGAGCGTCGCCCCGATCTTCGCGTGACGGCCGTCGAGCCGGACGGACCGCTCCACGGGCTGGAGGGGTTGAAGCACCTGCCGACCGCGCGCCGGCCGGGCACGTACGACGCGACGCTCGTGGACGCCACCCTACGCGTGGAGACCGAGGCCGCGCTCGCGATGCGGGGTCGGCTGGCCCGCGAGGAGGGGCTGTTCGTCGGCGCGTCCGCCGGGGCGGCGGTGGTCGCGGCGCTCGAGGTCGGGCGCCGTCACCCCGGCTCGGTGGTGGTCACCGTCCTCCCGGACGCGGGTCGGCCCCGCAGCGAGCCGGAGGGCCGTTGAGGGACCTTCGATTGGGGGCCGGATCCCTGGAGCGGATCCGGCGGCACGCGCGGGACGTCTATCCCGACGAGTGCTGCGGGTTCCTCATCGCGAAGCCGGATCCGGGCGATCCGTCCGAGCCGCGGACCGTCGTGTCGGTCGAGCCCGCGGCCAACGAGTTCGAAGGGGAACGGCGCCGGCGGTTCGTCATCGCACCGCGCGAGCTGCGCGACGCGGAGCGACGGCACGACGGGACCGACCGGATGGTCGCTGGCTTTTACCACTCTCATCCCGATCACCCGGCCCGGCCGTCCCAGTTCGACCAGGACCACGCCTGGCCGTGGTACACGTACCTCGTCCTCTCCGTCACGGCGGACGCGACGCCGGCCCTCGGGGCATTCGAGCTCGACGAGCCGACCCGTCAGTTCCGCGAGGTCCGTCTCGAGGTCGTCCCTCCGCCTGACCCGCGGGTAACGGAGAGCCTATGAGGGCCGTCGCCCCGGTAGGAGGCATGCCCCGGGTCTCGGTCCGCATCCCCACCCCGCTCCGCGGGATGGTCGACGGTCGATCGGAGGTCGCGGTGGAAGGCGCGACCGTCGGCGCGGTCGTCGCCGAGGTGGCCGCGACGTACCCGGCCCTGAAGAAACACCTGTTCTCGGCCGACGGCACGCTCCGGAACTTCGTCACGGTCTACCTCAACGACGAGGACGTCCGCTCGCTGGCGCGCGACGCGACCCCCGTCCGGGACGACGACGTGGTCTCGATCGTGCCCGCGATCGCGGGGGGCGCGCCCGCGGAGGGCGCCGGCCGCCCGTCGCCGCTCACGGCGCTCCCGATGGTCGCGGAGCCGCCGGCGGACCGGCTCGACCGCGAGGAGCTCCGCCGGTACAGCCGGCACCTCCTGCTGCCCGAGGTCGGGGTGGAGGGCCAGAAGCGGCTGCGCCGCTCGAAGGTGCTCCTCGTCGGGGCCGGTGGCCTCGGCTCGCCGACCGCGCTCTATCTCGCGGCCGCCGGCGTCGGGGAGATCGGACTCGTCGATTTCGACGAGGTCGATCTGTCGAACCTCCAGCGCCAGGTGCTCTACTCGACGGCGGACCTCGGTCGCCCGAAGCTCGAGGCCGCCCGGGACCGGCTGACCGGACTGAATCCCGGCGTGAAGGTCGTCCCGATCTCGGGCCACCTTTCGTCCGAGAACGCGATGGACGTGCTCCGGCCCTACGACGTCGTCGTCGACGGGACCGACAACTTCCCGACGCGCTACCTGGTCAACGACGCCTGCGTGCTGCTCGGCAAGCCCAACGTCTACGGGTCGATCTACCGCTTCGAGGGCCAGGCGAGCGTCTTCGACGCGCGGCACGGCCCGTGCTACCGCTGCCTCTACCCCGAACCCCCGCCGCCCGGCCTGGTCCCGTCCTGCGCCGAGGGCGGCGTGCTGGGCGTCTTGCCCGGTCTCATCGGGCTCGTCCAGGCGACCGAGACCGTCAAGCTCCTGCTCGGTCGCGGGGAACCGCTGATCGGCCGACTGCTGCTCTACGACGCGATGGCGATGCGGTTCCGAGAACTCCGGGTACGGAAGGATCCGGATTGCGTTCTCTGTTCCTCGCATCCGACGCAGACCGGCCTCATTGACTACCCGGCGTTCTGCGGAGTCGCGGCCAGCGCGTCCGCGGGTGCGGGCGGCGCGATCCCCGAGATCACGCCCGAGGAGCTGCGCGACGAGCTCGCCGGTGCGGAGCCTCCGCTGCTGGTGGACGTCCGCGAGCCCAACGAGTGGGCGATCGTACACCTCGACGGCGCGAAGCTGATCCCCCGGGCCGAGCTTCCCGACCGCCTGCAGGAGCTGACGAGCGCGCGGGAGCTCGTGCTCTACTGCCGGAGCGGAGGTCGGTCCGCCCAGGCGACGCGGCTGCTGCTCGACCTCGGGTTCACGCACGTGCGCTCCCTCGCGGGCGGCATCACCGCGTGGGCCCAGCGGATCGACCCGAGCCTCCCCACGTACTGAGGCCTCGCTAGAACGTTCCGCCGGGACGCCCCGCGTCGACGTCCAGCGGGCCGGTGTACGACCGGACGCGTCGGGAGAGCTCCCGGGCGAACTCCTGCGGGCGCCGGGGCGAGATGAAGATCGGAACCTCTCCGACCGTGACGAGGATCCCGGAGGGGTCGGTGTACAGCGCGTCGAACGTGCCGATCATCGGGCTCCACATCCGCCCGCGCCAGCCCCACGACCCGAAGAACCCGGTCGGCGCGAGGTCGCGCAGGCGGAGGAACTCGATCTTCCGGACCTCGGCCAGCCGGACCCGCCGGCCTCCGAGGAGGCGCCACGCCCGGAGGTACGAGTCGTCGATCGTGTAGCTCGTCGACAGGTAGCGGACCATGAGGAACACCGTGGCCGCGATCACGGCATCGATGCCGTACGGGTAGCTGATCGCGGCGCTGTGCAGGAGCACGAAGTAGAGGAGGAGGATCAGGAAGACGTAGGCGCCGATCGTCGCGTACGAAAGCGCGCCGCCCGCGCGGTACCGCCCGTGGACGTCGAGCGAGGGCGCCCGCACCGGCGCCGTGCTCGTCGCGGTGCCGCTCACCCCGTCCCCTCGCGGGGGCGAGCCGGGCACCCCCCATACTCTTTCCCTTCCGGCCCGATGGCGGCCGTTCGCGGGAGGTCGGATGGACCGGGGCATCGCGCGGTCGGCACCACTGGAGTTCCGGAGGGAGGCGGAGCCGTCGGACCTCCCTCCGCTGGGGGCCGCGCGGCTCTCCGCGACCTTCGACCCGTTCCTGTCTTCCTTCGCGCGGCAGGTCATCGCGGTCGGCGGCGAGGTGGAGACCGGTTGGCGCGACGGCCGGCTCGCCGCGGTGCTGCTCTTCGTCCGGGCGGAACGGCTCGGATCCGCCTTCGTCCGCGACCCGTCGGATCTCGATCGAGTCGGGTCCCGGATCGCGCCGGGGGAGCTGTACGTCGAGCACTCCGTCCCGGCGATCCGAGAGACGCTCGATGTCTTCCGGTTCGATCTGGAGCGCGCCCGCCCGCGGCACCCCTTGCGACACCCCGTGCGAGTCGCCGACCGGCGAGACGCGGATGCCCTGTCGCGGCTCGCCGGTCCGGCGCCGATCGAGCGACGGTGGACGGACGCGCTCTGGGAGAGCGGAGAGACCGCGTTCGCGGCGGAGATCGAGGGGACGATCGTCGGGGCGGCATGGGGCGGCCGCGCCGGAGCGTTCGGGCGGGTCCACTCGCTCTACGTGCACCCGCGGTATCGGCGGCTGGGCGTCGGCGCGGACCTCCTCGAGGCCCGCCTTCGATGGCTCCGGGCCGAAGGAGCCCGCCAGGTGGTCACGGAGATCGCGATCGACAACGCGCCCTCGCTCGCCATCACGCGGCACGCCGGCGGGGCTCCGATCGGCCGGATGTACCGCGCCCGGTGGGAGCCGGGCGCCTGAACGGTCCCTTCAGGTGCGGGGCGCCCCGCACTTCGGGCAGACCGTCGCGGTGGAGTCCATGAGGGTGCCGCAGTACGCGCAGGGCACCTTGACGGTCTCGCGGATGACGATCTGCTGGACCGCCGGCTGCCCCGACGGGACCAGGTTCACGGGCGGGGGCTGGAACGTCGTCCGGAACGGGGGCGCGCCGGGCGCGGCGTGCTGCGGGAGCGCCGCGTTCGCGAGCCCCGGCCGCGACCGCCGGCGCGATCGCACCGCGAGGACCACGACGAGCGCGATCACCACGACGACGACCACGACCAGCACCACCACGAGCGTCTCGGACAGTCCTCCCGAGGACGACGAGGAGGGCGGGGGCGGGGCCGAGGCGGCGGTGAGCGGGAAGCTCGTGTACGTGTCCGTGAGCGTGTCGGTCCACGTGAACCCGCCCGAGGAGCTCGAGTCCTGCTCGGTGTACTGGTAGCCGACGATGTAGCCGGTCGACGGGTCGAAGTACGCGATCCAGGTGTACGTCGCGGTGAAGACCCCGTAGATGTCGTTCCGCTGGTACGAGCCGTTGCCCTCGGCCCGGATCGTCACCACGTAGCCGGTCGGGCTGCTGGCCATGGGGTAGGCGGCCGCGACCGCGTCGACGGTCAGGGGCGAGTTGAGCAGGGTCACGCTGCCGCCGACCCCGACCGTGTTGTTGACGTAGAACCAGACGAACGGGTTCGTGTAGCCGGTCTGGTTGTCGGTGCCGTTCACGTAGAGGTACGACTGGTAGGAGAAACCGAACCAGCCGTGCTCGCCGGAGAACTGCGACTGTCCCTGGTTGTTGGACCAGTTGCCCGTGCTCGCGTAATGCGTCGCGACCGACCCGTTCCCGTTGGTCGAGATGGCCCCGACGGAGATCGACCCGTTGATGAAGTCGTGCTCGGTGTACCCGGTGTAGTTCCCGACGCCGTTGTCGAGCACGATCTCCTCGGAGTACGCGAGGGAGTCGCCCGCCCGCGGGACGTAGTGGCCGACGCTCGCGACCCCCGACTGCCCGAGGGCGGGCGCGGCGAGCGCGAGGGCGAGCCCGAGCACCGCGAGCGGAAGGAGCGCCCCCGCGATCGATCGAGTCCTCATCCGCCGCCGCCCCCGAACCCGCCGCCGCCGAACGCGTGGACCGGCGCGGCGTGGAACCCTCCGATCCCGCTGAACGTGGAGAAGTACATCCCGTGGACCAGGAGCACGGGCACCCATATCGGATGCGGGAAGTACGTGTACCCGCCGGGGGCCGCGGCCCGTGCCGCGGCCGTGGAATCGAGCTCGCTCACCGAGCGCACCTGGATGCCGTGCACCATCCGGACCGCGAGCGTGATGAGCGCCGGCTGGGCCATCGGCCCCGTGCGCTGCCCGACGATCTCGTAGGCCTTCTCGACCAGGCTCAGGGTCTCGTTCGCCTCGAGGACCGGGATCGCCGCGAGGATGGCGGAGGCGACCAGCGGGTACTGCAGGTAGGTCGCCATCCCGCGCGAGATGATCGCGAGCTTCGGACTGACGGTGTCGATCGGGACGTCCGACACGGCCAGGTACGCGGAGGAGAGCTCCGTGTCCTCCGAGGTCGCGTAGCCCCAGCTCGCGAGCAGCGCCCGGACCTGGCCGAAGCGCGCGCTCACCTCCTCGTACGGACGGTTCAGGATCGCGAGCAGTGCTGCCGCCTCGTACGACATCGTCTGCGTCCGGAACTGGTTCAGCTGCGGGAGCGCGAACGTCCCGTCCTCGCGTCGTCCGGAGAGGAGGACGGCGGCGACGCCGAGCGCCGCGGCGGGCGGCAGGCCGGCGCGCAGGACCTGCTGCTGGAGACCCGGCAGCTCCTTGAGCGCCGACGCGAGATCCATCGTCGCGAGGACCTCGGCCGCCATCAGGCGGTTCTCGAGGTTGGGGGAGAGCCGCTCGATCGCGTGGTACGCCTGCAGGAACGCGGCGAGCCGCGCGGCGGGATCGCCGGCCCCCTTCGCGATCCCGATGGCGACGGCCCAGAGGTAGAGGGGATCGAGGCCCGGGAGCGCCGCGGCGAGCGCGGCGGCGCTCCGCGCGCCCTGGTCGGCGATCGCCGCGAGCTCGGTGTCGATCTGCGCCGCCTCGGTCCAGTACGACGCGAAGTCGGTGTCCGACACCCGGTAGAGCCGGGCGTCGAGGTCGCGGAGCGCGAGCTGACCCGGGCCCGTGAGCGCGACGAAGCCCGCTCCGCAGGCGACCGCGCTCTCGACCGTCGCCTGCTGGGCGAGCAGGGCGGAGAACTGCTGCTGCCGCTGCGCGAGGTCCGCATCGAGGCCGCGGAGCTGGTCGCTCTCCTGCTGCACGGCCGCCCGGTCCGCAGCCTGCCGGTCGGCGGACTCGAGCTTGAACAGGAACGACTGCGTCCGCTGGGACTTGTCGGCCAGGTCCGAGGCCTCCGCGGCCCGCGTCACGCTCTCCTGCGCGATCGCCGCCTGGTCCGCGCCGAGCGCCTGCACCGCCTGACGCGCCTGCGCCAGCTCGTCCGACGAGAGCCGCGCGATGAGGCGGAGCTCCTGCAGACGGTCGAGGTCCGCGTCGCCGAGCGGCGTCGAGACGGTGCGCGCGTTGACCTCGGCGAGGAAGGTCGCGACGTCCTTGCACGAGGCCATGTCAGGGGTCGAGGAGCCGGAATGTGGTATATAACGACTGGTCGGCGAGCGCATTCCGGATCTCGAGGTCGAGCCCGTCCCCGGTGCGCACGACGCGCGCGATCGGGTCGGGGTCGAGCGCGCGCGCGAGGAGCGCCGCGAGCCAGGCCTTCCGCGACCCGCCCTCCCCGAACCGCCGGCGGCGCTCGCCCTCGATCTGTTCGAGCGCGAACAGGAGGTCGGCGAGCGAGCGGTACATCTGGTCCTCGATCTTCTCGACGACCGCCGGGCGGTCCACCGCGACCGGCTCGACGCCCTCGAGGTCGACGAAGAAGATCTCCCCCGAGGGCGCCACGACCGCGTCCTTGTCCGGCCCGACGTCGAGCAGGTCGAGCCCGGTCACCCGGTCGGGCGTGGGTCCCGGGGCCATCGTGCGGGCGAAGAGCGTGAGCAGCGCGACGCTGGTCCGGAGGAAGCGGGTCTCGAAGTCGAGGGATCGGCGGTCGTCCGCGAGCTCGAACCGGTCGAAGAGATGGCGCGCGTCGTCCGCGACCGTCGTCCGGGAGTGGACGGCGATGCGCACGTTCGAGGGGACCAGCCGGAGCTCCTGGACGATCGGACCGCGGAACGCGCGGTACCAATGCAGCGAGCGGATCCGGTCCGCCAACTCCTCCGGCAGGTACGCGACCTTGACCACCGGGGCGATCCGGAACCCGGCGATCGACGTCGGGTCCGCCCGCTCCGAGAGGCGGAGCGCGATCTCGGCGTGGCCCATCCCCTGCCCGCCGTACGGCGAGCCCCGCAGCCACACCTCCCCGGTGATGAAGCGGTCGGCTTCCCCGGAGGAGTTCGCGACCCTTGGCGTCGCGAGGCGCTCGCGCACGCCCTCCGCGCGGGTCAGGCCCGCGATGGTGGAGCGTTCGAGGGGCCGCGTCGAGAACGGCTCCGTCGCCGAACCGATGCCCTTCACGGAGAGATAGAACGGGGTCCCGTCGAGCGTCGCCACCGGTTCCGGGGCGATCGCCCCCCGGTTATCGTCCTCGATGAACTCGCGGAGCCCGAGCGGCGGCTCGTCGGTCAGGCCGGTCATCGCCGGCGGGAGGAAGTACCGGTCGAACCCGCCCAGGCCGAGATCCGCGAAGCGCCGGTTCGTGAGGGTGCGTGCCCCGTACTCGGCGAGATGGAGCGGTTGTCCGGGCAGCCGCATCCCGCCCCCAACTCCCTAGTGCCGGCGTCGGGGGAGGAGCTCGCGGGCCGGTGGGCGTTCAGGCCGCCTCGTAGTAGTACTCCCGCTGCGCCTTCTGCTCCCGGTCCAGGGCCGAGCCCTCCCGGTTGATGCGCGGACGCAGCGTCTCGGCGTCGCGCCGGAAGGTGACCCCGATGTCGGCCAGCAGCCGGTTCATCCCCTCGCGCATCGGGAACGGCCCGTCGCCCCGCCCCGCCGATCCGTCGGGCGCGTCGGACCGGAAGACCATCAGCTCGTCGCAGGCGAGGTCGAGGAAGTACACGTCGTGGTCGACCACGAGCGCGCTCACCGCCTGCCGCTCGACCTGCCGCCGGACGAGCCGGGCCATCGCCATCCGCTCGTCCGCGTCCAGGTAGGCCGACGGCTCGTCGAGCAGGTAGAGCGTCGCGACGCGGGCGAGCGCGAGCGCGACCGCCGCCCGCTGGAGCTCGCCGCCCGAGAGGTCCGGGAGCGCGACGTCGAGGATCTCCTCGAGGTGGAGGCCGGGGACGAGCTCCCGTTCGAAGAGGCGCCCGTCGAAGGTCGGGTCGCCGGCAAGCGCCGCCGATCGCTCGCGCAGGCTCGCGGGCTGGTTCGCGCGGAGGTACTGGGGCTTGTAGCTGACGGTCACCCCGGGCGGAGGCGTGCCGACCGTCGGCGCCTCCACGCCCGCGAGGAGCCGGACGAACGTCGTCTTCCCCGTCGCGTTCGGTCCGACGACGCCGACGGTCTGGCCCTTGGCGAGCTCCCCCGCGCCGACCGAGAGCCGGAAGTTCGGGAACTCCTTGGTGAGCTCCGGGAACGACACGAGGGGCGTCGTCCGGGCGGCCGGCTTGGGAGGGTGCGCCACGAAGCGGACGCCCTCGGCCCGGAAGCGCACGTTCTCGTCCTTCAGGTAGCCCGTCAGGAAGGTGTTGATCGCGGCGCGCATCGGCAGGGGGTGGCTGATCACGCCGAACGCCGCGGGCTCGCCGTAGATGAGGTGGGCCTGGTCGGCGAGATAGTCGAGTAGGGCGAGGTCGTGCTCGACGACGATGACGCTCTTGGTCTCGCCGAGCCGGCGGATCAGCCGGGCGACCTCGAGCCGGTGGACGATGTCGAGGTAGCTCGACGGCTCGTCGACGAGATAGAGGTCGGCGTCGCTCGCGAGCGTCCGGGCGATCGCCGCGAGCTGGAGCTCGCCGCCGGAGAGCTCGGAGAGGGGCCGATCGGCCCGGGCCGCGAGTCCGACCGCCTCGAGCGTCGGCTCGGTGCGTCCCCCGACCGCCGCGACGTACTCGCGCGCGCTCGCGGTCTCCTCCCCGATCGCGTCGACGTACTGCGGCTTGAGGACGGTGCGAAGGGTGCCGCGGGCGACCTGCTCGAAGTGCGCGTGGAGCGCCGTGCCCCGGAAGTGGGCGAGGACCTTCGCCCAGTCCGGGCTCGCGTCGTAGTCCCCGAGGTTCGGCACGGTCGTGCCCGCCAGCAGGCGGAGCGCCGTGGACTTGCCGGTCCCGTTCGGACCGAGGAGCCCCGTCACGCCCCGGGTCGGAGGGATCGGCAGGCGGTACATCCGGAAGCCGTTGTACCCGTAACGGTGGACGATCTCGGCGGGATCGGCCTCGGGGGTGTTGAGGATCTTGATCGCATCGAACGGGCACTTGTGGACGCAGATGCCGCAGCCGATGCAGAGCGTCTCGGAGATGATCGGCTTGCCGACCGGCCCTTCGACGATGCACTCCTGTCCCATCCGGACCGGCGGGCAGTACGCCTGGCACTCCCATTGGCACTCCTTCGGGTGGCACCGGTCGTTGAGGAGGATCGCGATGCGCGGCACGGGTCACGCTCCCCGGCGGTCCGCCGAGATCCGGCCGTCGAGCAACGCGAGGTGGCGGCCGGCCCGCGCCGCGACCTCGGGGTTGTGGGTCACCACGACGAGCGTCGCGTCCCGGTCCGCCCGCACCCGGTCCAGGAGCTCCATGACGCCGGTCGCGTTCTGGCTGTCCAGCTCGCCCGTCGGCTCGTCCGCGAGCAGGAGCCCGGGCCGGTTCGCGAGCGCGCGGGCCACCGCCACGCGCTGCTCCTCGCCGCCGGAGAGCTGGTGCGGGTAGGCCCGCTGTCGCGGCCCGAGCCCGACCTCCTCGAGCAGGGCGGTGGCCCGGCGCTGCCGCTCGGCCCGCGGCGTGCGCAGCGCCCGCATCGGCAGCTCGACGTTCTCGAAGGCCGTCAAGGTCGGCAAGAGGTAGAATCGCTGAAAGATGAACCCGACACCCGTCAGGCGCAGTCGGGCCCGCTCGCGGTCGGTCCGGCTGCCGACCGAGCGTCCGTCCCAGCGCACCTCGCCCGACGTCGGGGCGTCCAAGAGCCCCAGGAGGTTGAGCAGCGTCGTCTTGCCGCAGCCGCTCGGCCCCTCGACCGAGAGGTACTCGCCGGGCGCGATCGTGAGATCGACGCCCCGGAGCGCGTGGACCTGCTCCGCGCCGGCCCGACCGTACGTGCGCTCGACCTGGCTGAGCTCGATGCGCGGGGCCCCGACCGTCGCCGTCACCTCAGCGCCTCCGTGATCTCGACCCGCAGAGCGGCCCGCACCGCCGCCGCGCTCGCGACCAGCGAGAGGACCACGACCGCGGCCGCGAGAAGGGCCAGCGTCGACGGGACGAAGACCGCGAGGCGGGCCGCCTCGGCGACCGCGGCCGAACCCCAGCGTGCGAGGCCCGCGACGATCAGGTACCCGCCGGCGACCCCGATCACCGACCCCGCAGCCGCGAGGACGAGGCCATCCTCCAGGATGCCGCCGGCAATCCAGCTGCGGGGGAGGCCGAGGGCGCGCCGGATCCCGATCGCGCGCCGGCCGGACTCGACGCGCCGGACCAGTACGAGGGCGAGGAACAGCAGCCCGACGATCAGGGCCACGGAGGACAGCGCGAGGTAGAAGCCCGTCAGCACCGAAGACGCCTGCTGCAGCTGCTGGGCCTCCTGATCGAGCGAGGAGACCCCGTAGTACGGGACGAGGGCCTGGATCTCGGCCCGGACCTGATCGAGGACGGCGGGCTCGGTCTCGGCCGCGCCGGCCAGCGAGACCTCGATGCTGTCGACCGCGTCGATGAGGGTGCCCCCGGAGCCGGTCGCGTAGCCGGTCAGCAGCTGGAGGTCCGAGAGCGGCAAGACCGCGGCGAACGCGCCGGTCGGCCCGAGCGCGGTGGGCGCCACGCCGAAGATGCCGGTGACCGTGTAGGAGACCCCGAGACTGCGGTTCGCGCCGGGGCTCAGGAGGACCGTGGTCCCGACGGCGATATGGTCGGCGTCCGCGAGGGGCGAGGAGACCAGGACGTCTTCGGTCGCGGGACCGTCGTACGAGCCGTTCGCGAAGTGGATCGCATCGGTCGGATCGCCGAGCGGGAGAGGTCGCGGGAAGAGATCCGCTTCCGCGGCACCGAGGGTGGCGAGGAACTGGCCCGGGATCACGCCTTCCGCCAGGAGCGGCGTCGCCCCTCCCGTCCCGGCGAACAGGTCGACCGCCACGCTCAGTACCGGCGAGACGGCGGCGACCGAGGGAATGGCGAGGATGCGCTGAGTGAGCGCGTGGCCGTCCGAGATCCCGTGCTCGCCCGACGCGCTCACGACGATCTGATACCCGGCGTTCTCGAGGTCCGAGAGCTCGTGCTGGGAGACGCCGCCCCCCACACTGAGCAGGACCACGGGCAGCGCTACGGCCGTGGCGATCGCCGCGATCGCGAGGACCTGCTGGAGCCGCGCGTGTCGGAGCGCTCCCCGGCGTCGGAACGGCCTCACGGCGCCCGGAGCTCCTCCGCGACGGGCAGGCCCATCGCGCGCACGGCGGGAAGGAACGAGGCCACGATCCCGATGAGCACCACGAGCCCCACGCCCGCGAGGATCACCGAGGCGTCGAACGCGACGAACGAGAACGCGGTCGGGAGACCCGCCAGGAGGCCGAGCAGGAACCGGTTGAGCTCGTACGCGCCGAACCACGCGATCGGGAGCCCGATCCCGAGCCCGAGCCCCGCGAGCAGCAGCCCCTCCTCCGCCACGGTGATCGCGACCCGGAGCCGCGTGTAGCCGACCGCGCGGAGCAGCGCGAACTCCCGGCTGCGGTCATCGACCGACATCTGCAGGACCGTGGTGGCGAAGAGCGCCGCGACGACGACCCCGATCACCCCGATCAGGATCCCGAAGGTCCGGTACAGGTTGACGACCTGCTGGACCTCCCCGAGCACGTCGGAGAGCGTGAACACCGTGAGCGCCGGGAACGCGATCTCGAGGCGGGTCTGGTCGGCGGCCGCGGTGGTCGGATCCGTGAGGTGGATCAGGACCAGGGAGGCGTAGTCGGTCGACGGCGAAGCGCCCCCGAGGATGGTCTGCAGCTCCGAGAGGTAGAAGAACGCGAGCAGCGCGGACGGGATCAGCCAGAACGGCCCCGAGACGCCCACCACCCGGAACGCGGTCGCGTTCGCGTACCAGCCCGTGAGCGCGGTCCCGTTCGGCGGGGTCGTGGCGCCGACCCACACGAGGCCCCCGACGCCCACCCCCAGTACCGTCGCGAGCCCCTGGTCCAGGACGATCTGGTGGGTGAACGGGCCCGCGTAGCTGCCGTTGTCGTAGTGCGGGTCGCCCGGCAGCGTGAAGCCGGCACCCTGGTAGAGCGTGGGCGTCTCGATGCCGGTGTTGTCGGATGGGATCCAGCCGACCGAACCGGCCCCGGTCGGGCTCCACCCGCCCGGGATCGCCGAGGCGTTCGCCGCGGCCCAGAGCGATGCGTTCCCGAACACGACGTCGCCCACGAGCCATGGGCTCGCGACCGCGACGTTGGGATCGGCGGCGGGGATCTCGCTCACCAGCGCGTGGGCATGGAGGACGGGCGGGACGCTCTCGCTCGTGAGCGAAGTGTTCGCGCTCGCGGCGATCAGGTCGACGCCGCTGGCGTTCGCGAGCTCGGTCGCGCTCGTCTGAACGCCGGCCGAGATCGCGAGCAGCAGGACGACCAGGCCGACCGCGAGCCCGATCCCGAGCGAGGTGAGCGCGGTCCGACCGGGGCGTCGACGGAGGGCTCCGAGCGCGTAGCGCACGTTCCCTCCCGATCAGCGGGGCGCGGCCCGGCGCAGCTCGCCGAAGGAGACCTCGTGGGCGGCGTCGACGTTGTACTTGTGGATCGACTCCTCGCTGCTGGTCGAGGCGCGGACGCGGACGGAGTCCGGAAGGTCGGGGAACCG
>JASIBA010000087.1 GCA_030041735.1 Thermoplasmata archaeon | reverse complement strand
CGGCCCTCGAGGACCGCGAACTTCCGCGGGTCGCGTTCGACGAACTCGGTCCGCACGTTCTCCCAGTCGCTCAGGATCTTCGTGCGGTCCTGTTCGAGGCGGCGGACCCGGTCGGACGCCCGCCGGATCCAGAGGTCGAGGAGCTCGTCGAGCGGGATCGCCTCGAACCGCTGGGGCCGACCGCCCGTCGCGCGGAGGAGACCCTCCTCGGTCAGCTGGCGGAGGATGCGGTACGTCTCGACCCGGCTGATCGCCGAGAGCCGCCCGAGCTCGCTCGCCGTCTGCGGTCCGGCCCGGCAGGCGCCCAGATAGACCCGGGCCGCCTTCTCGGGGATCCCGTGCTGGGCCAACAGCTCGAGCAGGTCGGATCCCGGCCGCCCCACGATCGGACGAGCCGGGGACGGGTTAAAACGGCCCGGAGGGGTCGGATCGGACCGCGCTAGAGCGCGGCCTGGAAGTCCTCGACCGTCAGGGAGTACGGTACGTCCGCGCCCCCCGCCCGGGCCTTGAGGACCTCGCGGGCGAGCAGCCAGTACACCGTGGCGAGCGCGACCCGGCCCTTGTTGTTCGCCGGGATCACGAGGTCGACGTTGCGGGTCTCGTTGTTGACGTCGCAGAGCCCGACGACCGGGATCCCGATCGAGACCGCCTCGCTGAGCGCCTGCTGATCGGTCGCCGGGTCGGTGACGAAGAGGACCTGCGGCTCGAAGTACTCGGCGAGGTTCGGGTTGGTGAGGCAGCCGGGCACGAACCGCTCGGCGAACGACACCGCCCCGATCGTCTTCGCGAAGACGCGGACCGGCTTCTGCCCGTACTGGCGCTGGGAGACGACCAGGATCTTCTCGGGCGGGAAGCGGTTGAGGAAGCTCGCCGCGAAACGGATCCGGCGGTCGGTCTCGCGGATGTCGAGGACGTGGAGCCCGTCGAACCGGACCTTGTAGATGAAGCGGCGCATGCTCGCCGACTTCTGCTGGGTCCCGATGTGGACCCCCGCGGTCTGATAGGTCTCCTCGGGGACCAGGAGCTCGCCGGGACGGATGTCCTGCCCGTCCGTGGCGGCGACCCGCTCGTCCGCGATGACCTCGTCCTCGGCCACTCCGTCTACCTCGGGGTGGCGCGGGCGAGCCGAAGGAGTTCATTTAGCTTTGCCACCCGCTCACCGCCGACCACGCCGCACTTCAGCCCCCGGGCGCCGGTGCCGAGCGCCACATGGGCGAGCCACCCCTCCGGTACCTCGCCGGAGCGGTGGGAGGTGACGGTCGCGAGGCCGGCCGAGCGGGCGAGGTCGACCGTCGCGAGCGTGTCGGTGAGCGTCCCCACCTGATTGACCTTGATGAGGACCGCGTTCGTGGATCGGTGCTCGAGCCCGATCTTCAGCCGCTCGACGGACGTCGTGTAGATGTCGTCGCCCACGACCTGGCACTTCCCGCCGACGGCGCGGGTGAGGGCCGCGAAATCGTCGAACGCGCCCTCGTCGAGCGGGTCCTCGAGATACCGGAGATCGTACCGATCGACGAGCTCCGCCATGAACGCGACCTGCTCCTCGGGCGTGCGCGTCCGGTCCCGGTAGTGGTACCGGCCGCCCCGGAAGAACTCGCTCGCGGCGGGATCGGTGCCCGGGTGCACGGCGACCTTGAGTTCGTCGCGTACCCGGGCGCACGTCGCCGCCAGGAGTTCGACCGCCTCGACGCTGCCCAGCGGCGCGACCCACCCGCCCTCGTCGCCGCGTCCGAGCGCGGCGGTCGGGAACCTGCGGTGGAGCTCCTCGCCGAGCAGGGCGTGGACCCGGAGGGCCGCCCGCACCGACGCCGCGGGGTCGGGGTCCTCGGCGTAGGCGATCAGCTCCTGGAACTCCGGCCCGCCGATCGCGTGGACCCCGCCGTTGAGGCAGTTGCCGACGATGGCCGGGAAGCTGCGACCGTCGACCCCCGGTCGGGCCAGGACCTTCCAGAGCGGCCGGCCGGTCTCCTCGCCGATCGCCCAGGCGCTCGCGACCGAGATCGCGGTGGCCGTGTTCCCCCCGATCCGGGAGAAGTCCGGCGTCCCGTCGACGGCATGGAGCGCACGATCGACCGCCCCGACCTCGCCGGCGTCGATCCCGACGAGGGCCGGCCCGACGAGCGAGGAGGCGACGCGGAGCGCCTCGGGCACGCCCCCTTCCGGGAACGCGCGTACCTCCGTGGCCCCGGTGCTCGCCCCGCTGGGCGCCCCCGCGCGCGCCCGGGCGCCGGAATCGAGCGTCACGGTCGCCTCGACGGTCGCGCGGCCCCGACTGTCGAGCAGCGGGGCGACCACGACCGATGCGATCCGACTCATGGGCCTTCCACGAACTCCACGAGGACCCCCCCGAACGCGGACGGATGGGCGAAGCCGACCCGGCGCCCTCGGGCCCCCGGGCGCGCCCGCTCGTCGACGAGTCGGCCCCCGCGCTCGCGCACCCCGGCGAGCGCCGCGTCGACGCTCGGAACGTGGAACGCGAGATGGTGGACCCCGGGTCCCCGGCTCTCGAGGAAGCGCGCGACCGGGCTCGTGGGCTCGGTGGGCTCGAGGAGCTCGACGTGGGTGCCCCCCACGTCCACGAACGCGACGCGCACCCGGTTCGACGGGACGACCTCGGGCGGACCGTCCGGGGCGCCGATGAGCGGTCCCCACGCCGCCAGGGCGGCCGTGAGGTCGGGGACCGCGATGCCGACGTGATCGAGCTGCACCGGCGGATCCCCCTAGAACGCGCGCGACGGCGCCTGCTCGCCGAAGGAGCGGCGCCAGACGTCCGCGACCTCGCCCAGGGTCGCCCCCGCGCGTACGCTCGCGAGCACGTGCGGCATCACGTTCTCGCCGGCGTCGGTCGCCCGCTCGAGCGCGGCGAGCGCCGCCTCGGTCGCGCGCGCGTCCCTCCGGCGACGCCAGCGGCGCAGCCCGGCGACCTGGGCCCGCTCCTCCGCCGGCGTGACGCGCTGCACGGCCACGCCGCGCTTCCCGTCGCCGGGGAAGAGGGTGAACGACGGATTCCCCTCGGGATAGGAGTTGACGCCGACCACGAGCTCCTGGCGCGCCTCGCGGGCGCGGGCGACGCGGTACGCCTCGCGCGCGATCTCGGCCGCGAAGAACCCGCGCTCGATCGCGGGGAGCGCCCCGCCCATCGCGTCGATCCGCTCGAGGTACTCGCGCGCCTCGCGCTCGATGCGGTCCGTCAGATACTCGATCTCGTAGGCCCCGCCGATGGGGTCGACCGTGGAGGGGACCCCGGATTCCTCGGCGAGGATCTGCTGGGTGCGAAGGGCCAGGCGCGCGGACGACTCGGTCGGCAGCCCGAGCGCCTCGTCGAGCGCGTTCGTGTGGAGGGACTGCGTCCCGCCCAGCACGGCGGAGAGCGCCTCGAGCGTCGTGCGCACGACGTTCAGCTCCGGCTGCTGCGCCGTGAGGCTCGAGCCGGCGGTCTGGGTGTGGAAGCGGAGCTGCTTCGAGCGGGCCTGGCGCGCGCCGAAGGTGTCCTGCACGACCGCGGCCCAGAGCCGGCGGGCGGCGCGGAACTTGGCGATCTCCTCGAGGAAGTTGCGGTCCGCCGAGAAGAAGAACGAGAGCCGCGGCAGGAACTCGTCGAGATCCAGACCCCGCTCGCGGACCGCCCGGACGTACTGGATCGCGTTCGCGATCGTGAACGCGACCTCCTGGACCGCGGTCGCTCCAGCCTCCCGCATGTGGTAGCCCGAGACCGAGATGTAGTTCCACTGGGGCATCTCGCGCGTCGCGAACTCGATCAGGTCGACCGCGAGGCGGAGCGATGGTCCGGGGGGATAGATGTAGGTGCCCCGGGCGACGTACTCCTTGAGGATGTCGTTCTGGACCGTGCCCCCCAGCCGGGCCCGCGGCACGCCGTTCTCCTCGCCGACCGCGAGCAGCAACGCGGTCAGGATCGGGGCCGTCGCGTTGATCGTCATCGAGACCGTCGCCCGGTCGAGCGGAAGGCCGTGGAAGAGCGTCCGCATGTCCCCGAGGGAGGCGATCGGCACGCCGCAGCGGCCCACCTCCCCGCCGGCGCGAGCGTGGTCCGAGTCGTAGCCATTCTGCGTGGGAAGGTCGAACGCGACCGAGAGGCCGGTCTGCCCGCCCTTCATGAGGAAATGGAACCGGCGGTTCGTCGCGGCGGCCGTCCCGAACCCCGAGTACTGGCGGAACGTCCACAGCCGGCCGCGGTACATCGTCGGCTGGATGCCGCGGGTGTACGGATACTCCCCCGGGAAACCGATCGACTCGAGGAACGCTCCGTCGGGGTCCTCGGGGGGCCCCACGAGCAGCGGAAGCCGACCCTCCTCCGCACGCACGCCGATCGCCTCGCGGGCGGCGCGCTCCCAGCGCTCCTTCCCGCTCGGCCCCCCGGTGCGTCGGCGACTCCGGGCCATGGTCCTTCGACCGGGGAACGCTCTTAACTCTCGCGGACCGACACGAGCGGTGCCAGCGCCGTGAGGTCGATCTCGGCCCAGGCGACCGGCACCGGGACCCCGAGGGCGGTCAGCGTCTCGGGGCGGATCTCTCCCAGCTCCGCCACCGCCTCGCCCGCCACGCGGGCGCGGGCCGCCCGTCCGACGATCGTCCCCGGGAGGTCCGCCGGCTCGCGCACGGCGACGACGTCGACCTCCCGGAGCAGCGCGTCGACGATCGCCGCGGCGTCCGCGAACCCGGCCCCGTCGCTCGCGACGAGCGCCCCGGCGTGGTAGCGGGTCGTAGCCCCGCTCTCGGCCGCGGGGTCCGCGACCACCACCGGGCCGACCTCGCCGATGCGCTGCGGATAGCTGTGGCGCGTGTTCCGCCGGAGCACCTCGAGGTGCGAGAGGAGCAAGCGGTCCCGGAGGCTCGAGAACTCCGCCGAGACCGGATTGAGGAGGCGGAGGGGACGGGCGCCCGGGACCCGTTCGACGGCCGCGTCCGAGACCAGCAGCGACGTGTACGGTTGCGCGTGACCCATCCCCAGCATCGCGATGGAGAACCGCCGCCGGAACCGCGCGGCGGCGAGCCGCCGGCCCTGCGTCGGGCTCGGCGCCACGATCCCGTCCTCCGGGCGCAGCGGAGCGGCGAGGATCGCGTCCTCGGCGACGTCCACCGCGGTCAGGAGGTCGGGACGCCAGGGGGGCACCTCGACCCGCCAGCCTCCGCTGTGCGGGTGCGCCGAGAGTCGCGCGCGGGACAGTCGCTGCGTGACCTCGTCGGCCGGTCGGGCCACGCCGGCCAGGCCGTGCAGGAGGGCCGACGGGAGGACGATCGATCGCGGCGCGACGACCGGCCGGCCGTCTCCCTCGAGCGGGCTCCCCCCGCGGACCGGCACCGGCGCCACCGTCCAGCCGCGGCTCGCGAACACGACCGACAGAAGACCCAACGACTCGCGGACCGCTCGTTCCCGCGTGCCCGTCGACTCGACCAGCAGCCAGCGGTCCCCGGCGCGGGCCTCGCCGCCCTCGCGGCTGTTCAGGACCGGCGGCAGGCTCAGCACGACGCCGGCCGCGTCGCGCAGGGTGAGGCAGGAGGCGCCCGCTCGGCCGAGCGCGCCGTACCGGGCCGCCATCGGATGCCGTTCGAAGAACTCCGGCCCCCCGACCTCGTCGCTCCCGTCGAGGGGGACGAAGCGGACCCCTTCGATCGGCTCGAGCGTGTACCGGAACGGCGGAGAGAGCCGCTCCAAGGGATAGATGCCGAGGCTCGCCGCCCGGCGGTCGCGGCCGACCGTGCCGTGGATCAGCTCCTGGAATCGGACCGCCTCCTCGAGGAGCCCAGTGTCGAGGGGACGGTCCGGCGGGGACGCGACCACGAACCCGGCGATCGCGGGTCGCAGCCCGGCGACGGACGGATCGACGTCGAACGCGATCGCGGGATCCGGGAGGTCGACGATCGGGAACGGCGGCAGGCCACGGGCGGCCTCGAGCTGTCCCTGCAGACAGAGACCGAGCCCTCCCTCCGAGAGCAGGTCGAGACGGTCCGGGGTCACCGAGACCGCGAGCGTGTCGCCGTCCTGACCTTCGAGCTCCGCCTTCGTGGGGAACAGTAGCTCCTCGAGCTCGCGGGCGGAGAGCGCGCGCGGGAGGAGCGCGTCCACGCGGTCGCGCTGGAGCACGGACTGCGGCATCCCTACGCGACCCCCTGCAGGCGATCGAGATCGTCCTCGAACAGCTCGCGCAGATCGTTGAGGCCGAGCGCGATCATCGCGAGCCGGCCGATGCCGATCCCCCACGCCGCCACGGGAACCTCGACGCCGAGCGGGCGTAGGACCTCGGGCCGCAGCATCCCGCCCGGGAAGATCTCGATCCACCCGAGGCGCGGATGGCGGACGTACCCCTCGATCGAGGGCTCGGTGAACGGAAAGTAGCTCGGCCGGATCTTCATCTCGCGGATCCCGATCGCTTCCGAGAGCGCCCCGAACATCCCGATCAGTTCCCGGAGCGAGGTGCCGTCGGCGCCGAGGATCCCCTCGCACTGCGTGAACTCGATCCCGTGCCGGGCGTCGACCTCCTCGCGGCGAAAGTTCCGGTCGAGGGAGTACCGCCGGAACGGGGGCGTCGGATGCAGGGCCAGGAGGCGGGCGGAGACCGGGGTCGTCTGCGAGCGGAGGACGGGACGCGCTGCGATCCCGGGATCGTACGGGGTGCCCCAGCCGGGGCCGACCGGCTCGGTCTCCCCGGGCATGGGCACGCCCTCGTGCACCGCCGCCACGCGGGCGAGGAGCTCGGGCGAGGGCGGGCGGCCCGAGACGCCGACGACCGAGAGGGCGTCGTGGAGGGAGCGGGCCGGATGGTCCTGCGGCATGAACAGGACGTCGTTGTTCCAGAACTCGGTCTCGAGCAGCGGACCCTCGGCCTGCTCGAAGCCCAAGCCGATCAGGATCTCCTCGAACTCCTCGAGCCATTGCGCGTACGGATTGGGGTGCGGAGCGGCCCGGAACGGCACCGCGGCCCGCACGTCGTACGGGCGGAACCGGCCGGTCCTCCAAGCGCCGGACGCGAGCACCGCGGGCGTGAGCGGGCCGATCAGCGTCTCTCCCTCGGACTCGATCACGAGCCGGCGACCCTCCTCGGAAGGCGACCAGCGCTTCACGGACCGGCGCTCGGTGCGGACGAGACCACGACGCTCGAGCGCGCTCACGATCGCCTCGTCGACGTCGTCATCGCCGGTCGCGACCTGGCCCAGGACGACCTCCTCGGGAAGGCGCTCGGTGGCCGGGAGGGCGGCCGGCGTGCGCCGGAACGGGACGCCGTCCGCGAGCCAGCCGCGCCGTCGCAGGATGCCGATCGCCGCGCTGCGCTCCTCCTCATCGAGGCCGGCCGCCGCGGCGGCGTCGGGGGTCAGCGCGCCGCCGGCCCGGTCGAGCGCCTCGAGGAACCGTCGCTCGGGCAGGCCGCGCTGCAGGGCGAGCTGTCCGCGCGGCGTGATCAGCCGGGCGATCGGGTGGGCCTCTTCGAGCAGGGCGAGCCGCTTCGCGCGCAGCCGCTGGAGGCTGCCCCGAACCTGGTCCGGACCGAGCGAGAGCTCGTTCGCGAGCGCTTCCTCCTCGACCGGCGTCCGGGGGGCCGTCTGGAGGGCGCGCAGCACGGTCCGCTCCGGGGCCGAGAGCGAGAGGGAGGCGGCGGGGTCCGACGCATCCGTCGGCGATGCATCGGGCATGACGGCGAGGGAGGAGGGGATTTGATTAAGAGTTTCGTCGGCGGCCAGTCCTCACGACCGGGGTCACGACCCCGTACCCTCGGGCGGGGCGACGGGTTCCGCCGGTGCGGGCCCGGGCGGGGAGGGCGTCGGCGCGACCGGCGCGGGGGCGGGGGGGACGGCCGCCGGAGGCGGCGGAGTGGGTGTCGCCGGGACGACCGGCGGACCGGTGACGGCCGCCGGGGCGACGGGCTTCGGACGCGGAGGCCGGCCCAGCGCGGCTCCGATGAGGATCGCGACCGCCATGATGCCCGTGAACAGGACGATGTTCGCGGGATAGGTCGTCAGCGACTGGAGCGCGGGGAAGAATCCGAACAGGTTGACGCGCACGGTCGAGGAGGCGGTGCCGTAGTACCCGTCGCTCTCGACCAGGACCGTCGCGACCGCCGAGGAGCCGAGGTAGCAGGCGCTCACGTGGAACGAGGTCGCCACGCCGCCCGAGGCGTTGGACGTCACGGTCCGGGAGCCAAACGAGCCGGAGCACGGACCGCCGATCCCGTTCGACCCGAGGGAGAGGACGACCGGGAGGGAGGCGATCGCGGCGCCGCTGGTGGCGTTGGTGACGATCGCCGTGATCGCGACCGAGCCCCCGGGCGCGATGAGCCCGGGCGACGCGGTCAGCGTGACGTTCACGAACGCCGAGACGAGATGCTCGTAGAGGTCGATCGCGTCGGGCGACCCCCACCCCGTGACCGGGTCCCAGCCGGGCCCGGCCGAACCCACGCAGTTCGAACCGGAGGTGATGTCGTGGAACGCGGATGGCTCCGCGCTCGAGCTCGCTCCGAGGGCGTAGAGCGCCGGCGTGAGGAAGCCGAAGTTCGAGCCCCGGAGCGCGTCCATCTCGGCGACGATCCCGGCCCACAGCGGCGTCGCGAAGCTCGTCCCGTCGCCGACGTCCATCTGCCCGCCGAAATAGAGGTAGTTGTACGAGGCGGTGGCCGCGACGTCCGGCATGCCGCGATACCCGCCCGCGGCCTCGATCGGTGCCGCGGCCGAGCCGACGAGCTGCCAGGACGGGGCGCGATACTCGGCGGAATAGCCACCGCCGCTATCGGACCACGCCGTCTCCGAGTACCCCGAAAGGAGGCCGGGGGTCACCACGGTCCCGCCGACCGCCACGACCTGCGTGGACGCCGCCGGGTACTCGGGCTGGACCGTCCCGCTGCAGCCGCCGCCCGACGAGGGCGCGTCGCCGCCCGTGTCCCCGGTCGCCGCGAAGAGGGTGATGTGCTCGTCGGCCGCCTGCTGGAACGCCGACTCGAACGCCGCCTGATACGGGGGGTCCTGTCCGTCGGCCGAGCCGAACGACATGGAGATCACGGCGACGTTCGGCACGTCGGACGGGGTGACCGCGGTGTTGATCGCGTCCTCCATCGCCGCGTCCGAGGGCGAGTAGCCGTCGCTCGCGGGACCCGGGGGCGCATAGACCGCGTCCAGCGTGGCCCCAGGGGCCATCGATCCCGACCACTCCAGGTCGAGTGTCAGCTCCCGCGAACCGTTGCTGGGGTCGTTCGGGGCGTTCGGGCCGGGCGACATCGCCCCGTCCACCGGGTACGGGTCCAGAGTGGGCGTCGGGAACGAGCTCGGGAAGTTGTTCGTGAAGAAGGTGCGGAGGTCCGAGGGATCGTAGCCCCAGCCCCACAGCAGCAGCACGATGCCCTTTCCCGTCGCGTAGGTGGGGCTCGCCGTGAGGTTGTAGAGGGGCGACACGTCGTAGAGGTCCCGGGCGTCGGAGGGGTAGATCGGGGTCGTGGACGCGCCGGTGGATCCGGCCGCCCCCGTCACGCCGGGCGACGCGGGGGTGTACGGCATCGAGAAGGTATCGAAGCCCTCGCTGAGCCCCGAAACTCCGGCGATCTCCGACTCGAAGGCGCTCGGGAGCGAGGGGACGGACCGCGGGAAGGAGACCGCACGCCCCTGGTAGGATCCCGACAGGAGCTCGGTACCGAACGCCGTGCCTACCGCGGTCGCGCTCCCCTCGAGGCTGAGAGAGAGTCGGCTGGGCCAGGCGTGGAGGACGCTCACCCCCCGGGCCTCGAAGTACTGTTCGAGGGCGGCGTACGACGCGTTCGACACGCCGTACTCGTCCGCGATCTCGGTCTCCGTCATCGCGGGGGCCCCGGTCGGGACGGAGGCGTAGAAGGCCGGGTTGGGCGACTCGAGCGTCAGCACGACCTCGACCTCGCCGGACGCGGGCGAGGCCCCCGGGACCTCGGCGAGATAGCTCGAGGAGAACCCCGTTCGGGTGGCGAAGGGCCCCAGGGCGGATGCCGCGGCGCTCGAAAGGGCCGGGTTCGCCGGTGAGGCCGCGGCTACCGCGACCCCCATCGAGGACGCGAGGAGCGCAGCCGCCAGCACGACCGCCCAGGCGACGGGACGGCCCCCGCGGGCGCGGGCAAGCGCTCGGGCTGACCGAGCGAACATCACGGAGAAGGGGCGGGTCGTCGGAGAAAAAGGTTGGCCCCGTGAGATCAGGTCAACTTCGGATGGGAGTCGTGTACCCGGCCGGAAGGTGCGCGGTGCCGGGGCCCCCGAACGGATCCGGCCGCGCCGACGCGCTCTCTCCGCGCTTCGCGGCGAGGTAGGCGTCGATCGCCTCCGCCGCGGACATGGCACTCCCCATCGCGTAGACGACCGACCGGCCGCCCGTGGCGAAGACGCCGGGCACCGCGGTCGCGAAGCCCGTCCCGGTCCCTTCGGGCCACCCCTGGCGCGTGAGCCGGAGCTCGTGCTCCGGGCCGAACCCTTCCAGGTCGGCCCGCTGTCCGACCGCTACGATCACGGTATCGCAGGGGATCGTCTGCTGCGAGCCCGGCACGGGCACGGGGCTGCGCCGGCCGCCCGCGTCGGGGGGTCCGAGCTCGATCGACTGCACGACCAGGCCCTCGACGTGGGTGGTGCCGACGAGCCGCTCCGGTGCCTGGAGGAACCTGAACTCGATGCCCTCCTGCTCCGCTCCGTGGATCTCCTCCGGGTCCGCCGGCATCTCCTCGCGGCTGCGACGGTAGACGAGCGTCACGTGGCCGCCCGGGCTCTGGCGCCGCGCGCTGCGGACCGCGTCCATCGCGACGTCCCCGCCGCCCACTACGACGATGTTCTGGCCGAGCGCCGGCGGCCGGCCGTGGTTGAGCTGCTTCAGGAAGGAGAGCGCCGGGATCACCCCCTCGAGGTGCTCGCCCTGCACGTCGAGCGTCCGGTGCGTCGGCGTCCCGATCGCGAGGAAGACCGCGTCGTACCCGTCCCGGAGCAGGCGGTCGAGCGGGTGGTTGCGACCGATCTTCGTGTCGCGCTCGAACGTCACATCGAGGTCCCGGAACCGGGCGCGATCGGTCTCTACGTCCGCGTCGGACATCCGGTACGCGGGAATCGTCTGCATGAGGCCGCCCAGCCGGTCCTCCGCCTCGTACACCGTGACCCCATAGCCGCGGACGCCGAGCTCCCAGGCCGCCATCAGGCCGGCCGGGCCGGCCCCGACGATCGCGACGCGCTGGTGCTTCGGCTTCGAGGGGACGTAGACGAGGTCGCTCTCCCCGAAGTCGAGCGCCGCGCGCTTGAGCTGCCGGATCGCGATCGGAACGCCCTTCTTCTTGACGACGCAGGCGTCCTCGCAATAGTGGTAGCAGACCTTGCACAGGCAGGTCGCGAGCGGGTCGTCCTGCAGGGTCACCCGGGCGGCGCCGTCCCAGTCCTCGGCCGCGATGAGCCGGATGTATTCCCGCGCGTCCTGGTTGATCGGACACGCCTCCACGCACCACGGGCGGCGACACTGGATGCAGCGCTTCGCCTCCAGCACCGCGTCCTCCCGGGAGTACGCGTGCAGGACCTCCCGAAAGTCCGCGGTCCGGACCTCCGGGGGCTCTTCCGGCACCGGCACCCGGACCGGATTGAGCTTCGGGGGGACGACCTTGGGGGCCGCGGCCACGGCATCCGGCGGCATCTTCGGCGAAACAAGCCCGCGGTGGCGATAAAGCGCTTCCGGCACCGTCCGGCGCCCGACCGCCGGGCACGCCGTCCGGCGAGAGAAAACTATAGGTGACTGCCCTCTCCCTAGTCCGCCGCCGGCCCGGCCGGCGGGACAGACGATGGTCCTCGACTCACTGGGGAAGTCGCTCCGGGGCGTCCTGCAGAAGATCGCCCGCGGGTCGACAGTGGACGCCGCGCTCCTCGCAGAGGTCGTGCGGGACATCCAGCGGGCGCTGCTGCAGGCCGACGTCAACGTCCAGCTCGCGCTCGAGCTCACGCAGCGAGTGCGCCAGCGTGCGACCCAGGAGAAGCCCCCCGCCGGGGCCAGCGTGCGCGACTTCCTCATTCGCATCATCTACGAGGAGATCCGCGGCATCCTCGGGAAGGAGCGGCCGTTCGAGCTGAAGCCGAAGCGGATCCTGCTCGCCGGCCTGTTCGGCCAGGGCAAGACGACGACGGCCGGGAAGCTCGCCCGATACTTCCAGAAGCGCGGCGTGCGGGTCGGCCTCGTTGCGGCGGACGTCCACCGCCCGGCCGCGATCGATCAGCTCGAGCAGCTCGCGAAGAAGGTCGGGGCCGAGTTCTACGCGAACCGCGCGGAGCGCCGAGCCGAGGTGATCGTGCGCGAGGCGGTCGCGAAGTTCCCGCCGCATCTGGCCGTGATCGTCGACACCGCCGGCCGGAGCGGCATCGACCCCGAGCTGATCGCCGAGCTCCAGCGCGTCCGGACCGCGCTCGCGCCGGACGAGACGTTCCTCGTCCTCGACGCCGCGATGGGGCAGACCGCGGGTCGGAGCGCGGAGGCGTTCCACAAGGCGGTCGGGCTCACCGGTGTCATCCTCACGAAGCTGGACGGTTCCGCGAAGGGCGGCGGGGCGCTCTCGGCCGTCGCGGTGAGCGGGGCGCCGATCGTGTTCATCGGAACGGGCGAGCATCTCGACGAGCTCGAGCACTTCGAGCCGACGCGATTCGTCTCCCGGTTGCTCGGGATGGGGGATATCCAGACCCTGCTCGAGCGGTTCGAGGAGCTCTCGGACAAGGAGGCCGCCGAGAAGGCCGCGAAGAACCTGATGAGCGGCCGGTTCACCCTGCGCGACATGCGCACGCAGCTCGCCTCGCTCGGCGAGATGGGGCCGTTCTCGAAGCTGATGTCGATGATCCCCGGCGTCGGGGCCGCGAAGATCGACGAGCAGCAGATGGACGCGACCCAGGTGAAGCTCCGGCGCTTCCGCACGATCCTCGACTCGATGACCGGCGCCGAGCTCGACGACCCCCAGGTGATCAAGGCGGACCGGGTCCACCGGATCGCTCGGGGCAGCGGCACCCGTACCCAGGAGGTCCGGGCGCTGCTGAAGCATTACGAGGCGACGCGGAAGGCGGCCCACGGCCTGGCCTCGAACCGGCGCCTGCGACGCCAGCTCGAGCGGCAGTTCAGCGGAGCCGAGGCCACGCCGGAATGAGCCGCGGGGCCGTCCGATGACCGCGGCCGCGTGGGAGGTCGTGGTCGGGGTGCCCCTCCTGTTCTTCGTCCCGGGCTACACCGTCGCGAAGGCCACCTTCCCCGAGTGGCGGGTCCGAGGCCCCGGCGCGCTGCGCCGCGCGCTCGAGATCGGGACCCTGGCGTTCGTGCTCAGCGTGGTGCTGACCGTCCTCGCCGGCGAGCTCCTGCTCGCCGCGGCGCCCGGTGGATTCCAGGCGAACTGGACGGACCCGGTGCTCGAATCGGTCCTGGCCGGGGTCGCGCTGGTCGGCCTCATCGCCGGCTGGCTCCGGGGCGCGTACGCGCGATCGGCACCGAGTCCGCCGGCCCCCGAGCCCGAGGCCGGCGAGGAAGGGGCCTGGGAGCTCACGCGCCGGCTCGAGGAGCTGGGCCGCGAGGAGCGACGGCTCCGCCACGCCTTGCGGGTCTCGCACGCTCCCGAGGCCGAGCGCGCCGCGATCCGCCAGGAGATCGACCGGCTGGTCGGAGAGCAGGAGGCGCTCGGCCGGGAGCGGGAGGTGGCGTACGGTCGATAATCGGCGGGCCGGCGGGGAGGTCAAGATGGTGGTCGTGGTCCGGGGCGAGATCCGGCTGACGACCGGCAAGATTGCGGTGCAGGTCGCCCACGCGGCGGTGCTCCTCGCGGAGCGGGCCGCGGCCCAGGAGCCCCGGGTGTACCACGAGTGGCGCCAACAGGGACAGAAGAAGATCGCCCTGACGGTGGAGCGGCTCGACGAGCTCGAACGGATCGATCGGGCGGCCCGGGCCCGGGGGATCCTGACCGCGTGGGTGGAGGACGCCGGGCTCACCGAGGTGGCGCCGGGGACCCGGACCTGCCTCGGTCTCGGCCCCGCGCGGAATTCGGACCTCGATCCGATCACCGGAAGCCTGCCGCTCCTGTGACCGGGCAGGGCGGCGGGCGCGCCGGCACGACCGGCGCCATTCGGGGGTATTTATAGACGGGCGAGGCTCGACCGGACGCAGTTGACGGGCATCCGGTCGGGAGGGAGCGGGCGATGAAGATGTGGGCGTACATCGTCCGGCGCTTGCTGCTGATGGTGGTGATCATCATCGGCGTGATGACCGTCACCTTCGCTCTCGTCAGCGCCATCCCGATCCAGGATCGGCTCGCCTCGTACCTGGGGCCGCCCCCCAAGGGTACGCCCGGCGGCTACAGCCCCTACCTGATCCCCGGGGAAGGCGTCTGCCCCGCGAACGCGACGTCGGACTGCCCCAATCCGTTCTATCAGTACGCGATCCACCGGCTCGGTCTCGATAGTCCCGTCTACGTCCAGTGGGGAATCTGGATGTACGACAGCTTCACGCTCAAGTGGGGCTACGTCGCGAACCACAGCGAAGCGGCCGCGGCCTTCCCGCCCGCCGACGGCAAGCCGGTGCTGACGGTGCTCGGCTGGTTCCTTCCCTACTCGCTCGAGCTCGGGGTCGTCGCCCTGCTGGTGCTGTTCCTGTCGATCCCGCTCGGAATGTACGCGGCCCAGATGCGGAACCGCCCCGTCGATCAGGGGATCCGGGTCCTCTCGTTCTCCGGTCTCGCGTTCCCGGATTTCCTCTTAGGGACGATCCTGTTGCTCGGCGTCCTGTTACTGTTCGGGGCCGCGAACCACTGGCAGTCGTACGGCTGCCCCGGGTACGGGACCCTGTTCGACGTCTACGGGTCCTGGCCTCCGCCCGGCTGCTTCCCCAACCCCTCGGCGGCGAACGACGGCTACCCGGCCTGGCTGATCGGCGGCTACCTCAGCACCCCGACCGGATTCCCGACGATCGACGCGGCGATCCACGGCGACTACGTGCTCTCGCTCGACACGATCTTCCGGATGCTGCTGCCGGCGATCATCGTCGTGTACGACTCGATCGGGTTCCTGCTGCGCTTCGTGCGGAACAGCATGCTGGAGGTGATGAACTTGGATTTCGTCCGGACCGCCCGCGCCAACGGGCTGCCCGAGAAGGTCGTGATCAAGCGGCACGCCGGCCGCAACTCCTGGAACGTCACCCTCACCGTGTTAGGGCTCACGATCGCCGGATTCTGGGCCGGATTTCCCGTGATCGAGACGATCTTCGGCCTCCACGGCGTCGGCTACATCCTCGCGGTGTCGGTCGCGCAGCCGATCGACTTCGGGCTCACGTTCGGCTCGACGATCCTGTTCACGATCATCATCGTGGTCGCGAACCTCGTGGTCGACGTGATGTACGCCTGGCTCGATCCGCGCGTCCGGCTCGGCTGAGCGCGACCCATTTTCTCCCGACACCCCCCAAGTAGCTGACGGGAAGCGGCGCGCTTCTGCCCTCTATATATAGCGGCCCGTGTCTCGCCATGGCTCGGCGGCCGGGAGACCGCCGAGGGGGGCGGCGCACATGCGGATGTGGACCTATGTGGTGCGCCGACTCCTGCTGATCATCCCGATCATTCTCGGCGTAATGACCATCACGTTCGTGCTGGTCAGCGCGGTGCCCCTCACGGAGCGATTCACCGCGTACCTGGGCGTTCCCCCCCGCGGACAGTCGTACGCGAAGACGCTCGCCCCGGGCCAAGGGGTCTGTCCGGCGAACGCGACGCAGAACTGCTCGAACCCGTACTACCACTACGCGCTGAACAAGCTCGGATTGAACCAGGGGGTCTGGGTCCAATGGGGCTTATGGATGTACAATAGTTTGACTTTCAATTGGGGGCACGTCGGGAACCAGAGCGCGGTCACCTACACGTACCCCGAGGCCAAGGCCCAGGCGGTGACCACCGTGCTCGGGTGGTTCCTCCCGTACACGCTGGAGCTCGCGGCCCTCTCGTTAGCGATCATCATGGCCATCGGCATCCCGCTCGGGAACCTCTCGGCCGTCTACCGGAACCGACCCGTGGACCAGGCGTCCCGGGTCATGTCGTTCTCCGGGTTCGCCCTCCCGACGTTCCTGCTCGGCAGCCTCGTGCTCGCCGCCGTCCTGATCGGATTAGGTTCGATCAACGGCTACCACTCCTTCTTCTGCTCCACGGGGACCACGTTCCAGGACTTCACGGGGTCCTGGCCCCAACCGTACTGCTACGCCGCGCCCGATCCGTCGAATTTCGGGTATCCCTCGTGGCTGACCGCCGGGTACATCAGCCACCCGACCGGCTTCCCGACGGTCGACGCGTTGATCCACGGACAGTGGTGGCTCGCCTTCGACACCGTGCTGCGCATGATCCTCCCGGCGCTCATCATCGCCTACGGCACGATCGCGCTGCTGCTGCGGTTCGTCCGGAACAGCATGCTCGAGGTCATGAACCTCGACTTCGTCCGGACGGCGCGGGCCAAGGGCGTGCCGGAGCGGACCGTCGTGCGGCGCCATGCCGGACGGAACTCCCTCAACGTGACCGTGACGGTCCTGGGGCTCACCTTCGCCTCGTTCGTGGGCGGATTCCCCGTCATTGAGCTGCTGTTCAACCTGCACGGCGTGGGCCAGCTGCTGGCGTACTCGGTCATCACGCCGATCGACATCGGGCTCGTCTTCGGGACGACGCTCCTGTTCACCTTCCTCGTGGTCGGCGCGAACCTGATCGTCGACGTGCTGTACGCCTACCTGGATCCGAGGGTCCGGCTGGGGTAGGCGGAGGAGGACGCGATCCACCATGAGCACCCCGCCGGACGTCTACGAATCGTCGACCGGCGCCCCGTCGTTCCGCCAGCGGATGGCGCCGCGGATCGCGCAGACCAAGCGCACGTGGTACTTCCTCCGACGCAACGGCCTCGCGATGGCCGGGCTGATCATCCTGATCCTGATCGCGGCCGTCGCGGTCTACGCCCTCACCACGCCGCTCTCGTACGAGTACATGACGGAGTACTGCGCGACGAACGGGGCCTCCTGTCCGTTCCCGCCCTCCGTGTGCACGTACCCCCAGGGCACGGTCCCGCCGGGGCCGGGCTGCTACGAGACCCCCGCGAACTTCCCCTCGGTGATCGCCCCGACCTGGGCGAGCTTCACCCAACCGGGTCCGCTCCCGCTGGGCTCGCTGACCGTCGACCCGCCGATCCAGTACTTCTACAACACCTACGACGGCCTGTTACGAGGATCGGATTGGTCCCTCCTCATCTCGCTCACGATCGTGGGCGCCGGCGCGACGATCGGGCTGTTCCTCGGCGCGGTCTCGGGCTACATGGGCGGGGTCGTCGATGAGGGCCTGATGCGGTTGGTCGACATCTTCCTCTCGATCCCGCAGTTGCTCTTCGTGATCGTCGTCGTGACCGTGCTGATCACCCTGTTACCTTCGAGCGGGACGGATTTCGCGTCCCACATCTACCTCCTCATCGGAGGCTTCCTCGTGACGTGGTGGCCGTTCTACGCCCGTCTCGTCCGAGGTCAGGTGCTCGTCGTCCGGGAGCAGAAGTACGTCGAGGCGGCCCGGGCGAGCGGCGCGGGCCGCGGGCGGATCATCCTGCGCCACATCGTCCCCAACAGCGTCTACCCGGTGTTCATCCAGATGTCCCTCGACGTGGGGACGATCCCGATCATCATCGGGACGATCGTCTTCCTCGGGATCCGGATCTTCCCGTCCACCTACCTGCCCGAGTGGGGCACCATCGCGGCGCTCTCGGTCGCGGACCTCAGCGCCTTCTGGGATTCGTGCCAGATCGCGACCTGCGTCATCCCGTGGTGGCAGCTGCTGTTCCCCGGCCTGGCGCTGTTCCTCTTCGCGATCAGCGTGAACTTCCTCGCCGACGGACTCCGGGACGCGCTGGATCCCCGGCTGCGGAGGTAGAGAGAGAGGATGGCGACCGCCGCTCCGCGCACCGCGACCTCCCTCCCGCCCACGGAGGAGAGCCCGGCGCTCGAGGTCGGGGCGCTCGAGACCGTGGCCGACCCGAGCCGACCGGACGCGGACCCGATCGTGCTCAACGTCCGGGACCTGAAGACCTACTTCTACACGTACGACGGAGTCGTCAAGGCGCTCGACGGGGTCACGTTCAAGCTGAAGAAGGGCGAGACGCTCGGGCTCGTCGGCGAGACCGGCTGCGGCAAGAGCGTCACGTCGTTCTCCATCACGCGGCTCATCCCGGATCCGCCCGGCCGGATCATGTCCGGGAGCGTCCTGTTCCGCGGGGCCGACGTCCTCTGGGATCTCGACCGCGAGGCCTCGTTCAAGCCGATCGGCGACACCGGGCGCGTGAAGATCAAGCGCTCCTTCCGGAGGATCCGCGCCGCGACGGAGCGGATGGCCGCGATCCGGGGCGGCGGCATCTCGATGATCTTCCAAGAGCCGTCGCAGGCGATGAACCCGATCTTCTCGATCTCCGACCAGGTGTCGGAGGCCCTCCTGCTCCACCGCGGCCGGGAGGTCGTGCAGCGCCTGCTCGACGCGGACGCGGCGAAGGTCGCCGCCCAGGTGGCGCCGCGGGGCGGGACCGCCGGGCCGCCCGAGGCGCCCGCCGCCGAGGGCAGCGAGACCAGCCTCGACGCGGCGCTCGACCGACTCGTCTGGGCCGCTCGCTCGGCCGACCGGGCGGCCGCTCTCGCCGCGGCGGCGGACATCGGTCGGATCGCGGGGCTCACCTCGATCGGCACAGAGAGCTACTACACGGCGCGGGACGCCGGCGCGACGCTCTCGGACTCCGGCGAGGAGGTGCGACGGCGGTTCGCCCGCCTGAAGCTCTCGGCGTTCCAGCGGAGCTACCTCCGGCGCGAGCTCAAGCGGATGGAGCTCGTGGAGAAGCTCAACGGCGTCTACCTCGAGGAGATGCGCACCCGGGCGCCCCGGGGGCGCGAGCGTCGGGCCGTCTCCCGGAAGATCCGGGCGCTGCGGTACCGGACGTTCTACTTCGGGCTGTGGGGGATCCGGGGCCACGTCAAGAAGCCGGTCACGACCGAGGCGTTCTGGGAGACGGTCCAGCTCCTCGAGGGGGTCGCGATCGCGAACCCGGCCCGGGTGGCGCGCGGCTATCCGCACGAGCTGTCGGGCGGGATGATCCAGCGCGTGATGATCGCGATGGCGCTCTCCGCGGACCCGGACGTGCTCATCGCGGACGAGCCAACGACCGCGCTCGACGTCACGATCCAGGCTCAGATCCTGGAGATGATGCGCGAGCTCAAGCACCGGGTCGGCACCGCGATCCTGCTGATCACCCACGACCTGGCGGTGATCGCCGAGGTCGCCGATCGGGTCTGCGTCATGTACGCGGGCGTGATCGTGGAGACGGCACCGGTCCAGGAGCTGTTCCGGCGGCCCCTCCACCCCTACTCCCAGGGGCTGCTCGCCTCGATCCCCCGGGTGGACGAGCCGACGAAGCGGCTCGCGTCGATCCCGGGCGCCGTGCCCAACCTGATCACTCCGCCGACCGGATGCCGCTTCCACCCGCGGTGTCCGTACGCGATGCCGATCTGCAAAGAGAAGCGGCCGCCGACGACGGTCGAGGGCGAGGGTCACACCGTCGCCTGCTATTTATACAAGGGTCCCGTCGCCGTGAATTAGGAGAGCCATGGCACTGCCGGATCCTGCCATGGAGGGTCGGCCTGTCGTTCTCGCCGCCCGGAACGTCCGGAAACTGTTCCCCATCCGGGGCGGCGTCTTCTCCGCGCACATCGGCGACGTCCACGCGGTCGACGGCGTCAACATCACGGTCCACCAGGGCGAGACGGTCGGGCTCGTCGGCGAGTCCGGCTGCGGCAAGACCACCATGGGGCGCCTGGTCCTCCGGCTGATCGAGCCGACCTCGGGCCACACCTACTACCGGCCTCCGCCCGAGGTCTACGCGAAGCTCGACGGGCTCTACCGAGCCATCGCCCCGGGGGGCGCCGCGGAGCCCAACAACGGGCAGGCGGCGGCGGCCGCGGAGTCCCTGGCCGAGCTGGACGAGATCGCGGAGCAGTACTCGCTGTACCGGAAGTCGTCGCGGCAGATGCGGGAGCTGCGGGGACGCCTCCAGATCGTCTTCCAGGACCCCTACAGCTCGCTCTCGCCCCGGATGCTGGTCCGCGACATCGTCACCGAGCCGCTCGCCATCCAGCGCGTGGGCTCCCGCGCCCAGCGCTACGAGCGGGCCGCGGAGCTGCTCCGGGAGGTGGGGCTGAACCCCGAACACCTGTGGCGGTTCCCCCACGAGTTCTCCGGCGGACAGCGCCAGCGGATCGGCATCGCCCGCGCGCTCGCCCGTCGCCCCGAGTTCATCGTGCTCGACGAGCCGACCAGTGCGCTCGACGTCTCCGTCCAGGCCCAGATCCTGAACATCCTGCGGACGCTCCAGGACGAGCAGCAGATCTCCTACCTGTTCATCTCCCACCACCTGTCGGTCGTCCGTGCGATGAGCCAACGGGTCGTCGTCATGTACCTCGGCCAGATCGTGGAGGAGGCCCCGACCGACGAGTTGTTCACGCGGACGTTGCACCCCTACACGCAGGCGCTCCTGTCCGCCATCCCGATCCCGGATCCGACCCTCAAGCGCCAGCGGATCGTGCTGCAGGGGGACGTCCCGAGCCCCGCGGCCCCGCCGTCCGGTTGCCGCTTCCACACCCGGTGCCCGGCCGTGATGCCGGTCTGTTCGAAGGTGGAACCGAAGCTCGTGGAGATCCGGCCCCGGCACTGGGTCTCCTGCCACCTGTACACGCCGCCCGGGGAACCGGCCGGGGAGGAACCCACGGCGGCCGCCCCGCTTCCCGATTCCGCTCCGGCCTCCCCGGGCGTCGCGAGCTAGCGCGGCGGGGGGCTCTCCTCGAGGGCCATGGCGACCGGCGACTTTTCCGAGACGCCTCCGGACTCCGGATCCGGCGGCAAGGCGCGCTGGTTCGGCCTGCCGAGCCGGAAGGACCTCCCTCCCGAGGTCCGCCAGGAGATGGAACTGGCCCGGCAGGATCCGGGGCCCTCGTGGCGGGAGTGGTTCCTCTTCAGCGCCGCGAAATGGTGGCTCGGTCTCGCGTTCCTGATCGTGGACGTCTGGGTCGTCGTGAGCGCGTTCACCTACGGCGCGCTGACCCTGCTCCTGCTCGCGGTCGCCGTGTACCTCGAGATCGTCCTCTGGCAGTACCTCTGGCACCGCCCGGAGAGCGTCTCCCACGGCCGGAACGCGGAGAACCGGCTCTGGTGGCTCCGCCCCGTGCCCGTGGGCCGATGGACCCCCGAGGCCGAGGAGGTCCGGGGCCATGCTCCGGTCTCGGGCGCGACCGAGACGGCCCCCGATCCCAAGGAGTTCCTGTAGGGATCCGATCGGCCGACACAGGGCCAGCGCCGGGCTACCCCGATCCCGAGAGCGTCGACCGTCGGTCGATCATCGCTCGAAGTTCACGAGACAATCTCGGCGAGGGCCCGAACCGGGCCCCCGTCCGAGGGAGAAAGGGTTGGTCCGTGCGATCCGGGCTGGACCGCCGACGACCGCCGACCGAGCTCAGACGACCCCGTTCCCCTGGATGAAGTAGAACAGGAAGTCTCCTGCCCACATCGGGTTGAGGTCCAGGGTCGCCGGGTTGATCCACGGCGCGTAGGTGCCGATCCCGTTCTGCTGCAGCGTGTACTGCTGGAGGGACAGCGCGTTGCCGATGTGCTCGATCATGTTGTAGAGCAGCACCCGCTGCGAGCCCGCGGGCGTGGTGCCCGCGATCCCCATCCAGTAGTCCATCGTCATGAACGCCACGCCCTGGCAGTCGGCCGGGATCACCGAGACGCTCGCCCAGTAGGGGAGGTTGTCCAGGTTCCCGCAGGTCCCCGCGTTGTAGGCCGACTGGCTGAACGTGTAGAACGTCGCGTCGGGCAGACCGTACGAACCGTTCGTCCACAGCGTGGGCATGTAGTCCGTCGGGTCAGGGAAGTCGGGCGCCCAGCCGAGGGTGTAGAGCGGCAGCGGGATCTGGGACGGGGTGCTCGAGAGCGTGTCCGTCACCAGCTGGCTGAAGCTCAGGTCGAACGTGTTCGGCTGGAGCGCGCCGCCCGAGATCGCCTCGATCTCGTGGATCCACAGCTGGATCGCCGCGTCACCGCTCGGGTCCCCGAGCTCCCCGATGATCGGGAACTCGCAGGGCGTCGAGCTGCTGCAGTGCGTCGCGACCCACGAGTCGTAGACGCTGCTGCCCTGGGTGTTGATCTGGGCCCACCACCACGCGGCCGTGCCCGGCGTGCTCGCCGAGCCGGTCGGATCTGCGTTCGGCCACGAGATGTTCTCAGGATAGTAGTCCCCCATCCCCTGCGGGATCGCCCCACCGTAGTTGAATCCGTACTGGATACCGTCCACGGTGTTGATCGTGTTCTCGACCGTGGTGTACGGATACGCCAGGTTGACGAAGTTCCGCACGCCGTCCGACGCGAAGAAGGTGCCCGGCACGTTCAGGGTGAACGGGTCGATCGCCTGCGCCGCCTGGACGTCGAACGTGGCCGCGTAGCTGTAGAAGAAGATGTTCAGCGTGGGCGCGGTCGTCGCCCCGATCTTCCCCTGCTGGATCAGCGACAGCATCGTGGGAGTCTCCGGTGCCAGGATCGTGGCGAAGTCGGTCTGGCCCGCGATGTACTGCTGGATACCTTCCGTGTCCGAGTCGTCCCAGTAGACCTTGATGTTCGGCGCGTAGGTCCCCGGGGCGGGCTCGCACCACTGGTAGCCGGCGCAGCCGGTCGGCTGCGCGTAGGCCGGGTTCGCGGCCAGCGTGTAGCCCACGGCCGAGTTGAACTTCCCGACCATGTAGTAGGGGCCCGATCCTACCATCTGGTAGCGGACGATGCCGTTCACGTTGGGGTTGTTGAACTCGAGCTCCTGCATCGAATCCCACTTGGTCGCGGGGAACGTCGAGTTGATGTTGGCCCAGTAGCCCGACGCGGTCGAGCTCGTGTAGTTGCCGGGGAGGTACATCGGGCAGTCACCGCTGGACGGGCAGCTGGCGGGGAGGCCCCAGCCGGGGAGGCCCGCGCCGAATCCCTGGGCGGTGAACCAGCCCGCGGGCACGATCCCGCTGCCGAGCGGGTCCGCGATGAACTGCAGGAAGTTCGACCACGTCCGGTTCGGCAGGGTGAGGCCGTTCTGCGCGCCCGGTCCGTTCGCGACGAACGTCACGCAGCCGTGGTCCTGGGTCATCGCGGCCGACGGACAGTACGCGCTGTCGTTGACCAACATCGACGAGAAGATGTTGTACGGCGTGTTGTTGAACGGCTGGTGGATCCCGTAGCCGGTGAGCGAGGAGACGTCCCAGCTCAGGTTGCCGGCGGGAAGCAGCGCTTCCGAGTCGATCCAGCCCGCGGTTGCCTCGATGCCCGGCAGGTCCGCGTACGAGAGCGTCCGGGCGAAGCTGAACACGACATCGGACGGGTAGACTCCCCAGGACGCCTTGGTCGCCGGGTCGTAGAACTTCGCGTTCGAGTCGAGCACGAACGTCCAGTAGACATCGGCGCCGCTCGCGTTGGTCGCGATCAGGTCGTTCCCGCCGTAGAGCGAAGCGCACTGGGCGGTGCCCGGCACGCAGGTCGCGAGCTGCGGGATGAACGTGGCCGTGCTCGTCCCGTTGTAGGTCACGAGCGTCTGGTAGACGTTGTAGACCATCTCGGCGCTCACCGTGTCGTACGAGATCGCCGGGTCAACGGTGGTCCCGCCGGCGGGCGCGACCTCGTAGGCCGTGATCGTCCCGGAGTGCGGGGAGGTGTGGGTGCCCGAAGAGCTGGTCCGGCACTGCCCGCAGCCCGGCGCGAGCCCGCTGGGGCTGACGAAGACCGACCAGGTGTAGTTCTGGTAGATCGTCTGGGACGTGGCCGTGTTCTTGATCGGGCCCACCATGGTGATGGTGTAGACGCCCGCCGAGCTGAACGAGTAGCTCGCCGAGCCGCCGCTCGCGGTCGGGGAGGCCGCGGTCTGCGTGCCGCCGCTCGACGTGAACGAGGTGGTCTGCGGGACGTAGCTCGGGTTCGCGGGCTGGGTCGAGTAGATGGCCGTGACCGTGATCGTGCCCTTGCCACCCGGCAGCCACCCGAGGTTGTTCGCGCTGGTGGAGCCGTTGGTCAGGGTCGCGGTGACGGTCGGGTAGTACCCGGAGCTGTCCGTGCCGAGGGACGGCGCTACGGTGACGGGGTAGAGAGCCGCCGTGCCCGTGTGCCAGATCCCCTTGACCTCCGCCTGGGCGGAGATGACGTAGTTACCAAGGTTGGTGTACGTGTGCGTGAAGGTCGGGGCCGCCTGCGTGGTGTTGGTGCCATCGCCCCAGAAGACCTGGTAGTTGGACGCGGCTTCCGGAACGCTCACCGTGATGGGCACGCTTTGGCCCTGGGAAACAGAAAGGACAGAAGTACCGAAGGCGGGAGAGAACGCGACGAACGTACTCACGTCGTTTCCGCCCGCCGCCGCCTTACACGCCGCGCTCGAGGCCGGAGCGCACGACGTGACGGTCGTGGGCGAGGAGCTGCTCACCGAACTCAGCGCGGCATAGCCGCCGGCCCCGACCACGATGATCACGACGATCAGGATCACCGGCGCCAGGACCATCGAGGCGCCCCTTCGGCCCGACCAGTTCTTGGAATTCTCGTTCCGCTGTGCGCTCATGGACATTGTGTCCCTCACGACCCCGCGACGGGAGTCTTACGGCCGAGCCCTGAGCCGGTATATATACTCTTAGAAGTTCCGCGCGCCGTGCCGGGCGGGGAGCGCCGGCTCCGCCTCGCACCCTCGCTCCTGAGTGCCGATTTCGGTGCCCTCGGGGAGGCCGTCCGGGCCGCGGAGTCCGGCGGAGCGGACGCCTTCCACCTCGACGTGATGGACGGGCACTTCGTCCCGAACCTATCGTTCGGCCCCGCGCTGGTCGCGGCCGTGCGGGCGCGGACCCGGCTGCCGCTCGACATCCACCTCATGATCACGAACCCGCTCAAATTCCTCGACGCGTTCCACCGGGCCGGAGGCGACACGCTCGTGTTCCACGTGGAGTCCGACGACGATCCGGCGGAGGTCGTCCGGGCGGTCCATGCCCTGGGCCTCCGCGTCGGAGCCGCCCTCCGTCCGGACACCCCCTTCGCCGCGGTGGACGGCCTCGCTTCGGACGTCGACCAGCTGCTGGTGATGAGCGTCCATCCGGGGTTCTCCGGACAACGGTTCCTGCCGGAGGCCCTGCCGAAGGTGCGCGCCGCTCGGGCGAAGCTCGACGAGGTCGGACACGGTGCCGATGTCTCGATCGATGGCGGGGTCAACGTCGAGACCGCCGCGGATGCGGCCCGGGCCGGGGCGACGTTCTTCGTGTGCGGGAACGCGGTCTTCGATGGACATCCGGTCGCGGAGAACCTGCGCCGGTTGCGCACCGCCATCCACGAGGGGGCCTCCGATGCGGTTCGCTGAGCTCGCCGACGCCTACGGGCGCCTCGAGGCGACCTCCAAGCGCCTCGAGATGCGACAGATCCTGGCGGACCTGATCCGGCCGCTCCGGGGCGAGGAGCTCGCGCACGTGTTGTACCTCTCTCAGGGCCAGCTGTTGCCCGAGTACGAGGGCGTCGAACTGGGGGTGGCCGGATCCCTCGCGGTCCGTGCGGTAGCGCAGGCGTCCGGGGTGGCGGAGGCGACCGTCGCGACCCATGCGAAGCGAGCCGGCGACCTGGGGACCACCGCCGAGGAGTTGCTCGGGCCGCGGTCGGCTCCGGCCGCCAGCGCCGCTCTCTCCGTCCGCGATGTCTACGACGGGCTTCGCGAGATCGCCGCGGCCAAGGGCGAAGCGTCGCAGGCGGAGAAGATCCGGGTCCTGACCGGCCTGCTCGAGCGGGCCGGTCCCCAGGAAGCGAAGTTCCTCGTCCGGTTCGTGCTCGGGACCCTGCGGGTCGGCGTCCGGGAGATGACGATCCTCGACGCGCTCGCCACCGCGTTCGCCGATGGCTCGAAGGACGCACGCTCGAAGATCGAGGCCGCGTTCAACGTCTCCAGCGATCTGGGCCTGGTCGCCCGCACCCTGGTCGATCACGGGGTCGAGGGCCTCGCCCGCATCGGCCTCGAGGTCGGGCGACCGATCCGGCCGATGCTGGCCGAGCGCGAGCCGTCGCTCGAGGCCGTCCTGAAGCGCATGGGCGGCGAGGCGGCGCTGGAGTACAAGTACGACGGGCTGCGCATCCAGGCGCACGTCCCGGCGCACGGCGCGCCCGAGCTGTTCTCGCGCCGGCTCGAGAACATGAGCGCGCAGTTCCCCGAGCTGATCGCGGATCTCCCGAAGGCGCTCGCCGTGAAGCCGGCCATCGTCGAGGGCGAGTGCGTGCCGATCGACCTCGACACGGACGAGATCCAGCCGTTCCAGGAGGTCTCGCGGCGCCGGGGCCGCAAGCACGATCTCGACAAGGCCCAGGCGGAGATCCCGGTCGCGCTGTTCCTCTTCGACGTGCTGCTCGCCGGCCACGAGGACGTGTCCGCGGAGGACTTTCCGGCCCGCCGGCGGCGGCTCGAGCAGATCCTCCGGCCCACCGAGCGGGTGCGGCTCGCGCAGCAGCGGATCGTGCGGACCGTCGACGAGGCCACCGCGTTCCTCGAAGAGGCCGTGAGCGGGGGCGCCGAGGGCGTCATGGCCAAATCGCTCGGGCCGGGAAGCCGGTATCGGGCGGGCGCTCGGGGGTACTGGTGGATCAAGTACAAGCGGGACTACACGACCGGCCTCACCGACTCGATCGACGGGGTCGTGGTCGGCGGATTCGCCGGCCGCGGGCGCCGGGCGGGCCGCTTCGGCGCGTACCTGCTGGCGGTGTACGACCCGAAGCGGGACAAGTTCGAGTCGTTCTGCAAGGTCGGGAGCGGGTTCGACGACGAGCAGCTTCGGGAGATGCCCCGCCGTTTGAAGCCGTTCGAGGTCGACGCCGCGCCCCCCTCCGTCGAGACCGGGCTGACCCCGGATCAATGGTTCCGGCCCGGCCTCGTGATCGAGGTCCGCGGGGCCGAGCTCACATTGAGCCCGATCCACCGGGCGGCCGCGGGCGCGATCCGACCCGGCGTCGGCTTCGCCCTCCGGTTCCCTCGGTTCACCGGTCGGATCCGGGACGACAAGGGCGCCACCGACGCGACCACCTCGAAGGAGCTGCTCGAGATGTACCGCGGACAGGTGCGTCGCGAGGCGCCGGAAGGCGAGGGCGAGGCGTGAGCCGGCCCGCCGGACCGGATCCGGCCGACCGGCCGTTCTTCTGCGCCCAAAGACATAAGAAGGCCGGGCCGCCTCGCCGACAGCCGGGTACGCCACCATGCTGGTCGAGATGACCGAACTCCTGGGCCGCCAGATCTACACGCCCGATGGACGACTCCTCGGCGAGGTCGACAACGTCGTGGTCGACGTCGAAGCCGCGAAGATCGATGGGATCTACGTCGATGAGACGAGCCCCATGTTAGTGGAGGACTCCCGGCCCACCAACGTGCCGTACCGGTGGGTGTCCGCCGTCAACGACGTCGTGCTGCTCAAGTACTTCCCGAAGCGGGTCTCGCTGAAGAAGGCCCCGGCGCGCGGCGCGAAGGACGTCGCGGCCCCCCCGGCGCAGTAGCGCGGTGCGGGGATAGCCAAGCCCGGTAACGGCGCGGGACTTAAACGCCCCGAACTCCGGGGCGAAGAGATCCCGTCGCGTCAGGCGTTCGCCGGTTCGAATCCGGCTCCCCGCATGCGCGCCCGAGGCGGCGCGAGGGTCAAGCGGCCGGCCGGCCTTGGGCTCCTGTGCGCGCGTCCCAGCTCGCCCGGGTCCTCTCGGGCGTCCCGCCGTTCCCCCGGCCGGAGGCCCGACGGGAGCAGGTCCTCACGCCTCCGGGACCGGCCGTCGAGCTGCTGCTGGCCGCGGATCGGTGGGATCCGCTGTCGGGTCGCTCGGTGCTGGATCTCGGCATGGGGACCGGTCGGCTGGCGATCGGCGCGGCCCTGCTCGGCGCGGACCCGGTCGTCGGCGTGGAGATCGACCCGGAGGCCGCGGAGGTCGCGCGCTCGGCCGCGCGGAGCGCCGGGGTCTCGCTCGAGATCGTGCTCGCGGACGTGGCCGACTATCGCACGCCCGCGGACGTGGTCTTGCTCAATCCCCCGTTCGGCGCGCAGCGGCGGCACGCGGACCGCCCGTTCTGGGACGCCGCGTTCTCCCTCGCGCGGCGCTCGGCGCATGGGTTCGCGCTCGCCGACTCCCGAACCTTTATAGCACGCCGAGCGGTCGCGCGCGGCGCCCACATCCTCGAGACGCGACCGGTCGCCTGGGAACTGGAGCGGACCTTCCCGCACCACACCCGGAATCGGGTCCCGCTCCCGGTCGATCGCTGGGCGATCCAGACGCACGGAGATCGATGACCGAGACCGAACTGCCGAAGCTCGTGCTGCCCGGGGAGTACCTCGGGGCGGCCGAGGAGTTCCTGCCCGGACCGGGAACCTACGAGGACCGAGGCCGGATCTACGCGGCCGTGCTGGGAAGCCCGACGGTCGAGGCCCGCGACCGCAGCGTCCGCGTCGCGCCGCGCAACCCGGTCCCCAGCATCGAGGACGGCGAGCTCGTGTACGCCCGCGTCGACGAGCTCAAGACCGCGATGGCGATCTGCACCATCCTCTCGACCGCGTCGAACCCCCGCGGGATCCCCGGGACCCCCGAGGGGACCGTCCACATCTCGAAGGCGAAGGAAGGCTACACCGAGTCGCTGGCCGGCGAGTTCGCGGTCGGCGACCTGATCCTCGCGCGGGTCCTGCAGGCCCGGCCGTCGGTCAAGCTGTCCACCGCCGCCGGCAACCTCGGCGTGGTCGCCGCGCGCTGCCAGGTCTGCCACGCGCTGCTCGCCGTCAAGGGGAAAGAGCTCGTCTGCCCGCGCTGCGGGCACCGGGAGCACCGGAAGCTCGCCGTGGGCGAGATCGCGGGCCGCCCGGGCCGTCCGGATGGCGACGCCCGCGACTGACGAGGAGCGCCGGCTCGCGCGCCTGGTCCGCGCGCACGATCGCTGGCGGTCGCGGGAGGTCTTCAACCTCCTCCCGAGCGAGAACTCGGTGTCGCCCGCCGCGCGTCGCTTCCTCGCGAGCGACCTCGCGGGCCGCTACACGCTCCCGATGGCGAGCGAGTTCGACGGGGAAGCGCTCGACAATAGCTACACCGGGACGCGGTACACCGATCAGATCGAGGCGCTGGCGAACGCCGCGGCGACCCGGGTGTTCCGGGCGCGGTACGCGACGGTCCGTCCCCTCTCGGGCCACATCGCCGCGCTCTCCGCGCTGGTGCCGCTGCTCCCGCCCGGCTCCCGGGTCCTCGCGATCCCGCCCGACCGCGGGGGGTACGACGGCTACGCGCCGGGGTTCGTGCCGGCGCTCCTCCAGCACGTCGTGCGACCGCTGCCCGCGGATGGCGAGGGCTTCTCGGTCGACGCGGCGGCCGCGGTCGACACGATCCGGCGCGAGCGGCCGAACGCAGTCCTGCTCGGCCAGAGCTTCTTCCTGTTCCCGTATCCGCTCCGCGCGATCGCCGAGGCCGCCCATGCGGTGGACGCGCTCGTCCTCTACGATGCCTCCCACGTGCTCGGCCTGATCGCTGGGGGTGAGTTCCAGGATCCCCTGCGCGAGGGCGCCGACGTGGTCGTGGGGAGCACGCACAAGTCGTTCCCGGGTCCGCAGGGCGGGCTCCTACTGACCGACCGCGAGGACCTGTTCGCCCAGATTGACCCGGCGCTCGTCTGGCGCGTGTTCGACAACGCGCACTGGAACCGCATCGCCGGCGTCGCCCAGACCCTGCTGGAGCTGGAGCGGGTGGGCGCGGAGTACGCGCGGACCACGGTGGGCAACGCGCAACGGCTGGCCCAGGAGCTCGACGCCCGGGGGCTTCCGCTGATCGCGAAGTCGGCCGGGTTCACCCGGTCGCACCAGATCCACCTCGATCGCCCGGCGCTGCGGGCACGGCACGGGATCGGGGGAGGCGCGCTCGCCCGCCGCCTCGAGCGTCAGCGGCTGCTCATCGACCTGGTCGGGCGCATCGGCACGGCCGAGGCCACCCGGCTCGGGCTGACGCCGGACCACATGCCGCGCCTCGCCGAGCTCCTGGTCCGCGGCGGGATCCGGGGCGAGCGCGTCGCGGCGGAGGTCCTCGCCTGGCGGCGGGAGTTCCCGGCGCTGCGGCTCGCCTAGCGGAACGCAGGGCGGAACAGCGCGATCCTTCCGAGAAGAGCTCCCCCCGCTCGGGGCGGGGGGAGAGGAAAGGGTAGGGAACGGGAGGAGGCCCGTCGCTCAGGTACCACCGCTCGGCGGAGGCGTGCTCCCCGAGTCCATGGTTCCGCCGGCCGAGCTGTCCGTGCTACCGGTCGTCCCCGGCTGCTGGCCCTGTTGCCATTGCTGTGGAGGCTCCTGCTGCTTGGAGCCGCCCCACATCATCCGTCCCACCAGCAGCGCGACGATCATGCCCACGATGAGGCCCACCAGCAGGAGGATCGTTCCGGCGACCGCCGGAGAGAGGCTCCCGAGCAGGGTCACGTTGTGGTACGTGCTGCTGTTGATGTAGACGGTCGTCGACGCCGACGACGCGATGGTCAGGGTGATGTTGTCGTAGACCGGCCCGCCCGACGTGCGGGTCATGGCCACCACGATGCTGTACGTCCCGGCGGCGGTCGCGTCCCACACCGACGTCGCGGGGACGCCCGCCTCGAGCTGGGTCATGACCGCCGTGAAGACCGGCACCGTTCCGAGGTAGACCGTCAGGTTCGCCCCCGAGATGTAGTCGCCCTGGTAGAACGTCGCGAACGTGACGTTCCCCGTGAGCAGCGACGGGGTCTGACCCGCCGGCGACAGGATCGAGATCGTCGCGTCCTGCGCGATGAAGAACGCCGGACCGATCGAGACCGTCGAGTAGGCCACGGACCCGTTCATCGGGGCGCCGATGCCGTTCACTTCCACGCTGAGCGTGAAGTAGAAGTCGTCCGTCGGCGCGGTGTACGGACAGACCGACACGAACGGTACGCCGTCGACCCCGGTGCCCGGATAGGGCAGCAGCGGGTTGCAGGTCGAGACCGTAGCTGCGGTCACCGGGAAGACGAACGAGGTCTGACCGGGCAGCAGCGCGACCTGGTACACGTAGATCGGCGCGGGGATGGTGGCATCCACGACCGAGACCAGGATCGTCGTGCTCGCGTTGGTGATCGACGCGTTCGTGACCGACAGCGTGAACCCGAGGTTGAACGCCGTCGTGGAGACGTCGATGTAACCGGTCACCGGCGTGGTGAACGCCGCGCTGACCACCGTCGGGTGCTGCGCGAGCGTATCGGTCCAGATCTGGATGTTGTACGGGATGCCGTACACCGCCGAGAGCCAGCTGTCTATGCCGGTCACAGTCCCTCCGTAGGCGGTGAAGTTGACCAGCAGTGTCAGTTCGTCGCCGTACGCTCCCGAGGTGATGTCGGACGGAAGGATGGTCAGGGCCCAGGTGAAGTTCACCCACTGGGTGCCCAGCGCCGAGGTGCCGTTGCTGGTCTCTTCAAGGCTGAACGTCGTCCCGAGCGTGGTGTTGGCCGAGTCGTTGACGTCCCAGCTAGCGAGCACGGTGGGACCATCGACCAGCACGAAGTACCCGGTATAGGTGCTGTTCCACGTCGCGAAGCCGAACGGCACGCTGCTGAGGTTCAGCCAACCATACTGCGTGTACGGGAGCGCCTGGTAGGACACCGGCAGACCCGAGTACCCACCGTAGGCGAGCGTCGTTCCCGAGATCGTGTCCAGGTAGAACACCGCCTCGGCGCCAGGGGCGATACCGCCGACCGACGTTCCATCCACGCTCGTCCCGACGACGATCGTGAGGTAGTTTCCGCCGCCCAAGTCGGCCACGAGCTCGGCCCACGTGAGGTTGAGCGCGCTCGAGTTCAGCGTCGCGATGTAGGTGATGTTCGCCCAGTACCCCGTGTACGACGTTCCGTTGGCGGTCACGATGCCGGTCGGAGACGCGGGGTTGACGTCGTAGGGAACCGTGGTGCCGATCGACCAGTTCAGGCTCACCGATCCGAGGATGATCCCGGTCGTGTCATCCTCGACCAGCAGCCAGGCGGACAC
>JASIBA010000011.1 GCA_030041735.1 Thermoplasmata archaeon | reverse complement strand
CGTAGCACCCCTTCGGCAGCGCGAAGCGGAAGCGGACGTCGTCCTCGCCCGGCGCCAGCGCGACCGGGGGCTCGGCGACGCGCACCTGCCGCCAGGTCCCACGGCTCGCCAGGTCCGGCGCGGCCCCGAGCCGGAAGTCCGCCGCCCCGATCCCCTCCTCCGCGAGGAGCCCCGCGAGGATCTCGCCCGGTACGCCGCCTCCGACCGGCGTCTCGTAGCCGACGAGCGGGCCCCCCACCCCCGCCCGGTCCCGGAGGACGAGCTCGGTGCACTCCGGAAGATTGTCGGCGTCCACCGGTATGGCGTCGGTTCCCCGGACCGTGCCGTCGCGGCCGACGCGCAGGATGCGGTCCCCCGCGACCGGTCGATCGAAGGGCAGCCCATGCGCGGCGCGCGCGGTGAGCCACCGGTTGAAGATCCAGGCCTGGTACGCGTGGACGAAGAGCGTGCGGAGCTCGCGCGAGAGCCCTCGGAGGGCGCGTTCGGGCGGATGGCCGCGCGCGAGGTGGTCGAGCAGGATCCGCTCGAAGCGGTACTCGGGGGGGAACTCGCGCAGGGCGCGCGCGGGATCGTGGTGCTCCGCGTAGGCGCGTCGTGCCTCGTCGCCGGGCCCGGCCGCGCCGGCCTCCGGTCGGCCGGCCAGGTACACCTCGACCGCTCGGCCCGGGTCGCCGCGGACGAGCCACCGACCGACCTCGTGCGTGATCGGACGGACCTCGCCGAATCGCTGCGGCCCGAAGAAATTGGGGAACCCGCCGGCCGCGCGGAGATCGGCGTCGACGGCCCGGTAGGCCCCGATCGACTCTTCCGGCGGGGCCGCGAGCGCGCCGACCCGGATCTCGAAGGCGTTCCCGTAGTGGTGGCCGAGGACGAGCCCGTCGCGGGCCCGGTACGATTCGAGGAGCTCCACGTCGCGCAGTCCCAGGTCCCGGTCCGGGGGCGGACCGCGATAGGAGAACAGGCGTTCCGCCACGGCCCGGCGGTCCTTGGTGCCCGACCACTCGATCGCGTGGGGTGGAAGCGCGAGCCGGCGGCCCAGCGCCGCCGCGAGCTCGTGCTGTTCCCAGTCCCGGCTCACGACCCTCAGGACCGTCACCGGCCCGTTCGGATCCGGAAGCGGGTAGCTCGAGATCTCGGTCACCCGGAACGCGTCCGCGGACTCCTTGAGCCGCCCGTCGACGCCGGGCGCGTCCGAGCCGTAGAACCCCAGACCGAGCGCCCGCTCCTCCGCGGGGGGCGTCCATCGGGCCTCGGGCACGGAGCCGCCACTACCGCCCCACCATTAAGAACCGGGGGCGGGTCCGGTCTGCCCGGCGTGGGCGGCCGATGATCCTCGCTACCGCGCGGGTTCTCAAGAACGTCATCGAGGTCCAGGTCGGGGAGGCGCTCTGGCAGGCCCGACCCGTCCAGTCGGAGCAGTCCGGGGTCGGCGCCCGGGTCGCGGCCCTCTTCTCGACGGAGTATCACACCTTCCTGCCCGATCACCCCGAGGTCGCGCACTCCACGGTGAGCTACCACCGCAAGGACGACCAGATCCGCATCCAGGTCGGGGAGCACCACTGGCACACTCGCTCGACCACGTTCGGTCCGATGACCATCGAGTACGACGGGCGGCACTTCACGATCAACGAGCGTCTCACGGGCCGGTTCGCGATCGTCCAGGGCGACCACCCCGCCGCGACGGTCCAGCTCGGGTTCCGCTCCTGCCGGATCGAGCGCTACGCGAGCGAGCTGGAGCCGTTCTTCGCGAACCTCGCGATCGGGTACGTGATCCGGACCCTCACTTGGGAGAACTTCTTTGCGTGAGGGGCGGCGCCTCCCAGCGGCGCGGGGGCGGCGGGGCGGTGGCCCGGGTGCTCCGCGCGAGCACCGGATGGCGATGCGCGCTCGAGTGAGGCATCTGGAAGACGTGGAACGGGATGGGAACCAGCATCAGCGCTCCGATCACCACCGCGATCGCGGCGATCGTGTAGGTCAGGTGCACCCCGAAGCCGGCGTAGAGATACCCGCCGAGCAGGGTTCCCACGAGGCTCCCGGCGCCCGCGACCGCGCTGTAGAGCCCGAGCGCACGGCCCCGGGCGGAGCGCCCGACCAGTCGGACCAGGAACAGGGTGCTCGCCGTGCTGATGAACGCCCAGGTGACTCCGAGGAGGCCGTTCAGTAGCGTGACCCACCCGAGCAGCATCGGGCTCCCGAGCCCGAACAGCACGTAGATCGGCCCCCACAGGAAGATCAGCATCAGGCCGACCCGGCCCGCCAGCGATCCGAGGAAGACCCCCTTCGGGGAGTGGTTGTCGACCGCCTTCCCCGAGTGGAAGAAGAGCGCGGAGGAGGCGACCGCGGCCCCGAGGTAGACGATGAACACGCCCGCGTCCGAGAAGTGGGCATCCTGCCAGAGGAAGACCGGGAACGGCCCGTAGAACACGTCGAAGCCGAGGCTCATCACGCCGAGCGAAGCGAGGAACAAGTACTCCTTCGCGGGGAGCTTCTGCGCGGACGACCGCGTCAGGTCGATGATGCCCACCACGCGCGTCCGGAGCTGACGGACCCGCTCGATCGCGCCGGGGCGGAGGTTGAGGAGCCCGGCGACGGTCCGGCGCTCGATGCGGCCGTTCGGCTCCTCGATCCACGCGCAGGCGATCCCGGCGGAGAGGAGCGCGAGCCCTCCCGAGACCAGGAGGAGCGCGGTCATCGCGGTGATGACGTTCTGGTTGACCCCGATCACGAACAGCCAGACGAACCCGAGCGCGAGGCCGATCGTGGTGCCGAGCCCCGAGATGACACCGAAGAGCCCGATGTCGGTCGGCCACCAGCGCTTGTGGCGAGTCTCGAGCAGCAGCATCGTGCCGATCGGCGCGCTCGCGGCGGAGGCGAGCCCCTCGACGATGTTGAGCCAGAAGTAGGTCAGGATGTTGTGCGCGAGCGCGATCGCGATGATCGAGAGCCCCGTCGCGAGGAACGAGCCGACGAGGAAGTACTTCCGATGGGCGACCCGATCGGAGAGATTCCCCCACAGGATCGTGAACGGGACCTGGCTCATCGCGGAGGCCGCGATGATGATCGTGACCGCGAACGCGGACGCGGAGAACTTCTGCAGCGCGAGCAGCGGAATGAGCGGCGTCGCGATGCCGTCCGAGATCGCGAGCGGCAGGTAGGCCAGGAACCACAGGTCGCTCGACGAGGGCCGGATGGTCGCACGGGCCTTGATGTCCATGACCGGGCCCGGTTCTCGCCGGAGCGGAGCGAGGATGCCGGGGCTCGCGGCATAAAGGCGAGGTTCCTCGGGAACCGACGCGCGGTCGCGCGGCGGTCCCGGAACCGACGCACGAGGGTCTCAGCGCTCCGGAACGCCGAGCTCGGCGAGCAGCGCGCGGTGTTCGGCCTCGCTGATCCACTCGACCTTGAGGTAGTCGCGCAGGAAGTCGTCGGAGACGCCGATCTCCCGCGCGGCGTCGACGACGAGCCGGTAGGCCTCGACCTCGGTCCAGCGCTCCACGTAGCTCACGCCGGGCGGCCACAGGTCCGCCCCTTCGCGCCGCTGGACCACGTGCCGCAGCTCGTGGTAGATGTCCATGAACAGCATGAGCTCCGAGCTCTCGCGCAGGTGGCTCGCCCCGACGACGATACAGTCGGTCTCGCGCGACACGACCGGTCGCCATCCCCGGCGGCGCGCCCCGGTCGGGAGCTCGCGCGGCGCCACGTACATCCACATGTCCTCGTCGACGACCTCGACGCAGGTGTCCTGGAACAGGCGCTCCCGGCGGGCCGCGTCCGGCTCCAGGCGCGGGGCCAGCGCGAGGAGGTCGAGACCCGGGAACGCCGCGAGCAGCGGGTGCCGGCCCACCGGCAGATCGCGCACGACCCGGAACCCCTTCGGAACGGGAGGTCCCGCCGCGCGGGCGCTCGAAGGCCGCGGCATCGGTCGGGCCCAGCGCGGTCGAGAGATAAGGAGCGCTCCCGCGGTGACGCCGACACCACCGACCGTCGCCCTTTTCGGGGGCGGAGACTCCCCGGTTCGATGGCGCCCCGACCCCCGACGCTCACCCTCGTTCGGGGCGTGCGCGTGGGCCACGCGACGGCGCCGGACGGCTCGTCGGGAGTCACCGTCGCCCGGTTCGATCCGCCGGCGTCCGTCTTCGTGGACGTCCGCGGCGGCGCGAGCGGCACGTTCGACACGGCCTCGCTCTCGGTCGACGCGACCTTCGGTCGGCGCTGGGCGATCTTCTTCTCGGGCGGCTCGCTCTATGGCCTGGACGCGGCCCGGGGGACCCGGGTCCGCGTGCTCGAGGAAGGCGGCGGCTCCGCCGCGTTCGGGAACCCGAATCCCGTCGTCCCGATCTCCGGCGCGATCCTCTTCGACCTGCCCCGGGCCCGCGGTCCGATCCCGGACTACCTGCCCCTCGGCTACGAGGCCGCGCGGCGCGCCGACCGGCGACCGGTGGAGGAAGGTCGGATCGGGGCGGGCGCCGGCGCCACGGTCGGCAAGTACCTCGGACGCGCGCGGTCGATGCCGGGGGGCGTCGGCTCGAGCGCGCGCGCGATCCCCGGCTACGGCCGCGTCGGGGCCCTGGTGGTGGTCAACGCGGTCGGCGGGGTCCGGGATCCCGCCTCGGGCCGATGGGTCGCCGGGGCGCGAGGACCGCGAGGGGGGATCGTGCCGCCGACCGGTCGGGAGATCGCGCGCGCTCGCCCCACCGGCACGACGCTCACGCTGGTGGCCACCGACTTCGGGCTCGACCGCCCCTCCCTGGCCCGGGCCGCCGCGATCGCCCACGCCGGCGTGGGGGCGGCCGTCCACCCGTTCCAGAGCGCCACCGACGGGGACGCGCTGTTCCTCGCCTCGACCGGGTCCGGGCGACCCTCGCGTCGCGAGGCGCGGCCGATGGAGGCCGCGGACCGGATCGGGGCGGTCGCCGCCGAGCTCGCCGCGGAGGCGGCGGTGCGGGCGGTCACCGTGGGCCGCGCCCGCTGATCAGGGCGAGACGCCGCGGCGGAACGACCGTCCGCGCAGCCCGCGGATGAGATCGGCCTTGGTTGCGATCCCGACCGGGAGTCCGCGCCGCACCACGAGGATCGCCGGATAGCGTGAGAAGAGGGCCGGGAGGAGCTCGGCCGGAAACTCCTCCCCCACCATGGGATACGGGCTCTCCATCACCTCGCCGACCCGCCGCCGCTTTCCGTCCGGAGTGGCGAGCGCGCGCAGCAGCGCCGACTCCGACAGGGAGCCGACGACGCGATGGCCGTCCACCACGGGCAGCTGGGAGAACGCGCCGCCCTCGAGCCGCTGGGCCGCGGTGGCGAGGAGGGCGGACGACTCGATGGTCACGAGTGGCCGGTGCGCGATATCGCCGGTCGTCAGGTGGGGAGCCGCCGACCCTTCCTGGGCCTCGAGGAACGCGAGGATTCGCTGGACCAGCTCGTACGAGGGTCGGATGCGGCCGCGCTCGATCCGGGAGAGCGTCGCGTCGCTCTTTCCGATCGCGCGGGCGAGCTGACCCAGCGAGATCCCGAGCGCGAGCCGGCGCTTGCG
>JASIBA010000086.1 GCA_030041735.1 Thermoplasmata archaeon | reverse complement strand
ACGACCCGGGCGCGGACCTTGTAGCCGACCCGGAGGTCCTTCTTGGTCTCGATCCCGACGAGACGCTGGTTGTGCTCGTCGATATTCACCCGGTCGTCCATGATCTGCGAGACGTGCAGCAGGCCGTCGAGCGGGCCGAACCGGACGAACGCGCCGAACTTCCGGATCTCGACCACCGACCCCTCGACGACCTCCTGGATCTCGGGCCGGAAGACGAGGGCCTGGTACTCGACTTCCTGGTAGACCCCGCCGTCCCCGTGGATGATGTGGCCCTCCCCGACCGGCCGGACGTCACGGATGGTCACCGCGAGGTTCTGGCCGTCGACGAGCTTCCCCTCGAACTGCTGCTGCGCGAGCTCCGTGAGGACATTGGCGAGCTCGGGCCCCAGCCGCTCGGGCGGGATACGAACGACGTCGCGACGGTGATCGAGATAGTACATGCGCCGCGCGCGAGCGGGACCATGTATAAGATTCTTGGGGTCCGCGAAACGGCCGCCCGGCGGCGCGCTATGCCGCGGCGCGACGGCCCCGGGCCCCGGGCGGAGCCGCGCGGGCCAGCAAACGGTCGAACGTCTCCGGGAACGAATAGATGCGCTTCATGGTGAGGGCCTCCTGGGAGCGGACCCCCGGATTCGACCGGATCCACGCCTCGATCTCCTCGGTGCGAGCCGCGGAGCCTCCGACCACGAAGAAGCTCCCGATCGTCGCCGGAAGGGCGGGTCCGAACTGGGTCCGACGGAACTCCAGCGAGAGCGGATACGCTCGCCGCAGTGCCTCGCCGAATGCGGCACGGTCCGCGACCGATCGGAACTCGAGGTTCAGGTTGAGCACCGGCTCCGCGAGTGCGCGGAAGTCGAGGATCGGGACGAACCAGACCGCGTGTTCGTCGAGCAGCTTGGCGTAGCGCGTCGTGATCGTTCGCGTCGAGACTCCCACGTGCCGCGCCACGACGGCGAGCGAGGCCGTCGGGAACTCCCGGAGCACCCGCACGATCCGCAGCTCGAGCGGCGTCAAGCTCCGCTCCGAGTCGGGGGGCGCCCACGGAACCGCCTCACCGGCTTCGGCCACGCCGGAGAGACCGCGGAGGAGCGCGCCGATCCGCCCGGGGTCGTCGTCCTGCGGGAGGACAAAGGTCGCCGCGAGCCAGTCCCCCAGGAAGTCCATCCCGCCGACCGCTCCCGGAACGAGTCCGATGCGGGCGAGCACCTCGTCCTTCGCGAGGCGGTCGGCCACCCGGACGTCGAAGGTGGCGCCCGTCTGCTGGAAGAGGTGGGGATTGGGCCAGACATCGTACCGCGTGAGGAACCCGTGCTCGGTCCACGCCCGGAGGCGCGCGGCCACGCGCGCGCGGCTGACCCCGAGCTCCCTCGCCACCCGGCTCGGGTTGAGGCGAGGATCGATGCCCGAGATCGAGACCCCCTGCGCCGCGTACATCACCCGGAGCATGGCGAGGTCGAGATCGAGTCCGCCGGGGAGCGTGGAGCGGGCGCGCGCCGCCATCCGGGCGCGAGTACCGTTCCGACTTCTTGAGTTCGACCGACGGAATCGGAAGCGGGCGGCGCCGGGGTTCCGCGATCGGGCGACGCCGCGTCGCGCGGTTCAGGAGGGGGACGGCCGTTCCCTGTCCCGATGTCCGCCTCCGCTGCGAACGCCGCATCCCCGGCTCCCTCGCCGCACGCGACCCGCGTGCTGATCGTCCTCGCTTCGGCCGCGCTGCTGGTCAGCTTCATCGAGACGATGCTGACGCCGGCCCTGCCGCGCCTCGCGACGTTCTTCTCGAACGCGCCGTACACGACCGTCGCCTGGATCCTCTCCGCGTACCTGCTCGTCGGCGTCGCCACCATCCCGATCTTTTCCAAGCTGGGCGACCTCTACGGCAAGCGCCGGATCCTCGCCATCGTGCTCTCGATCTACACCGTCGCGGTCGCGCTCGCCCCGACGACGCCCGCGCTCGGCGCCTGGCTCGGTCTGAGCCGGGGCGCGTCGATCTACCTCCTGATCGGCGTCCGCGGAGTCCAGGGAGTCGGCCTCGCGATGTTCCCGCTCGCGCTCGCGATGGTTGCGGAGGCGTTCCCTCGAGAGCGGGTCGCGCCGGCCCAAGGGGTCGTCGCCGCGATGTTCGCCGTCGGGTCGGCGTTCGGGCTCGTCGGAGGCTCGTGGTTGATCGAGTCGTTCGGCTGGCAGGTCGCCTACGCGTCCGTGCTCCCGTTCGTGATCCTGCTCCCGATCCTCGCCGGCACCTGGCTGCCCGAGGGCCACCGGGGGACCGGCGGACGGATCGACCTCGCCGGGGCGGGGATGCTCGCGGGGGCGCTCACGTCCTTCCTCCTCGCGCTGACCCTGGGACCGACCTGGGGCTGGGGCCGGTGGGTGGGCGGGCTCGCACCCGGCGCTCCGTTCGGGGTGCCCGAGCTGTTCGTCCTCGCCGGGATCTTCCTCGCCGGGTTCCTGCTCTGGACGACGCGGGCCTCCGAGCCGCTGCTCGACCTGAGCCGGTTCCGGGAACGGAACGTCGCGATCGGCTACCTCGGGGCGGCGCTGGTCGGGCTCGCGATGTACGTCGCGTTCGTCGTGCTCACGGTCCTGGTCGAGTTCCCGATCGTCGGGCTCGACCGCAGCGTCCTCGACTTCGGGATCCTGAGCATCCCGACCACGATCTCCATGTTCGTCGCGGCGCCGCTGGTCGGCCGGGGGGTCGCCCGGTGGGGACCGCGCCCGATGGTGGTGCTCGGCTCCGCGCTGTCCGGGCTCGGGTTCCTCCTCCTGCTGGTGGACCACGCGAACTACGTCGCGCTGGTCGTCGAGGCGATCCCGACCTTCACCGGGCTCGTCGCGGTGCTCGTGTCGGTCACGAACGTGATCGCGATGTCGTCCCGGCACGGGGAGCGGGGCATCCAGATGGGGCTGACCGAGATGTTCCAGGACCTCGGGGCGAGCATCGGGCCGGTCGTGGTCGCCTCCTTCCTCGCGACGTTCACCCGGGTCGTCCTCCTGCCCGACCCGGCGGTCCCGGGCGGGTACCTCTCGGACGTGGTCCCGAGCGCGGCCGCGTTCGACTGGATCTTCGCGGTCGGCCTCGCGATCAGCGTCCTCACCGCGCTGCTCGGCCTCTTCCTGGCGAACTACCGGGCCGCCGCGGCCGAGCTCCCCGAGCCGGCGGCGGCCGTCGCCCGGCCCGAGGCCGAGTGAGCGCGGTCAGGCGCGGGTGAGCCCGAGCGCCCGATCCGTGATCGCGATCGACGCGGGACCGTCCGGCGCGAGCTCGAACATCGCCCGGAGGGCGTCGATGTTCTCGGGCACCACGACCGACTCCTGGTGGATCGCCTGGAAGAAGTAAAGGTCGGACCCATCGAGGCGGAGTCCGTCCTCCCACAGGACGTTCTCCATCACGTCGTTCAGACCGATCCCGCGGTCGCGGCCGAACTCCATGACCTGCGGCGTCCCCTCGACGTGCTCCCACGGGGCGAAGATCAGGAACCGCGGGGTCCGGCGGAACGCGTCCAGCACCTCCCGCGCGTCCGCGGGCGGCCGGCGGAGGCGCACGTGGTTGACGTGGACGTGCATCAGGGTCGTCGGGACCACGACCGCGGTGGTCGCGATCGCGAGGTCGGGGTAGATCGTCCGGACGTCGGGGCCGTGGTGCGAGGGCAGCTGGAAGGTCGGGACGATGCCGTTGATCGGGCCCCGTTTCGACTCCGCGGGATCGGCGGCGCGGCGCACCAGCGTCGCCTCCCAGTCGACGATCTCCCAGCGCGACCGCAGGACCGACACGGCGCGGGCGAGGCCGGTCGTGTTGCACGACACGACCCGCACGCTGCGTCGGCCGCGGGCGGCCTCGAAGTTCCCGAGCGCGTTGAACGAGACCTCCGCCACGTCGGACTTCTCCCCGCCCTGGTAGATCGCCCGGACCCCCGCCCCGGCGTAGAGCGCGCGGTTCGTCTTCCCGATCTTGTCGGGCGCCGCGTCGACGACGACGTCGACCTTCGCGAGGAGCTCCGGGAGCCGACCGGCGACGCGGAGGCCGGCCGCCTCGAAGGCC
>JASIBA010000010.1 GCA_030041735.1 Thermoplasmata archaeon | reverse complement strand
CTGAAGCACCGTGGCGCCGCCCTCGGTCCTCCGCCGCTGCCTCGCCGAGGCCGTCGGCACCGGGCTGCTGGTGGGGATCGGGACCGGCACGATCGTCGCCGGGGGGCGGGCCGGCGGCATCCCGCAGTGGCTGATGGCCATCGCCTGGTTCCTGGCTGTCCTGATCCCGATCGTCCTGTTCATCTCGGTGTCGGGGGCGCACCTCAACCCCGCGGTCACCCTCGCGCTGGCCGCGAGCGGTCGCATCCGCTGGGAGAAGGCTCCCTACTACTGGGCGGCCCAGTTCGCCGGCGCGTTCGCGGCGAGCGGGCTGGTCCTCGCCACCCTCGGCGGCGGGAGCCATCTCGGGGCCACTCTCCCGGCGGACGGTGACCTGGTCCGCGCGGTGGTCGGCGAGGCCAGCTTCACGGCGCTTCTCGTAGCCTCCGTGTTCGTCCTCGCGGACCAGGGGGAAGGTCGGTTCCGGTGGCGGATCCTGCTGCCGCCGGCGGCGGTCGGCCTGTCCACCTACGTGATCGGACCGTGGACCGGCAGCTCGCTGAACCCGGCGCGCACTCTCGCTCCCGCCGTGCTCTCCGGCACGTACACGGACCTTTGGGTCTACCTCGTGACCGTGCCGCTCGCCGCCCTCGCCCTCGGGCTGGTCTGGCGTGCGCGGTCCGTCGACATCGCCGATCGCGGCCCCGGTCGCACGGCCATCGACCGTTGAGAGAGGACCCCTCCGTCCGGGCCCGACGCCCGCGCCCGGTGGCCCCCGCGCGTCGAATTCGGCTCAGCGAGCACCGCGGGACGAGCTGCGTCCTCGTTCGGGCGTCGTTCCTTCGCCCGTGCCGGGGGTCGACGCCCCGCGCGTCGGCGGCCGGAACTGGTCGGCCTCGGTCGAACCGTCCATCGCGAGGGTGGTCGTAAGGCCGCCGGAGAGCACCTGGGCCACGTCATCGAAGTAGCCGGTACCCACGAACGACTGGTGCTTGACAGCCGCATACCCCTCGGCCTCCGCCCGGAACTCGTCCTCCTGCAGCTCGGAGTACGCCGACATCCCCCGCTCCGCATAGCCGCGCGCCAGTCGGAACATCGAGAGGTTGACCGCGTGGAATCCGGCGAGCGTCACGAACTGGAACCGGTAGCCCATCTCGGCGATCCGGTGCTGGAAGTCGGCGATCGTGTCGGGCGCGAGCTTCTTCCGCCAGTTGAACGACGGCGAGCAGTTGTAGGCGAGGAGCTTGCCCGGGAACTCGAGGTGGATCTCCCGCGCGAACCGCTCGGCCTCCTCGAGATCGGGGCTCGACGTCTCGAACCACAGCAGGTCCGCGTAGGGGGCGTAGGCGAGCGAACGGGAGATCGCCATGTCGAGGCCGCCGGTGATCTCGAAGAATCCCTCGGGCGTCCGCTTCCCCGTCAGGAACGGCGCGTCGCGCGGGTCGATGTCGCTCGTCAGCAGCTTCGCGCTCAGCGCGTCGGTGCGGGCGACGAGCAGCGTGGGCACGCCGAGGATGTCGGCTGCCAGGCGCGCGGCCCAGAGCTTCTGGTTGAACTCCCGGGCCGGGACCAGCACCTTCCCGCCCATGTGCCCGCATTTCTTCACGGACGCGAGCTGATCCTCGAGGTGGAGCCCGGCCGCGCCGGCCTCGATCAGGTGTTTGGTCAGCTCGAAGACGTTGAGCGTGCCGCCGAATCCGGCCTCGGCGTCCGCGACGATCGGAGCGAACCAGTAGACGGCGTCCTGGCCGGCCGCGTGCTGCTTCTCGTCCTCGCGGCGGAACGCGTTGTTGATGCGGCGAACGAGCGCCGGCATCGAGTCCGCGGGGTAGAGGCTCTGGTCGGGGTACGTCTGGTCGGCCGTGTTCGCGTCGGCGGCGACCTGCCAGCCGCTGGCGTAGATCGCCGGCAGCCCGGCGGCGACCATCTGGACCGCCTGCGTGCCGGTCATCGCGCCCAGCGTCGGCACGTACGGCTCGGTGTGGAGCAGCCGCCACAGACGGCGGGCCCCGAGCTGCGCCAGCGTGCACTCGATGGTGACCGAGCCCTGCAACCGTGCGACGTCCTCGGCGCGGTAGGGCCGGACGATGCCCTCCCAGCGGGGGTCGGATTTCCACGTCGCAGCGAGCGCGTCGCTCATCGCGGGACTCCCGGATCCGCCTCCCGTTCCTCGTAGGCCGTCCTCACGATAAACCCCTCGAGCGGCGGCGGGCCGACCGCGCGTGGGGAGGTCGGCGCCGCCCCGCCTTCGGGTGCAGGGTCAATCGCATCTGGGTGGTCGCGACGAAGCCGAGTCGCTCGTACACGCCGCGCCCGGACTCGGTCGCGTGCAGCTCGATCCGAGCGTATCCGCGATCGCGGGCGGTGCGGACCAGGGCGCGCACCACCCGCGTCCCGACCCCTCGACCCCGCAGGTCCGGATCGGTGAAGACCGAGAAGAGGTACGGTCCCTCCTGCTGTGGGAATCGCGGGCTCGGGGGACGGGGCTGGAGCCACACGAGCCCACCTCCGACCGGGCGACCGTCGGTCGCTTCCGCGAGCACCCCCCAGAGACGACCTGCGCGGAGCTCGCGGAGGAACCAGCGTCGGAATCGGGGCAGGTACCGTCGGATCGCCGCCGGCGATGCGTAGTGGGTATCCCGAAGGAGTCCCAGGCGCTGCCGAACTATCTCGTCGAGATCGGACGCGCGAGCCGGCCGGACCGCGACTGCGAGCGGAGGTGGCGCGCGCGGTCGCCGAGCTCGGATCGTCCGCGCGCCGGCCATGGCCCCTTCGCGATTGCGGCGGCCTATTAGAGGGCCGGCGCTGGGAACGATCGGAGTCCCCCCGCCGAGCCCGCGCTCGAAATCCCAACGACCGGCATATAAGCACCGGATGGCCGTCGGACAGCGGTGTCCGAGCAACCGCCCCTGCTCCGGGGGATCCTGATCGGATCGCTCTCGGAGACCCGACGGCTGATCCGCACGAGTCACGCGCGGATGATGGTGGTCTTCTTCGGGATCCTGTACGCGCTCGGCTCGATGGTCCTCGGCGGCATGCTGCTGCTGACCCACGTCCGCGGTGGGTTCACGACGGAGATCCTGTGGGGCAACGCTCTCGGCACCGGCGCCTGGAACTATCCGGGCCTGCTGGTGGTCGCGCCGTGGGGCGTCGTCTCCCTGCCGTTCCTGGCGACGATCTCGATGGTGGTCGTGTCGACCGGCGTCGGGATTGGGGTCTCGGTCGCGCTGCTCATCGCCGCGCATCTCGTCCGGGACCGACGCCGCTCCGCGGCCGGAGCGGGCTCGGTCGGCTCGGTCGCGGGGCTCACACCGGCCATGGTCGCGCTGGTGACGTTGGGGGCGTGCTGCTCGACGACCGCGGCGGCGTCTGCCGGGGTCGGGATCGTGGCCCAGGCGAGCGGGACCACGATCGACAGTCTGCTGATCAACAACTGGTACCTCGATGTGTTCCAGATCGCGGTGATGTACGTCGCGCTGCTGGCGCAGGAGCTCGTCCTCCGGGCCTACGGCGGTCTGCTCGGGCTGGGGGCGGACCCGGTCCGCCTCGGGACGGAAGTTCCCCCGGTTCGAGCCACGGGACCGGTGATCGGACGCACCGCGCTCCGCGCCGTGCTGCTGCTCGCGGGGGTCACCTGGTCGGTGGGCATGTTCGCCGAGTGGGCGGGCGCCTCCCCGTCGCTCTCCTCGGGACCCCTCTGGTTCCAATGGATCTTCCAGCACCAGCTGCTCGCCGACGTTGCGATCGTCGTCGCGCTCGTCCCCGCGGCCGTCGGGACGGCGCTCCTCGCCCGTCAACGGACGCTCGCGGTCTACGCGCTGCGAGCGGCGCTCCTGGTCGCCGGGCTCTCCCTCGTCGCGTGGACGCCCGCTCCCGTCGCTACCGCGGGGGCCCCCGGCTTCCTGAACGAGGTCTTCGGAGCCCTCGGCCTGCCCGCCACGTGGGGCGCGGTGGCGCCGGTCTTTTCGCCGGGGCTGGCGCTGTATGCCCGCTGGGGCTTCCAGTACCTGCTCCTCGGCGGCTTCGGGCTGGCGATCGCGATCCGGCCGCAACGGGTCCTCCGGCCGTTCCTCGCCTCGCCGACCGCGAGCCCCTCGTGGCTCGGCTCGGTACCGACCTCGCGCGAGGTTTCGACGACGCGCTCCCCGCCAGCGCCGGCCCGGGCCAGCGTGCGGGATCCGTAGGGCGCCCGCCCCCGGTCCGCGCGCCGAGAGCGGCGCCACCCGCGGGTCGCGTCGGTGCCGGGCTCAAGTGCCCCGGCGGAATCGGTGCGATCAGGGGGTCCCTTGGTCTCGCTGCTCGCCATCGTGGTGCTCGCGTTCGTCGCGGTCGCGATGGTCGCGACCACCTCGGGGCTGATCCGATGGGCGGCCTTCGCGACGACCCAGCTCCGGGCCTCGGTCGTGCTGTTCCTGCTCGTGATGATGACCGGGATGCTGGTCGGCGCGGGGATCTACTTCGAGGCGGCGTCGACCTCCAGCCTGGTGGAGGGGTTCTGGGTCGCCAGCCTCGTCATGTCCATCTCCGTGGCGCTGGTGTTTGTCCAGGTCCTCCGCGAGGCCCGAACCTCGGCGGCCGACCCGGACCGATACGCGCCGGCGTCGGTACGGCGTCCCGGATCCTTCGTCGCGCTCGTCGTGACGGTCGTGGTCGCGAACGAGCTCGTGATGGGCTGGGTGTTCCAACGCGCGGCTGGGGGTCCGGTCTGGCTCGGCGGAGGCGGCGTGGCTCCCCTCCTCGCGGCCCTCTTCGTCTCGCCCTGGTTCGTCTTCCCGATGGCGCTCGAGATGGGCATGACCTTCGTGCTGCTCGGCCGCGAGTTCCCGGGGCTCGTCCGGAGCCTGCTCGCCGTGCAGCCGATCGCGATGGCCGCCTCGCCTCCCACCCTCGCGGGCGAGACCTGGGTCGTCGGGGCGGCCCTCGTCGCCAGCGCCGCGATGGCCCTCGTCCTGGCGCTGGTGCTGCGCGCGTTCTACTGGGGGGTCCGACTCTCGGCGGCGTCGCTGGGCTTCGTGGTGGCACTCCTCGTCGCGTTCGGGGTGATGGCGGGGGGATTGGCGGTCTGGGCGTTCTCCGGGAGCGCGGCGCTCTTCGCGGCGGGGGTCCTGATGCAGATGGGCGTCTTCCTGACCGCGATCCTCCGGCCCGGTCGGTTCGCGGTCCCGGTGGAGCCATCGCCCGGGGCTTCGCTTCCCCGAGGGTCCGAGCCGTCGGCGGGGGCGGGTCCGTGAGCCGACGCACGTGGGTCCGGAGGGCCGGCCACACCTACGTGCACCGTAGTAAGTACTCGGGTTTGTACTCGGGTTTGAATAGGCGAAATCCCGTTCCCGTCGCGCGGTCGAGCCGGGGTCGGGTATTGTGAGCGGGACGGTCGAACTCCTCGCCGCCGTTGCGCTTCTGATGGCCGTGCTGACCGCGGTGCTGGTCAGCTACGTGGTCGAGGCCCAGCGTCGCGCCCAGTCATGGATCGCGATGTTCCTGCTCGCGATGATGGGCGAGATGTGGATCTCCGTCGTGATCTACTTCTCTTCGCCCTCGGGCAGCCGCCTGGTCACCGGACTGTCCGTCAGCGGCGCCCTGATGGTCGCCACGGTTGTCCCGCTCGTCGTCGGGCTCGCGCGCGAGCGGTTCCCCGGCGGGGACGCGCCGGCCGGACCGGCCTCGGGGCCGCCCCGGCTGCCGCTCTCGCTCGGCGTCGCGACCGCCCTGCTCGTGCTGGCGAACGAGTTCCTGATGAGCTGGGGGATCCAGGTCACCCTCGGGACCGCGATCGCGTCCGGCGGCGCGCTCGCCACGCTCACCGCGGTGGTGGACTCTCCGTGGTTCCTGTTCACGATGGCAGCGGAGATGCTGCTGTCGGTGTACCTGCTGCGGCACCGCCTGCCCCGGGCGATGATCGGCATCCTCCTGGCCCAGTCGGCGATCATGCTCTTCTCGCCGCCCGCGCTCGGCGGAACCGTCTGGCCCGCGCTGGCGATCTACGTCTCGAGCGCGGTGATGATCGGGCTGTTCGTCTTCCTGTTCGAGTTCCTGTACCGTCACCGCCAGTTCGCCCCCGCGCTCGCGAACTACCTCGTGGAGCTGGTCGGGGTCTACGGCCTCATGATGGCCGGGCTGTTCGTCTGGCTCTACTTCGGGAGCGGGACCCTCTTCGGGCTCTCGATCGTCCTCGAGATGGTCGTCTTCTACTCCGCGGTCGCGCGGCCCGACGGCTTCTCCGCCGGCCCGGGCACCCCGTGGCAGCTCCGCAGCGACTGGACCTTCGCGTTGCTCAGCTTCGTCTTCGTGGCGGAGCTGTGCATGGGAGCCGTCCTCAGCGTCCAGCTGGACCCGGCGGACTATCTCGGCGGTTTTCCGTTCCTTCCGCTCTCCGGCGCCGCCGGCACAGTCGTGCTGAACGCCGTGTCCAACGGGTTCTGGTTCTTCGCGACCGCCGCGGCCTCCTCGTGGTTCCTGATCATGATGGGCCTCGAGATGGGGACCCTCGTCGTCCTCAAGTTCCGCGAGACCCGGAATCGGGAGAATCGGATCCGTCTCGGGCTCATGATGGGGTCCTACGCGGCGTTCGCCGTGTTCTACCCGAGCATCTACTTCGCGCTCGTCTTCCCCAACGCCCCGAATCCGGCGACGGTCCCGGTGCTCGGCTGGAGCATGGGGATCGGTTCGTACCCGCTCGCGATCGGCGTCTTCGGGGTGCTGCTCCTGAGCTACGCGATCACCGGGGCTCTGACGGTCCTCTTCGGTCGCCGCGTGATCTGTTCCGTCTTCTGCACGGCCCCGCTGATGTACCAGGGGACCACGATCGACGCGATGAAATCGTTCAACCGGTCGACGCGGATCGGTCACAAGTATCTCGGCAGCCGGTTCTCGGCGGCCTACTCGATCACCACCGGGGCGGTGATGACGGCGCTCGTGGGCACGTCGATCCTGTCCTACCTCAACTCGACCGGGGCGACGAACATCACGATCCAGGGCAACGACCCGTCGGTGTTCTTCTTCGTGCTGTCGTTCTCGGTCGCATGGTACGTCCTGTTCGTCGCGATCCCGTACGTGGGGAACTACAACTGCGTCACGATGGGGTGGTGCTACACGGGGACGATCGCGCAGGCGTTCCAGAAGGTCGGGTTCTTCAAGCTCAAGGTCCGGGATCGGCAAGTCTGCCGCGACTGCCGTACCCTCGATTGCGCGAAAGGGTGCCCGGTCGGCCTGGTCGACATGGTCGGGCACTTCCGGACGAAGGGTGAGTACCGCAGCACGAAGTGCTGTGGCGTCGGGGACTGCGTCGAGGCCTGCCCGTACGGTAACCTCTACATCCATGACGTCCGCCACTGGATCCGGGACCGGCTCGGTCTGCCCCGGGGCTCAGCGCGCGGGACTACGCTCCCGATGGTCCGGCCGACGGCCGCTGCGCCGCCGGTTCCTCCGACGCAGCTCGCGGGGGAGGGAGCGCCCCTCGGCGCCCGGAAGTCCGGGACCCCGTGACGCCCCGGCTCGGGGCGATCGTCCTCCTCTTGGCCGCCTTCGCCACCGTCGGGCTGCTCGTCGGCACCACGTTCAACGGGTTCACGTTCCTCATCCTCCTGATCGTCGTCCTGACCGTCGTCGTTGCGCGGGGACTCGCCCGAAGGATCGACTCCGTTCCCTGGGCCCTCCCGACCCTGCTGGCGCTCGGGGCGGCCCTCGCCGTCGTCTCGGTCCTCACCGGCTTCCTGAACGGGTTCTCCGACGAGCCGTACGGGACCCCCGCCTACGCATCGCTGGGGTGGGCCCTGTACAGTCACCCGGTGGCGTTCTACTACGTGCAGTACGGGAAGACGTACTTCGAGAACTCCTACGACGTCTACCTCCCCCTCCTCGCGTTCGTTCAGCTCCCCGGGGTGGACTACCGGTGGGTCTCCCTCATCGCGTGGGCCGGGATGATCTACCTCGTCCGCAACAAGCCGATCGCGCTGGCGGGGCTCGCCGTCCCCTGGATCCCGCTGCTCGCCGCCAACGGCCAGAACGACTACGTGCCGCTGTTCGCCCTGACGCTCGCGCTGACCGTGCCCCTCGGCCGTTGGCGGTGGCCGGCGGAAGCGTTCGCGCTGGCGCTGAAGCAGCTGGCGAACGTGGTCGTCGTCCTGTACCATCTCGCTCGACGCGAGTATCTGCGGGCCGTCGCGGCGGTCGCGATCACGTTCCTGATCCTCGCCCCGTTCCTCTACCTCGATGCCGGCGGCGTGTACTGCCACGTCCTCCTCGGAGACCCGGGCACGACCTGCGTCCACCAGCCGTGGACGTTCTTCGTCTTCAAGCGGAACTACTGGCTCTATCCGACCTGGATCTTCGTCGTCTTCTACCACCCGCTCCGTGATCGAGCGCGCGCGTGGCTTCGGAGGCTGGGGGTCGATCGCTCCTGGACGCGGGCGGCGCCCGCCCCCACGCCGGGAGCGGCTCGCCCGCCATGAACGACCGAGGGCGACGCGGGTAAGAGCGCCCACGGGTCCCCGCGGGACGTGCCTCGGTCGCTGCGGAGTCCGGATCGGGTACCGACGCTCCGGACGGCGCGGCTGACCATCGCGCCCGTGCGGTCGAGCGACGCGGACGACCTCGAGGCGCTGTTCCACGATCCTCGGGTGCACCGTTACCTGCCGTACGAACGTCGCCTGGAACCGGGGGGGACGTTCGTCGCCCGGGCCCGCCGCGGGGTGCAGGAGGGGACCGGTTTCCGGTTCGTCGGCCGACGCCGGGACTCGGGGGAGTTCGTCATCTCCGTCGGAGTGTTCGCGATCGACCGCTGGGATCGCTCGGGCGAGCTGGGCTACGCCGTCGCGCGATCCCAGTGGGGACGCGGGTACGCCACGGAGGCCGTGACGGCCGTCGTGGACTGGTCGATGCGCCGGCTGGGCCTCCACCGGGTCGAGGCGCGGGTCCAATGGGGCAACGCCGTGTCGCAGCGTGTGCTCGAGCGTCTGGGATTCCGGCCCGAAGGGACGCTCCGGGACGCTGTCCTCTCCTCGCGCGGATTCAACGACCTGCGCGTGTTCGGCCTGCTCGCGGACGAATGGCGCCGTCCGGCCCGACGGCGTCGGGTTAATCTCTCGGGAGCCGGTCGCCGCGCCGGATGATCTCGCCGGACATCGCGTTCCTCCTGATCGCGGGGCTCGCGTTCGTCGGGTTCGTGCTCGACGCGCTGTTCTCGCGGATCCGGATCACGAGCGTCCTGCCGCTGATGCTCCTCGGCATCGCGCTCGTGCACTTCGGGATCGTGCCGCCCGACACCGTCGCGGAGCTCAACCTGCTGCTCCCGTACATCTCGGCGCTCACGATCGCCTTCGTCCTCTTCCACGTCGGGCTCGGGATCCGGTTCGAGGAGCTCGCGCGCGTCCTCGGTCGGGCGCTCGGGTTCACGCTCGCGGTCCAGGTGACGACCGGCATCGCGATCGGGATCCTGGCTTGGCAGACCTTCCACTGGAGCCTCTTCATCTCGATGATCTTCGGGTTCGCCCTCTCCGGCCCGAGCTCCATCACCGTACCGGTCCTCGTCCGGGTCGCGCGGATGCGGGAGTCGCTTCGCACGACGCTCCTCTTCGAGTGCGTGGTGACGGACCTCCTGCAGCTCCTCGTGCCCCTGATCATGATCGACCTCCTGGTCTCGGGGGACTTCTCGGGGGGCCACATCGGCTCGGTCTTCCTGCTCAACTTCGCGGGATCCCTGGTCGCCGGCGTCGCCGCCGCGATCTTCTGGCTCTGGGTGCTGGACCGGATCGGTTCGATCGCGCGGGGGTACTCCTGGACGCTCACGATCACGATGGTGCTGGCGACCTA
>JASIBA010000085.1 GCA_030041735.1 Thermoplasmata archaeon | reverse complement strand
CCCGCCCGGGCGTCGACGGTCGGAGCTTCCCCGCCGTCGTCGGCAACTGCATGAACGGCGGCGTCCACGCGATCGGCGGACCGGAGTTCCAGGAGCTCATCGCCTACGCCGACGACCGCGACCCCGAGGCGTCGGTCCGCGCGGCCCTCCGGGTCCACGCCCTGCTGGGCGAGGAGCTCCACCGCAAGTTCCCGAGCGCCGCGCTGGGGCGAGGCGACGAGGGCGGATGGGTCGCGCCGCTGGGGAGCGTCGAGGCGCTGGAGCTCCTCGCCGCGACGTGCGCGCGGGTCCGCGACGAGCTGAAGGTCGCCGTGCACCCGGGCACCGATCCCGCGGCGAGCGAGTTCTTCCGGGACGGCCGTTATCACTACCGGGACCGGACGCGGACGCCCGAGGATCAGGTCGCCTTCATGGCGGAGCTGGTCGACCGCTACGGTCTCCGGTACCTGGAGGACCCCGTGGACGAGCAGGCGTTCGACGACTTCGCGGCCCTCACGCGGGCGGTGGGCGCGAAGTGCCAGGTCGTCGGCGACGACATCTTCACGAGCTCCGTCGAGCGGCTCAAGATCGGGCTCGAGCACCGGTCCACGAACGCGGTCCTGATCAAGGTCAACCAGGTGGGGACGCTCACCGACACGCTCGCGACGGTCGACCTCGCCCGCTCCGCCGGCCTCGCGACCGTGACCTCGCACCGGTCGGGGGAGGTCCCGGAGGGCTGGCTCGCCCATGTCGCGCTCGGCACCGGCGCCCGGGGGCTGAAGTGCGGCGTGGTCGGCGGTGAACGGGTGGCAAAGCTAAATGAACTCCTTCGGCTCGCCCGCGCCACCCGAGGATAGCGGTTTGGCCGAGGACGAGGTCATCGCGGACGAGCGCGTCGCCGCGACGGACGGACAGGACATCCGGCCCGGCGAGCTCCTCGTACCCGAGGAGACCTACCTCACCGCGGGCGTCCACATCGGGACGCAGCAGAAGTCGGCGAGCATGCGCCGCTTCATCTACAAGGTCCGGTTCGACGGCCTCCACGTCCTCGACGTCCGGGAGACCGACCGCCGGATCCGGTTCGCCGCGAACTTCCTGAACCGGTTCCCCGCGGACAAGATCCTCGTCGTCTCCCAGCGGCAGTACGGCCAGAAGCCGGTCCGGGTCTTCGCGAAGACGATCGGCGCCGTCTCGTTCGCCGAGCGGTTCGTCCCCGGCTGCCTCACGAACCCGAACCTCGCCGAGTACTTCGAGCCGCACGTGCTGTTCGTCACCGACCCCGCGACCGATCAGCAGGCGCTCAGCGAGGCCGTCTCGATCGGGATCCCCGTGGTCGGCCTGTGCGACGTCAACAACGAGACGCGGAACGTCGACCTGGTGATCCCGGCCAACAACAAGGGCCGCGTCGCGCTGGCGACGGTGTACTGGCTGCTCGCGCGCGAGGTCCTCAAGGGACGCGCCGGTGGGGCGGACGCCGCGTACCCGCTGACGGTCGAGGACTTCCAGGCGGCGCTCTGATCCGGCGGCCCCGCGCGCCCTTTTAACCCGCCGGGGGCTCCTCGAAGCGTGGGGCGGCCCGGGTCCGACCTGCTCGACCTGCTCGGCCAGCACGGGATCCCCGAGAAGGCCGGTCGCGCCTACCTTCTCGCGTGCCGCGCCGGTCCCCAGACCGCGAGCGAACTGGGGCGGCTCTCGGCCGTCAGTCGGGTGGAGGCGTACCGCATCGTGCGCCAGCTGACCCAGGAGGGGCTGCTGCGGGCGACCGGCGGGCGCCCCCAGCGGTTCGAGGCGATCCCACCCGGCGAGCTCCTCGACCGGTGGATCCACCGGGCCTCGGAGCGCGTTCGGCGGCTGGAGCAGGACCGCACGAAGATCCTCTCGGACTGGGAGAACGTCCGCACCGAGTTCGACGAGCGCGACCCCCGGAAGTTCGCGGTCCTCGAGGGCCGGGCCACGATCCACCGGTTCCTGCTGAAGCGGATCGGGGCGGCGCGTCGCACGGTCCTGTTGAGCGCGAGCGGTCGCTCGCTCACGAGCGTCATCGACAGCGGCCTCGACCGCGCGCTCTCCGACGCGCACGGGCGGGGCGTGAAGGTCCGGGTCGCGACCGAGGTCATGTCCCCGAACCTCGCCGACGCGAAACACCTCGCCTCGACCGCCGAGCTGCGGCACGCGCGGGGCCCGGTGACGAACCGGGCCATCGTGATCGACCATGCGGGCGCCCTCGTGTACGTCTCCGGTGAGGAAGGGCTGGGACGGACCGGCGAGGAGCAGGTGGCGCTCTGGTCGACGGCCCCGATGTTCGTGCAACTGGCGCGCGACTACCACCGACGCCTGTGGACCGCGGGGGAGCGGGCCGAGTCCCGGTTCGTGGAGCTCGAGAATCCCCCGGCGGCGGTGCTGCCCGTCGCCCTGGGTAAGGAGTCCGTCCCGTTCCAGCGACTGAAGGAGATCGCCGCGCTGGGGATGCGGGCTTCCGGGGTCAAGGAGTTCCGGCTCCACCTGCCCGAGCTGATCGAGGCGATCTCCCGCCAGCTCGGCCGCGAGATCGCGGAGAAGGTCGAGGGCCGGACGCCCGAGGAGGTCGCTCGCTCGCTCACCCGGTACTACGAGACCCACACCATGGGGCACCTGACGGTGCTCAAGGAGCGCCCGCTCACCCTCCGCGTCACGGGCTGCTTCGCCTGCACCTCGGACTCGCCCGAGATCGGGCGGATGATGTGCCCACAGCTGCTCCGCACCGTCCTCGAGACCCGGCTGGGTCAGGGCTGGGAGGTCTCGAAGCCCGACCCGACGAAGCACGCGATCCGGGGCTGCCTGTTCACCGCCACGGCCGCGTGAGCGGCATCAGCTCGGTCGCGGACGCGCGTCGAAGCCGACGCGCCGAAGGTCCCGCAGCAGCAGGGCCCCGGCGCCCACCCCCAGGCAACCGACGCCCGCCACGACGAAGGTGAGGCCGACCCCGTAGAGCAGGATCGCCACGCCCCCGACGATCTGGGAGAGCGGGATCGCGGCGTAGCTGAACGCGTTGTCGATCGCGAAGTAGCGCCCCTGCATGCGCTCCGGAACGGTCGCCTGGACGGTGCTCAGCCAGGCCACGTTCGCGAGCCCCTCGCTGATCCCGAAGCCGAGGAAGATCGGCAGCACCACGGCCGGACTCGGTACGAGGACCATCAGGACGAGGAACGCGCCTTCCGCGAGCGCGGAGCCGATCCAGAGGAGGCCGGTGAAGCGGGCGAGACCGAGCCGGCCGACGACCAGGCCGCCGATCCCCCAGCCGGCGGCGAGGCACGCCTCGAGCAGGCCGTAGATCAGGGCGCTCCCGTGGAGCAGGTCCGTGGAGTAGACGACCACGAACCCCATGAGCAGCGACAGGAGAAAGTTGAGGATCAGCGCCACGAGCGTCATCTGGAACAGGCCGGTCGCTCCGCGCAGGTACCGGAACCCGTCCCGGACCTCCGTCCACATGCCGGGGCGGCCGGGGTGGGTCGCCGGGGGCGGCGAGCTCGCCGTGAGGACGATCAGGCCGACCAGCATCGCGCCGAGCAGATACGAGGCGGCGTCGACGCCGAGGCTCGGGACGGCCCCGACGGTGATGATCAGTCCCCCGGCGACGCCGCTGCCGGCGATGCCCGCGATCGACTCGGTCGACTCGAACAGTCCGTTCGCGTTCTCGAGCGATTCCCGGGCGACGATCTCCGGGAGGAGGGCCTGGCTGCCCGGGGCGAAGAACGTCGCGCACGCGGAGAACACCAGCGATGCGACGATCACGAACACGAGGTGGAAGCCCGCGAGGTAGAGCGCGAGCACGAGGGCGCCCATGGCGATGCCCCGGCCGAGGTTCGAAAGGACCACGACCCGGCGACGCTCGAAGCGGTCCACGAGCGCGCCGCTGAACACCCCCACGGCGACCGTGGGAACGAAGCTCGCCACGCCGACGTACGCGACGGCCAGGGCCGAGCCGGTCTCGGCGAACGTGATCCAGAGGAGGGCCACGTAGCCGAGCGAGGAACCGAACCGCGCGATGACGCGCGCCGTCCACAGACGGTGGAAGTTCCGGTTCTGGGCCAGGGGCGGGTAGGCGGCCATCGACGGGGAGGCCTCGGGTAACTCCCCTCCTTCAAAGCGATGCCGGAATCGCGCTCCGCCTCCCGCCGGGCGGAATCCCGGCTCGAAGACAACGAGGTGGGGCCTCGGCCCCCGAGCTCGCGGTCCGGCCCGCCGCTACCTTCTTAGCTCGTGAGCACGCCTGCCGCCGGTGCTGAGGAGGCCGGTGAGCGCGACCTGGGGCGCCTTCTCCCACCAGGGCCACATCGCCTGGGCGTTCAGCGCGCTCTTCATCGCGTCGCTGGCCGCCCTCGCGGTCGGAGCGAGCGGATTCTTCCAGGACGGCTGCTTCGCCTGCGCGCCGGTCGGACCTGCCGCGTGCGTGGGCGTTAGCCGCTCATGTTCCGAAATGGTCGCGCTGGGAGCCGTCTTCGCGACCCTCCTCACGGGGCTCTGCCTTCTCTTCGCCTTGCACGCGAGCGGGGCCTTCCGGCAGAAGCGAGGGCGGCCGCTCGCTTCGCTGCTGACCCGGGCCGGTCGATCCCGGACGATCCTCTTCCAGATCTTCGGACTCACGCTTCTCAGCGAAGGGATCGAGCTCGCGGTCACGGGGATCGCGACCCCGATCCAGTTGTTCAGCTTCCATGGAGGCTGCGAAGGGTGTCCCGTCACCTGGGGGTACTCACTTTGGGGCATTGCGAGCTACTTGGTGGCGTTCGGAGCCGGGGCCGCGGTCTTCGGAAGCGTGCTCACGGCGTTCGGCTTCGGGCCCACGCACCGGGATCCAGACCCGCCCGCCGAATCACGTTCGCACCGTTAGCGCGGGCGTTTCGAACGAGGTCGGGGCCTCGAGGCTCGCGTCGAGGACCGGGGCAGCCGGGCAGCCGGTCGAAACGGCGCGGAGCCGCTCGCTGCCCCCGGGGAGCCTACGGACGTGGGTCAGGGAAACGGTCCCGTCGAAACACTGTCGGTCGCCGTGCTATGAGGCTTTGGGATTTTAGTTGGAGACCCATTCCCTTTGCGTCACAGGTCCTGGACCATAATCACAGGGCTCCGGAATTTGTTCTTGGGGTCGGGAGGTCGGGTCTGGCGGTCCCCCGGGCCGCAGTCCGAGCGCCGTCGGGTCGATTCCGTGCTCGTAAATCTCGTGGATGACGACCCCGATGTTGTAGCCGAGCAACTTGGCCAGGAGCTCATTGAACCGGGCTCCCTGGTTCTTGGAAAGTAGCGCTTCCCCCATTTTCCGCTTGATCGCGGAGAACACCGCCTCGACGTTC
>JASIBA010000084.1 GCA_030041735.1 Thermoplasmata archaeon | reverse complement strand
CGCAAGAACCTGCGGCGGCAGCTGGCGCCGTACACCGAGCTGTTCGGCGAGGGCGCGGTCGTCTACTGGTACGGGTACGTGGACGGCGCGGAGTCCCCCAACGGGATCCTCCTCTGGGACGGCGACACGTTCGAGGGCATCACGCCGATCGTGCCGCCTCGGAGCGAGGCAGCTCCCGCTGCGCACCACTCGCGAGGTCCCGCTCCACGATCATCCCCGGCCCGGCCTCCCGGAGACCCAGGATCAGGGCCCGGCGGGACCTCCGTCGCGCCGCCTCCTTGAGCTGGCGGGACATCGAGCGGCCCAGGAGGTCGCAGTCCGCGCTGAGGCCGCTGCGGCGGAGCTCTTCGACCAGCCCCACCGCCTCCGGCAGCCGGCTCGGGTCCACGACCACCACGTACGTGTCGAGCGGAGGCTCGCCGTCGGGCCAGCGGTCGGCGCGCTTCAGCAGGAGCTCGAGCGTCTGGTCCCCGATCGCGAGCCCCGCCGCCGGCGTGGGCGGTCCCTCGAACAGCTCGATCAGGTGATCGTAGCGTCCGCCGCCGAAGATCGACCGGCCGCCGTCGGTCCGGGCGTACGCCTCGAAGACCGTCGACGTGTAGTAGGCGAGGCCCCGGACTACGGTCGGGTCGAACACGATCCGATCGCCGAGGCCGGCGCGGTCGAGCAGTCCGAAGAGCGCGCGCACCCGGGCGACCCCTTCGAGGGCCCGCGCGTCGAGCCCCCGGGCGACGAGCGCGTCGAGGTACCGGTCGAGATCGGGCGGTGCGACCCCGGCCGGCGACGCCGCCAGCAGCTCCTGGAGCTCCTGCGCGGCCGGGCCGCGGATCCCGGCGGACCCGAGCTCCGCCGTGAACTCGGCGGCGGAGATCTTGTGGAACTGGTCGACCGCGCGGAAGAACGGGTGCGGCTGCGCGGCGCCGAACAGGCGACCGAGACCCTCGCTGATCGCCCGGTCGTTGATGCGGAAGGCATAGAGCCCGGCCGCCCCGACCTCGTCCAGCACCAGCGCCGCCGACGCGAGCAGGTCGGCCTCGGCCTCGACCCCGGGCACCCCGAGGATGTCGAGGTTGAACTGCGTGAACTCCCGTGTGCGTCCGGTCTGCGGCTCCTCGTACCGCCAGGTCTTCGCGAGCGTGAACCACTTGACCGGCATCGGCTCGGATTTCGCGCGCTCGACGAACACGCGGGCGAGCGAGGGGGTCGTCTCGGGGACCAGCGCCACCGGTCGGTCGCCCTTGTCGTGGAACATCCACGCCTGCGCCGCGATCCCCTCCCCGCTCTTGGTCTGGTAGAGCTCGAACAGCTCGACCGACGGCGTCTCGAGCTCCTGGTAGCCGCATCGCCGCGCGGCGGCCCGCATCCGTCGCCGGATCTCCGAGCGCGCGCCGCCTTCCGGGGGCGGATAGTCCCGGAACCCGCGGAGGACGTTCGCCGGCATGGACGGGCGGGAGTTCCGCTTCCGCTTTAGGAGTTTTCGCCGACCCTACGTCGAGGGCAGGGTCCGGGCCTCGACCCCGGCCGTCGGCCCGGTGGGGCCCTCGACGCCGGACGGGGCGGTCCGCTCGACGGTCGCGCGCAGCCGCCGGTAGGCCAGGATCGTGCCGCCGAAGTTCCGCTTGCGGAGCTCGGTCGAGACCGCGCGGAGCTCGCCGAGCGCCGGTTCGATGTCGAGCCCCGAGACCCGCTCCTCCATCATCCGGTCGCGCAGCCGCTTGAGGTCGGCCACGAAGAGCGGTTCCAGGATCGTCCAGAGCGCGACCGCGGCCCGGGCGACCATCCGCTCGGCCGCGGCGCGGCGGCCTTCGGCGAACAGACGTCGGCCCTCCTCGAGCGGGCCGGTCGCCGGGTCCGGGTCGCCGCCCAGCTCGCGGATCGACTCGACCAGGAGGTCCCCCTCGGCGACCAGGATGCGGCCGACCTCCCATTGCTCCTCGATCCGGGAGAGGGCGTCCCGGACGTGGGCGAGCCGCCGTTGCGCTCCGCTGAGATCGCCGGTGCCGATCGCGCGGCGAACGGCCGTGAGCTCGACGTCCGCGCTCGAGGTCGAGATCACCGGGGCGAGCTCGTTCCGCCGCGCGAGGCAGCCCTCGTACTCCTCGGCGATCGCGCTCGAGAGATGGACGAACATCTCGCGCTGGAGCACTTCGAGCGAATCGACGTCGTCGACCAGCGCCGCGGCGTTCGCCCGGGCCGAGAAATCGGTGAAGTCGAGGCCGAGCCGCCGGCCCAGCTCGAAGAACTCGGAGATGCGGCGCTTCAGCTCCGCCGGGGCGTCGGTCTGCGCGGGCGCCTCGGGGAGCTCGGTGAGCGGGGGCACCACCGGCGTCGGTCGTGCCGCCGCCGGCCGCGGGATCGAGGCGGCGATGGAGAGCGCCGGGCGTTCCGGCGCCGAGAGGCGCGGTCCGGGCGCCCCGCGGCCGGGCGTCGGGTTCGGCGTCTCATCGACCGTCGCGAGCAGTTCCCCGATCGTCCGGAGGTACGCCGGATCGGAATCCGCCGACTCCTTCGCCGCCTCGCGCACCGACGAGAACAGGGCGACGGACAGGTGGCACGTCGGGCAGCGCTCGGCGCCTCCGACCTCGGCGCCGCAGGCGGGACAGGAGACCATGCGTGGCTTCCGGGCGCGGGGGTCCCCGTCGGAGTCGCGCGTCGACCGCGCGAAGGCGGGCGTCGCACCGCTGCCCGATGATAAAGCGGGAGGAAGGGTCAAAAGCTCTCGGTCGGGCGCGACCCGCTACGGCTCCGGCCCGCGCGGGGCCAAGTGGCGTCGTGCGGACGGGGTCGGGTGGTAGCTCCCGACGCGGAGGGACGTCCTCGTCCCCTCCCGTCGCGCGGCCTCGGGCGGCCAGCGCCGGTGGCACCGGGCGCACCGATATCCCCGCTGCCGCCCGAGCGACCCGGTGGAGGTCCCGCAGGACGGGCATCGGGGCGGGTGGGCCCGCGCGGTCCGGGGCGCGAGAGCGAGGATCTCCAGGCCCTCGAGGCGCACCGTCGGATCCGAGGCCCGACTGCCCCAGACCCGGATCCGGTCGCCCGGCAGGAGCCCGCGGGCGACCCGGGGCAGCGTCTTGGTCGGCTCGAACGCGATGCAGGGCACCGCGACCCCGTCTTGGTCCACGACGGAGAACGCGACATGACCTCCGGATCGGATCTCAGGGACGGATCCGACGGTCCCCCGCCAACGGCCGGCGGTGTACGGGGCGAAGCCGGTGAACGGCCGGTCGACCAGGTGATCCCCCGTCCCCTGGTTCGTGCGGAAGAGGACCCATCGGTCCACCGGCTCCGAGCGGATCGCGGGGCGCGCCCGGAGGGGCGCCTCCGGGGAGACGCCCCGCAGCCCGAACAGGATCGGGCAGGCCGTGTGCGGCGCGACCAGGAGGCGACGCGTCCGGGGGTCCTCGCACAGGAAGAGACCCGGCTGGCGACGTGCGGCCCGCCGGACGCTCGCCGCATTGACCGTGCGCGGGCGGCCGATCCGGTCCTCGGACCGGTAGGCGAGCAACTCCCACGTGGGGTGCGCGCCGGCCCAGGCGATCGCGGCCGCGGCCCCGACGATCCCCCGGTCGTCGCCGAGCGTCCGGACCGTCGCCCCGCGCGCGTGGACCTCGGTGCGGGCGCGCTCGACGGGGACGACCTCCCGTACCGCGGCCCAGTACAGAGAGGCGGAGAGGCGACGCGGCGAGGCGACCAGCGCCGGGTCGGTCCCCGGGGCCCCCACTCGCGAGGAGCGGATCACGACCCGCCAGGCCCGATCGATCCAAGCGTCGGCCGCGGCCGGCCCGAGAGGCCCGCCTCGAGCGTGGGACCAGACCGGCTGGCCGTCGATCTCGCCGATCCGCCGACGGGGCCCGGCCCCGCGGCCAAAGCGGGCCCCGAGCGCGGCGTTGCCGCGCGTCTTCCACGGGACGTTCGGGTTGAGCCGGACGAGGCGCGGCTCGCCGATCAGGTCGATCCCAACGGCGCGAGCCTCGCGCAGCAGCTCGCTGAGGACCCACGTCGTGCAGCCCCCGGCGGGGCTGTCGGTGTCGTCGATGCCGATCCACACGCTCCGCGCCCGGGGCACCGGACGCGGGCCGGCTAAATGAGGACCGTCCGGTCAGGCGACGCTCGCGAGGAGCTTCTCGTAGGCGGGGAGATTCGCCGCGATATCGATGTCCGCGCGCGCCGGTCCCACCGCGTCGCCGAGGAGCTTCGCCTCGAGCCCGGCGGGCTGGACCTCCTTGGGGCGGTGCATCACGCCAATCGGGATCTTGCCCTGCTCGACCGTTTCCAGGTAGAGCTTGAACATCGCCTGGCGGTTCGTGGGGTCGTAGCCGGGGAGTTTCGACAGGTCCAGGACCTTCTCCCGCCAGAGCTTGTAGGTGTCATTGTACGTCACGCACGGCGAGAGGTCCTCGACGAACGCGAAGCCCCGGTGCTCGTGGTTGAACCGGATCGCCTCCTCGAGGACGGCGGTCATCGTCTTCGGGTCCCCCGAGAACGTTCGGGCGATGAAGTTGGGCGCCGGGATCGAGAGCGCGCTCAGCACCGCGTCGAACGGCTGCTCGATGTTCCCCTCGAAGCCGATCTGGCTGGTGGGGGACGGCTGGCCCTTCGTGAGGCCGTAGGTCTCGTTGTTCATCACGATGTAGAGGATCGAGGCGTTCTTCTTGAACGCGTGCATGAAGTGGCCCATCCCGATGGCGTACCCATCGCCGTCGCCGCCGGCGGCGACCACCGTCAGGTGCGGGTTCGCGAGCTTCACACCGACCGCCTGGGCGAGCAGGCGGCCGTGGAGCGCGTGGATCCCGTTGATCTCGAGGAAGTTGTGGATCGAGCCGGAGCAGCCGATCCCGCCCACCAGGACGAGGTCGTGCGGCGGGATCTTGAGGTCGGCCGCGGCCCGCTTGACGGAAGCGAGGAGACCGAAGTCGCCGCAACCCGGGCACCAGATCGGGGGCACGGGCTTCGCGGACTGCACCATCTACGCCGCCTCCTTGATCTCGGCGATGATCTGCGGCGTGCGGAACGACGCGCCGTCGTACTTCAGGATCGAGCGGAGCTTCTCGTGGTGCCACGGCAGGTGCTCGCGCACCAGCCGGGCGAACTGGCCGGTGTAGTTGTGCTCGACGACGTAGGCGACGTCGACCCCCTTCAGGAACGCGTCGAGCTCCGCGACCGGGACCGGGTAGAGGGTGCGGGCCTGGAAGTACCGGGTCGGCAGCCCGCGGGCGGCCAGGATCGTCTGCGTCTCCCGGATCGGGCCCGAGGTCGAGCCGTAGCCGATGAGCCCGACCCGCGCGGACGGGTCGCCGAAGAGGCGCGCGGGCGGGAGGTCCGGCAGCGCGCGGACCATCTTCTCCATCCGCTTTTTCATCATGCGGACGCGGTTCGCCATGTTCACGGAGACGTGGCCCCACTCGTCGTGCTCGTTCCCCGTGATCTCGGCCCACACACCCGGGGTGCCCGGCGGCGCGTAGGGGCTGATCCCGTCGTCGGTGAAGCGGTAGGCCTTGTACTCGGTCATCGCACTGACCTCCTCGGGTCGGAGCCGCGAGGCGCGCTGGACCTGGACGCCCGTGAGGTCGAAGCGCGCGGCCGTCGTGGTGTTCTGACAGAGCGCCTGATCGAGCAGCAGGATCACCGGGACGCGCCACTTCTCGGCGAGATTCAGGGCGTCGACGGTCATCGAGAAGCAGTCCTCGGGCGTGCCGGGCGCGATCACGAAACGCGGGTATTCCCCGTGGCCGAGGTTGGCGAGATGGGAGAGGTCCGATTGCTCGTGGCGGGTCGGTTGGCCGGTGCTGGGGCCCACGCGCTGGCAGTCGGCGACGACGATCGGGATCTCCGCGGTGCCCGCTTGCCCGATCCCCTCGGTCATCAGCGAGAGCCCGGGGCCGCTCGTGGAGGTCATGACGCGGGCGCCGGAGTAGGCCGCCCCGATGATCATGTTCACCGCGGCGAGCTCGTCCTCGGCCTGTCGCACGACCCCGCCGAGCGGCGGGAGGTAGCGCTGGAGATACTCCATCACCTCGGTCGCCGGCGTGATCGGATAGCCCGCGAAGAACCGCCCTCCGCCGACCACGAAGCCGAGCGCCACGGCCTGGTTGCCCGACGTGAGGACGAGGTCGTGCGCGTCGCCCTCGAGGACGGCGTACCGATTGGCGACGCCCGGGGACTCGAGGGCGGCCTTCCGGCCGATCTCGAGCGCCTTCAGATTCTTCTCGAGCGCCTCGCCGCCCCGTCGCTTGAACCGGTCCTCGATGACGCCGCGCGTCTTGGCTGGATCGAACCCGAGGAGGACCGAGAGGGCGCCGTAGGCCGCCGTGTTCTTGAAGATCGGCTGGCCGAGCGGTCCGCCCACGAGCGTCGCGAACGGGAATCCGACCGAGTTCGGCAGATCGGTGTGGAATCCGGTCGAGTCGTACAGGATGAACCCGTGCGAAGCGAGTTCGACGCGACCCATCTCGATCGCCTCGTTGTCGAACGCGACGAGCACGTCGACCTGGGGCTTCACCGCGGAGATCGGATCGCGCGAGGCTCGGACGGAGGCGTCCGCGTGGCCCCCGCGGATGCGGGAGAGGACGTTGCGCGAGGTGTAGACGTACAGCCCGCACTTGCGGAAGTAGCGGCCGAGGAGGTCGGAGACCGTGAGCGTCCCGTCGCCGCCCTGCCCTCCAATCATGACGCTCAGATCGGACAGCTCGAGGGGCCGCGGGGATTCGACCGGTCCGGCTTCGCCGGAGATCGGCGTCGTATGCGTTGCGGGCGTGGTCATTTCGTCAACCGTCGTTGGCCGAGGGCCGTTTGTACTCCGTTCGAGGTGTCCTGCCTATTTAAGCGGTGGCCGGTGCCACGCTCCGAAGGCGCCCGGAGGCGCTCCGGAACTTCCGTTCCCCCCGTCGGCCGGAGGGCAGCGCGGGGGCTCACACCCGGCCCCCGCCGCGGCGCGGGGGCCCGAGGCGCGCGCTCCGCCGCGGTAAGGTCAAGAGCCCTCATTGGGTAGAACCGGCGATGGCGTCGCCGCGCCTCGTCGAGAACTATCATCCGGAGACCGCCCCCGAGCGGCACGTCGCCGAGTCGCTCGTCATCTGGGACGAGACGCTGCGGGACGGCGAACAGACGCCGGGCGTCCACTTCACCCCGGAGGAGAAGCTGCGGGTCGCGACCCTGCTCGGGGAGATCGGGGTGCCGCTCGTGAACGCCGGCATACCGGTCGTGTCGGAGGAAGAGGAGCGGGCGGTGCGCCTCCTCGCGGGGGCCGGCCTGAAATGTCAGATCCTCGCCGCCGCGCGCACCGTTCCGCGGGATGTGCAGGCGGTGATCGACAGCGGCGCCACGCACATCGCGATCTTCGTCGCCGCGAGCCAGGTCCACCTGCGCTACAAGCTCAAGATGACGGAGCAGGAGGTCCACGACGTCTCCGTGGCGACGGTCCGGCAGGCCAAGGACGCCGGCCTCCACGTCGCGTTCGTGACCGAGGACACGGTGCGCGCTCCGTTCGACTTCGTCGAACACCTCTACCGGGACGTTCAGGATGCCGGCGCCGACCGCCTCGTGGTCGCCGACACCGTCGGCATCATGACGCCCCTGACGTTCCGCTGGTACCTCACGGAGTTCCGGCGGCGCGTGAACCCGAAGGACCTCTCGGTGCACTGTCACAACGACTTCGGCCTCGCGACGGCGAACACGCTCACCGCGATCGAGTGCGGCGCACGGGCCCCGCACGTGTGCGTGAACGGCCTGGGCGAGCGGGCCGGCAACGCCTCCCTGGAGGAGGTCGTCGTCCTGCTCGAGACGCTCTACGGCATCCGCACCGGCATCCGGACGGAGCGGCTCGTCGAACTCTCGCGGCTCGTGGAGGAACTCTCGGGGATCCCGGTGGCCGCGAACAAGGCCTTGGTCGGCTACAACGCCTTCTCGCACGAAGCGGGGATCCACACGCACGGCATCCTCGCGAACACGCTCACCTACGAGCCGCTGCAGCCGGAGGTCGTGGGCGCCCGCCGGCAGATGATCCTCGGCAAGCACACCGGCAAGGCCGCGGTCGTCGAGAAGCTCAAGGAGCGGGGACTCACCGCGAGCGACCCGCTGCTGCTCGAACTCCTCGGTCGCATCAAGACGCAGACCGAGTCCCGGTCGAAGGGCGACCTGCTCGCGTTCCTCCGGGAGTACCGGCGGCTGTTCGAGCGCCCGGGCCTCTCGGACGAGGAGTTCTGGGCGATGGTCGATGCGGTCGGGATCACGG
>JASIBA010000083.1 GCA_030041735.1 Thermoplasmata archaeon | reverse complement strand
CCTGCTGCGCGACCTCCTCGTGCGTCGTGTCGATGAGCTCCGTACGGCCCCCGCCCTCGGCCCACAGGTCGAAGTCGAGGTGCACGAGGTCACCGGTCTTGGTGACGTCGGCGGCGCTCGCGGCCTCGGCGGACATCGCCCCGCCGAACCGGGTGCTTGCTTAAGGTTTTCCGCGCGCGGCCGCCGCCGAGGGCTCGACCCGGGCTCGGGGTCACGTCGCCGCGCGCCCGCGGAGGCGACGCCACCGGATCGTCGCGTGGACGAGCGCGATCGGCTTCAGCAATGCCTCGACGTACCGCAGGGGGTGGCGGACCGGCCGCCGGGTCTCCCCCAAGCGCCCCCGGAGCTCCCCGTTCTTCATCAAGGACATCGCCATCGCCACGAGGTAGCGGTAGCGCTTCCGGGCCCACCGCGCGAAGCTCGTCTCGTCGCTCTTATCGTGATAGACCCACGCCTCGGGGACGAACAGCCCGCGGCCGCCCGCCCGCTCGGCGCGCACCTCCAGGTCGTGGTCCTCGGCGTAGGGGATCCGCGGATCGAAGCCGAGCGCCCGGAGGTCCGCCGCGCGCCAGGCCGAGTTCTGCAAGGGCACGTAGGTGATCCGGCGGGGCACGAGATTGTCGTAGATCGAGGCCTCGAGCAGGTCCGAGTACCGTTCGTAGGGGGTGGTGGGGGCTCGGGCGGGCCGCGTGGGGCCCGCGGAGAAGGTCGCGCGGCCGTCCTCGACGGGCGCCACGAGGCGGCCCAGCCACTCCGGCGGGGCCCGCTCGTCCGAGTCCAAGAACACCAGGATCTCCTCCCGGATCTGCTCCAGCGACGCCGCGCGGGCGTCCACGACGCCCCCGGGGTACCGCGCCACGTCGATCGGTAGGCCGGACCCCTGCGCTCGGGTCGCGGCGAGGAGCTCCTCCGGCGTCGCGGGCGACGCGGCGATCAGCACGCGGTCCGGACGACGCGTCTGGGCGGCCAGCGAGGCCAGCGCATGGGGGAGGCGCGGGTCGTCGCGCACCGCGATCTCCACGCAGACCGTCGCCATGGCGCACCGCCCGGGGCCTCCGGACTCCTCCGCTCCGGTCCCTCAGGAACGGTACACCTTAATCCCGTGGCCCCGTAGTGCGAGCGTGCGGGTCGTGCTGATCGGCGGCGGGGTGTACCCGATCCCTCCGACCGGATACGGAGGCACCGAACGGTTCCTCGCGGACCTTCAGGCCGCGCTCACGGCGGCGGGGCACGAGGCGATCGTGGTGAACCAGGTCCGCCGCGGGCGCCAGCGCGACGAGTACCCGTTCGCCCGCGCGCTCCCGGGCCTGCTCCGATCGGAGCGGTACGACGTGCTGCATGCGAACTCCCCCGTCGTCGGGAACCGGCTCGCCGGCCGACGACTCCCGTACGTCTACACGACCCATTCCCGCCACTGGTACTTCCGGGAGCGGTGGTCCCACCGGTGGGGCTACTGGCTCGAGAAGCGGGCGGTCCGGCGCGCGAGCGCCCCGGTCGCCCTCACCGCGCGTCTCGCGCGCACCATGGCGGCCGCCGTGGGCGAGACGCGTCGCCCGATCGCGGTGATCCCGTTCGGGGTCGACACCTCCCGGTTCCGGCCCGAGTGGGAGGCACGCACCGGGGGCGCCGCGCTCGGCGTCGGCGTCGTGGCCCCGTTCAAGCGCTGGGAGGTCGCGGCCGACGCGCTGGCCGGCACGGGCCTCCGCCTCACGCTCGTCGGTCCGATCGCGGACCCGGCCTACGCGGAGCGGCTCCGGGCCGCCGGTCCCCACGTCACGCTCACCGGCGAGGTCCGGCCCGACCTCCTGGACCGGCAGTTCGCGACCAGCGATCTTCTGGTGCACCCGAGCTCGGCCGAGCTCCTCCCCGGGGCCGTCGTCCAGGGCCTCGCTGCCGGACTCCCGGTGCTCGGGGGACCGGCGATCGAAGGGCTGGTCGAGCCGGGCCGGACCGGCTGGGTCCTCGACGACGCGGACCTCACGGCCTTCCGCGCGGGACTCCGGGCGCGCGCGACGGAACTCGCGGCGGACGCGGGACTGCGCCGGAGGATGGGCGAGGCCGCGCGGTCGGACGCCGCCGCCCGGTTCTCGTGGCCGTCCGTGGTCGATCGGTACGTCGAAGTCTACCGGGCCGTCGCCTCCGGCGGCTAACCGGGGGCGCTGCCGGCGCGCATTTCCTCGATCGTGCGGTCGATCGCCACGTCGCTGGGGTATCGGGGCGACCATCCCAGCCGCTCCATCCGCTCGATGGACAGCAGCTGGACGGGCACGTCGCCGGTCCATCCGCGCTCGCCGCCGGTGTAGGTGATCCGAGCCCCGCCCCCGTGCGCGGCGACGACCTTCTCCGCGATCGTCCGGACCGACGTCCGGTCCCGCGTGCCGAGGTTGAAGATGTTCACGCGCGCGGTCGCGCGCTCGACCGCGAGCAGCATGCCGGCCACGCAGTCCTCCGTGCGGAGGTAGCTCTTGCTCTGGTTCCCGTCGCCGAGCACTTCGAGCCGGGTGGGGTCCTGCCGCAGCTTCTCGAAGAAGTCGAACAGGATCCCGCGCGACATGTAGGGTCCGATGATGTTCGCGAACCGGAACACGTGCGCGGTCAGGCCGTAACTATGGCCGTAGGCGCTGAACAGGCCCTCGACCGCCAGCTTCGATGCGGCGTAGAACGACTGGGGCTCGAGCGGCCCGTAGTCCTCGGGGGTGGGGAGCACCGTCGGCCAGCCGTAGACGACGCTGGACGAGGAAAAGCGCGCGGCCGGAACATCGTGCCGTCGGACCTCCTCGAGCAGGATCGACGACGCGATCGTTCCCTCCTCCAGATCGATGCGCGGGTTCGCGGTCCCGCGCCGGATGTCGCCGTTCGCCGCGAGGTGCCAGACCGCGCTCGCGCCGTCGAGCAGGTCAGCGTACTTCTCCGGCTCCTTCAGGTCCGCGACGGTGACCGTGAGCCGTTCGCCGTCCGGCGGCGGCAGATTCTCGAGCCGGCCGCTCGAGAGATTGTCGACGACCCGCACCGTCGCGCCCGAGGCGAGCAGCGCGCGCACCAGGATCGCGCCGATCGCGCCGGCGCCGCCGGTGACGACGACCGGGCCGGCGGCGGGTCCCCTCGACATGCTGCGCCGCGGCCACTCAGGGAAGCATATATAAACGAACGGCCGCCTAAACTCGACCGCCCACGGACCGGTCCACCGGACCGGGCCCCGGATCCATGCGCACCTACGTACGGATGACCTTCCATTCCGAGGGGGCGGACCCTCCGAAGGTGATGGATGTCATGCGCCAGCTCGGCTTCGAGGAGTCGATGGGCATGCACGACTTCGTCTACAAGTGGAAGGACCGCGCGACGCTGGACAACGTGATCCGGCTCGTCGCGGACATGCACGCTCGCTTGAAGGGGATGGACGTGAACTACGAGATCACGACGATCGCCTGAGCCAGTACCGGTTCGACCATGCCGCAGCAGGAACTCGAGAGGCTGGAGCGCTCGCTCTTGCTCCATCTGCTCGAGCACCGCGGCCAGCAGATCCGCTTCGAGGCCGACCAGTGGACCACCGAGTTCGGGATCGCGCGGAAGTTCTCCGAGGAAGATCCGGCGGCCCTGAAGAACGCGCTCCGCTCGCTCGAGATGTCCCGGATGGTGTTCCGGCGCACGCAGTACGTCGTCGGCTACTCGGAGCCGAAGCATGTCTTCTCGCTCACGCCGAGCGGGCACCGCAAAGCGCTCGAGCACCTGCGCGAGGAGCGGGCCGACGGGGAGCAGGCCGGCCCGGCACCGGCCCCGGACGACCATGCGCGATCGCACGCTCCCGCGCACGACACGACCTCGAACGCGTAGCGGAGGCATGACCGTCCTCGAGGGGGCGACCGTCCGCCTGCGCCCCCCGGCGGTGGAGGAGTATCCGCTCCTCTTCGGCTGGTTCAACGATCCCGAGGTCGTCGCGCCGTACGACCGGTTCTCGGTGGACACGATGGACAGCTTCGTCGCGTCCGTGGAATCGGCGTCGACGGATCCGTCCTCGCTCGCTCCGCGCTTCGTCGTGGAGCGGCGCACGACGCCCGGTCCGATCGGGTTCGTCGGCCACTACAAGCCCCACCCGGTCCTCGAGTACCTCGAGGTCTGGTACGTGCTCGGGGACACCGCGGCCCGGGGCCGGGGCTACGGGAAGGAGGCGGTCGGGCTCCTGATCGGTCATCTGTTCGCGACCACCGCCTTCGCCCGGATCGGTGCGGTCTGCGACGTGGAGAACGTGCCGTCCTTCCGGCTCCTCGAGGGCCTCGGCCTGCGCCGTGAAGCGACCCTCCGCTCCGCGCTCTTCCACCACGGTCGCTGGCACGACGTCTACGCCTACGGCGTCACCCGGCCGGAGTGGTCGGCTCGGACTCCGCCAGGCTGAAGGCGAGTCGCACGGCCCCATCCGGGAGCGGGATGAGCGGCAGCAGTCGGATCGATCCGATCTCGCTGGTCGACCGGACGTGCGTGCCACCGCACGGGCAGGCGTCCCACTCGTCGATCTCGACGACCCGCACCGGGTCGACGTGCGGGGGCAGGGGCACGAGCCCGGAACGGCCGGCCGCGGGGTGGGCCTCCCACTCGACCCGGGGGATCATGCGGATCGCCACCGGTCGCGGATGGCCGTTCGCTTCTACCAGGTCCGTGGCCAGGGGCCCCAGGATCTCGGCCGGGACGGACGCCTCGAGATCGACGGTCGCCCCGGTGCCGTGCAGCCGGGCCGTGCGGGTGCGGACTCCGGCCCGGGCGAAGACCCGCGCGCTGAGGAAATGCTGCGCCGTGTGGAGACGCATGTGGCGGTACCGCCGGTCCCAGTCGATCGTCCCCTCCACCTCCGCGCCCACGGCGAGTTCGCGCTCCGCGCCCCCCTTGGCGCGGATGCGGTGGACGGCCGCGGCGCCCGACTTCGTGACGTCGACGACCTCGACCGACACCCCGCCCCCCGCCCGGATCGTGCCGTGATCCGCCGGTTGACCTCCGCCGACCGGATAGAAGTACGTCCGGTCGAGCACGAGACCGCCGGGCGGCCGCGCCGTGATCCGGGCGCGGAACTGGCGCACGTACGCCGAGGGCATGTCCGCGAGGTAGGCGAGCTCGGTCACGTTCGCGAGGCCACGTTCCGGCGGGGAAAACGCCGGCCCCCGCCCCGGCGTCAAAGAAGGCTTTTTAGGGGAGCCGATGTGTCGCGCGCCGAGGTTTCGGGATGTTCAAGCTCCGCGTCAAGATGGAGAACCTCCGCGAGGTCGTGGAGGTCGTCTCCACCCTGGTCAGCGAGGTCAAGCTGAGCATCTCCAAGGACGGGCTCGAGGCGAAGGCGGTCGATCCGTCGCATGTGGCGATGCTCGTCCTGAAGCTCCACAAAGCGGTCTTCGAGGAGTTCACCGGAGAACCGACCGAGCTGGGCGTCGACATCGAGAAGCTGAAGGAGGTCCTCCGGCTCTCGAAGCCGGGCGACATCATCGATTTCCAGTTCGACGGGAAGAACCGGCTGGTCGCGTCGCTCGGCCGGGTCACCCGGCAGATGGCCGTCGTTGACCCCGCGGGTATCACCGACCCGAAGGTGCCGAACGTGAACCCGCCGGCCTCCGTGACGGTCAAGACCGAGGACCTGCGGCAGGGGATCCGGGGCAGCGAGAGCTTCACCGACCACGTGACGCTCACCCTCGACCCCGAGGCGTTCACCATGCATTCCGAGGGCGAGACGGACCGGCTCGACCTCCGCATCCCGAAGGAGCAGCTCCCGAAGCTGGAGGCGAAGGAGGCGGTGAAGAGCATGTACCCGCTCGACTTCTTCTCGGCGATGGTGAAGTCGATCGGGTCCGAGGAGACCACGCTCCACGTGGGGAACGAGTACCCGCTGAAGGTCGAGTTCACGATGGGCGGCGGTCGGGGCGAGGGGCGCTACCTGCTCGCCCCCCGGGTCGAAGAGGACTGAGGCGGCCCGACCGCGCCAGGGCACGGAGGCCGGGGGGTCAGGGCGTGTCGCCGGCAGACTCCGAGCCCCGGGTCGCGGTCCTCGCCGCCGTGCGGACCCCGATCGGGCGCTACGGCGGGTCGCTCCGGGCGGTGCCGGCCACCGGGCTGGGCACCCTCGCGGTGCGCACGGCGCTCGAACGCGCCGGCTGGAGCCCGTCCGACGTCGAGGAAGTGTTCATGGGCCAGGCGATCCAGGCGGGCGCCGGCCAGAACCCGGCGCGTCAGGTGCTGCGCGGGGCGGGCGTCCCCGATCCCGTGGGCGCGGCCACGATCAACATGGTGTGCGGCTCGGGCATGAAAGCGCTGCATCTGGGCTGCTCGGTGATCCGCAGCGGCGAGTTCGACCGCGTGGTCGTGGGCGGCATGGAGAGCATGTCGAACGCGCCGTACCTCCTTCCCGGGGCCCTGCGCTGGGGCAGCCTGCCCGGACCCCATACGCTCGACGACGGCATGCAGCGGGACGCCCTCGTCGACGCGTACGGGGAGCACGAGATCATGGGGCTCACCGGCGAACGCGTGGCCCGGAAGTTCGGGCTCACCCGGGCGGAGGTCGACGCCTACGGCCTTCGCAGCCACCTCCGTGCGTCGCGCGCGATCGCGGACGGGGTGTTCGCCGACGAGGTGGTGTCGGTCCCGGCGGACCTGACTCCGGGCGGCCGGGGACTGGAGCACGACGAGGCGCCGCGCGCCGACACCACGCTCGAGAAGCTCGCCCGCCTCCCGCCCGCCTTCGCGCCGGACGGGGTGCTCACCGCGGGCAACTCCTCGAAGCTCTCCGACGGCGCGGCGGCGCTCGTCCTCGAGAGCGCCCGCGGCGTGCGGGAGCGGGGCGACCGTCCCATCGCCTGGGTCCACTCGGTCGCGGAGAGCGGCGTCGCCCCCGGCGACGTCATGGAGTCGCCGATCCCGACGGTGCGCCAGCACCTCGCGCGGACGGGGCTCCGACCCACGGATTTCGATCGGGTGGAGCACAACGAGGCGTACGCGTCCGCGTCCCTCGCCGTCCAGCGCACGTTCGGGTTCACGGAGGAGCAGTTCAATGTCCACGGCGGAGCGGTCGCGCTCGGCCACCCGATCGGGGCGAGCGGGGCGCGCATCGTCGTGACGCTGGTCCAGGAGCTCGTCCGCTCCCGGAGCCGGCTCGGCCTCGCCACCCTCTGCATGGGCGGCGGCAACGGGCTGAGCGTCGCGATCGACCGCGCCGGCCTCTAGGCGAGGACGAGGCCCGTCCGGTCCCCGATGGCGGCGAACGAGGCGCGGGCCCTCGCGCGCTCGGCCGCCCCCATCCGCGCCCGGCCCCGGGGACCGCCCCGATCGCTCCACTCGTGCAGGCGCACGAGGGCCCGTTCCGCCCCCAGCGCGTTCGCGAGGTCGCGGCGGATGTGCTGGGAGAGCCGCTCCGCGATCGCACCCTCGCCCGCGCGACCCTCGCGCCCCAGTCGCTCGCGCACGCTCGCGCGCACGTGGTCGTACTCCGCGGCGCTCCGAGCGAGCGCCCCCGGGTCCCAGGACAGCCGGCGGTCCACCGGCGCCGAGAGGAGATACCAGCGCAGGGCCGAAGGTTCCGTGGTGTCGAGGACGGAGCGCAGCGGGACGAGGTTCCCGATCGACTTCGACATCTTGGTCCCCCCGATGAGGACGAACGCCGTGTGCAGGAACGTCCGGGAGAAGCGCGTGCCCTCGAGGGCGAGGGCGATCTCATTCTCGGCGTAGTGGTGCGGGAACACGAGGTCCAGCCCCCCTCCGTGGAGGTCGACCGGCAGCCCCAGGAAGCGCGACGCCATCGCGAAGCACTCGAGATGCCAGCCGGGGATGCCCCGCCCCCAGGGTCCGGGCCAGCTGGCCTTCGGGGGGTCCTGCCTCCGCCAGATCATGAACGCACCGGACTGGTCCGGCCGCGAGGGGAACGGATGGCCGGGCTCGCGCACGGCGTGCGCGGCGAGCTGGCGGTCCGTGGGGAAGTTCACGCCGGGCCGGCGGACCGGCGGGGTGTAGATCCACTCGTCGCCCACCCGCTCGACCCGTCCGGTCCGTTCGAGGCGCTGGGCCACCCGGGTCATCTCGGGGACCAGGTCGCTCGCCCGCGGCCGGTCGTGGGGCGCCCGCACGCCGAGCTTCGCCAGATCGCGGAAGAAGTCGCGCTCCTCCCGGCGCGCCAGCGCCCGCCAACCGAGGCCGAGCTGCGCGGCGCGGGCGTCGATCTTGTCCTCGAAGTCGGTGACGTTCACGACGTGGTGCACGCGCTGGCCCTCGGCCTCGAGGAACCGGCGGGCCAGGTCGAAGTAGAGGTAGGTCCGGGCGTGGCCGACGTGGGCCTTGTCGTAGACGGTCGGCCCGCAGACGTAGAGCGCCACCGGACGGCCGGGGCGGTGCGGCACGACCCGGTGCATTCCCGTGAGCGTGTCGGGAACCGAGAGCCGCATCGGACGAGGCCGGCGCCCGGTCGCGCATAAGCGTTTAGACCGCCGGGCGGGCGGCCGTGGGTGCCGCCCGGCGTCCGACGGGCCGGACGCGCCCGGGGTCGTCGCGGGTCGTCGTCCGCCGATATAAACATGGGTCCGGTTCCGCCGACCTCGCTATCTTAAAAGGCGCTCTCCCCGTCCCTCGCACGGACCGCGACCGATGGCCGAGACCCTGTTCCTCCTCGTGGAGATCGAGATCGGAAAGCTCGACGACGTGCTCCGTCGGATGCGCGCGGTCGACGGAGTCGCGGAGGTCCAAGCGGTGACGGGCCCGTTCGACCTGATCGTGAAGGTCCAGGCGCCGCACATCAACGAGGCGCTCGATACCGTCGTCCACCGCATCCGCACGATCCCGGGCATCAAGTCGACCGAGACGCTGGTGACGGTCGCGGGCCCGTAGCGGCCCCGCGCCGACCTATATACCGAGGGGGGCCTTCCCGCCGGCATGGTCGGTATCGGAGACGCCGCACCGGACTTCCAGGCGCCGAATCAGGACGGAACCCCGTTCCGGCTCTCGTCGCTCCGGGGCTCGCCGGTCGTCCTCTACTTCTACCCGAGGGCCGACACCCCCGGCTGCACGATCGAGGCGAAGGGGTTCCGGGACGTCTACGACGACTTCCGGGCGAAGAAGGTCGCGGTGGTCGGGGTCAGCACGGACGACTGTCCGGCGCAGAAGGCGTTCCAGGGCAAATACGGCCTCCCGTTCCCCCTCGTCGCGGACCACGCCAAAGCCGTCGCGACGCAGTACGGCGTCCTGGGGCCGCACGGGAACGCCCGCCGCGTGACGTTCCTGATCGACCCGGCGGGCAAGGTCGTGGACGTGGTGGACGGGCAACCGCCCGACGCGCACGTCGCGCGGGCGCGCGCCGTCTTCCTCACGAAGTAGGCGCCGGCGGGGCGTCCGCCGGGGTCGGCGCCGGCGCCTCGCTCGTCTCCGGCGCGGCGGGCGCCGCCTTCGGCTTCCGTCCGGTCAGGCTCCACACCCGGTCACCGAGCAGCTGGAGCGACGCCGGCACGAGGTAGGTGCGGACCACCATCGCGTCGAGGATGACGGCGACGGCGACCGAGAACCCGATTGCGCGGATCAGCGTGAACTCGCCGACGAGCAGCGCGCCGAAGGCGCTCGCCAGGATGATCGCCGCCGCCGTGATGATGCCGCCCGTCCGCCCCACGGCTTCCACCGCGGCGTCCCCGGAGGAGCGGCCCTTGACGCGCTCCTCGCGGACCCGCGTGAGCAGGAAGATGTTGTAGTCGATGCCGAGGCCGAGGATGAGGATGAACAGGATCGTGCGGACGTAGAAGAACAGCGAGAAGCCGAGGAGCTCCTGGAAGACCAGGTACGTGACCGCCCACGCCCAGCTGATCGAGATCCCGATCGTCGCGATCGCCATGAGCGCGATGATCCACGAGCGGAGGACGACGAGCAGGACGACGAGCAGCCCGATCGAGACCGCGAGCACGAGGTACTCCGTGGCCGTGTTCGTCTCGGTGGCGAGATCGTCGATCGTCGGGGCCCCGCCGCCGAAGGAATACCCCGTCACCTCGGGATGGCTCGTGGCATAGGACGCGAAGCCGGCCTTCACGGCGTTCACCGCGTTGACGGCGCCGACCGAGAGACCGCTGGCGCTCGGCGTGAGGTCGAACAGGACCGTGCGTCCGTCGTTCCCCACGTACCCGCTGAGCACGCCCAGCAGGTTCTGCTGGGCCGCCGCGGGCAGGGTCGGCAGGGCGAGCCAGTCGGCGAGCGAGGCGCCGGAGGGGCCGACGAGGGAGCCTACGGAGGCGATGCCGGCCGTATTGTTCGCGACCGAAGTGAGCGCCGCGACATCGGAGAACTCGGTGGCGTTGGACTGGTTGCCGACGACGAGCGGCGCGGCGAAGGAGACGAGGGCGAACGACGGGACCGCGAAGCCGGGACCGAAATGGTCGCCGAGCTCGTTGAGGCCGACCGTCGCGCCGTGCCCGCTCGGGAGCTGCTGGTAGAAGTCGTAGGAGAGCGGGACCGACAGCGCGATCAGGACCAGCGGCACCGAGATGAGCAGGATCGTCCCGACGGTGGCCCCGGGATGCCGCTGGGTCCACCGGCCCGCCCGGTAGAAGTAGGTCCGCTCGGTCCGCACGCGTTCCGCGACGCGGGCGCTCTGCCGCCGGAACCGTTCGCCGGAGCTCGGCCAGAAGATCCGGGGACCGAGCAGCTTGAGGCACGCGGGGATCATCGTCAGCGAGACCAGGACCGTCAGCAGGATCGCGAGCGAGAGGACCGCGCCCCACTGGGCGAGCAGCGCGACGCCGCTGAAGGTGAGCGCGAGCGTCGCGATGATCGCGGTCGAGCCGCTGGTCGCCACCGACTGACCGGCCCAGGAGACCGAACGAACGATCGCGTCCTCGGAGCTCGCCCCGTGGACCAGCTCCTCGCGGTAGCGGGCGACGAGGAAGATCGAGTAGTCGGTCCCGACCCCGAGGACGAACACCTCCTCGAGCGTCAGCGAGGTCGTGTCGACATGCTGCCAGACGGTGCCGATCAGCACCGTGCCGCCGAGGCCGAGGACGAGCGCGATCCCCAGCACGCCGAAGGTGACGAGCGGCGTCGTGAGGCTCCGGAAATAGAGCATCGCGATCACGAGCAGCAGGCCCACCGTGAGCGGGAGCACCAGCTCGAGGGACGAGTTGACGGCGGTCTGCGTCAGCAGATCGAGCGGCGCCGGCCCCGTCTGATAGTACTGGATGGTCCCCGTGCGGTCCGACGCGCGTACCACCCCGGGCACGAGGGAGTCGATGGTCGCCAGGTCCGCGTAGACGGGAGAACCGCCGGACGCGTTCGTGGAGTCGTCCGCGACGGTGAAGGAGACCTGCACGACCTGCGCCGTCCCGGCGGCGTCGACGAACTGGGAGCGGATCGCGTACGGCACGGGGAGCGGCTCGCGCCAGAGCGTCGTCGACGCCACGACCCCGCCCACGAACCCCGCGAGCTGGGCCCCGGTCGGGGCGAGGCCCGGGAACGCACTCCAGACCGTCGCGGTCCAGCTTCCCGATATCCCGGCCTCCGTCCCGATCACGATGCCGGAGGCGGCCCGGACGCTGGGCCACTCCGTGTAGTTCGCGGTGCCGAGGGTGTCGAGCGCGGTGTACGGCACGAGCTGATCGGCGACCACGGGGACGAACTGCGGGACCAGCGAAATCTCGGCGGCCCGGGCCACGGCGTCCGCGCAGCCGCCGAGCGGCGTCGAGGTCCAGCAGGCGGGCGTGGCGTTGAAGCCGGCGCCGCTGGCGGACCCGTAGTAGAACGCGGAGAGCACCGCCTGGGCCGACGCATTCGAGCCGAGGGACGCGCTCGCCGCCTCGTAGGCCGGGTAGTTGGCCGCGGGCGGAGGCGTGCCGCCCGCGATCGTGGCGTTCCAGGCCGCGAGATAGGCTGCCGGCGGCCCCCACAGCAGCGCCGCCGACGCATTGACCGCCGCCGGGACCGAGGACGCTCCCGCGAGCGCGGCCACGACGACGCCGATCGCGAGCCGGGACTGACCGACCAGATACGCCGAGTACTCCGAGTAGACCGTCGCCACGCCCGCGACGTCCGTGAGGGACCCGTCCGACGCGAGCGCCTGGCTCACGTTCAGGATCACCCCCTGGGCATTCGCGTCGGTCAGGTTCGGACCGGTGAGCAGGATCGTGCTCGAGGCCGCGCTGGTGGAATTCGGGAACAGCCGGGCGAGCTCCGCGGCGGCCGTCGCGCTCGCCGAATTGCTCGGCGTGGTGTCGGCGGAGTTCGTGGTCACCGACCCCAGCCGCGAGAGGAACGGGAGCGCGATGACGAGGACGACGACCCAGAAGATGATCGGGTACCACGGGTGCCGGATGATCCGGCGCGCCAGACCGCCGAAGAGCCGGGTCCCTCCCGCCTCCGAGCGAGCCGCGCTCACGCCCGTCCGACGGGCCGAGAGCAATAAACGTGGCGGGCGCGCCGGCTACGCGAGCCGTTCCCAGTCTTCGACCGTGTCGAGGTCTGTGAAGGAGCGCGCCCCGATCGCTTCGGCGGGCACGGTGCGGACCGAGCCCTCGGCGATCCCCGCGCGCACCAGGTCCCGCAGCGGTCGGCCTTCCTCCCAGCACCGGACCACCGACGCGGGGTCGAGGTCGTACATCGCGTGCAGCACCTCGAGCTCTCCGCCGTTCCAGCGGGGCACGATCGAGAGGCCCGGTCGGTGAAGGTCGTTCAGCCGGCGGAGCGCGTCCGAGTCGAGGAACGGCATGTCGCCGCCCACGAGCAGGAACGGACCGGGCGCGGTCTCGAGGAACGCCCGCACGCCCCCGAGCGGACCGCGATCGTACCGGTCCAGGATCACGTCGACGTTCGGGTGGGCCCGGGGCGCGGTCGCGACGATCGTGGGGCGGAATCCCGCGCGCCGCACGGCCTTAAGCGCGCGCTCGAGCACCGGCGTCCCGTCGACCTCGCGGTCGAACTTTCCGGGCAGCCGGGTGGCGTGGCCAACCAGTACGGCCGCGCGCCTCTCGGGAGGATCGCCCCTCATGCGTTCGATCGGCGCCGGGTCGCGGCCGCGGTCCGCGCGGACTCGAGGTACTCCACGATCTCGCGGGCGATCCGGCCGACGTCGTCGGGGTCGCGCACCCGGAACCTCCGGCCGAGACGCCGCCGGTGGTACCCCTCGACGAGGACCACGTCCACGGGTTGCGCCAGCGCGAGCCGGACCGGGTCGTCGGGCAAGAACGCGACCGTCCGGTCCGAGGCGAAGACGACGGCCCGCGCCCCGGCGCGGACGTATCGGTCGGTGTCCGAGCCCGGAAGATCGATAGGGTGGTGGGAGTGCTTCAGGACGGCCACCGAGCGCCCCCGCCGCCGGAGGAGCCGGACGACCGTCGTCAGCGCAAGGGTTTTTCCCGCGCCGTGGGTCCCGACCACCTGGACGACTAGGGGCATGCGTCGCGCCCCCGTCCTGGTCGAGGGCGTGGCCCGGGGTACTCCATCCGCGGCTTATCCGCTCCTCGCCCTGCCCGAAGCCCGCCGCCGGCTGGCCGCGCTGGTCCTCGAGCCGCTCGGGGTGGAACGACGCGCCGTGCCGACGGCGCTCGGCGCGTGGCCCGCCGCGCCGGTCCGGACCCCGGGACCCGTGCCGCGCGTGCCGACGTCGGCGATGGACGGCTTCGCCCTCGCCCGTCCGGCCCGCCGGGGGTCCCTCGAGTTCCGGCTGGTCCCGCGAAGGCCGGACCGGCTCAAGCCCGGAGAGGCCACGGCGATTGCCACCGGGGCCCCACTCCCCCGGGGCGCGACCGCGGTCGCCCGTCTCGAGGCCGCCCGGGTCTCCGGGTCTCGCCTTCGGCTCGCGCACCCCGTCCCCCCGGGTCGAGACGTCCACGGGGCGGGCGCCGCGATCGCATCGGGGAGCGTCCTCGCGCGGCCCGATCGCCCGCTCGACGCCTACGCGCTGGCCGGTCTGATCGCGGCGCACGTGCGGGAGGTCCGCGTTCGGCCGCTCCGGATCACGGTCCTCGCAACGGGCGATGAGCTGGTCCGGCGCACGACGGCGGGCGTCGGACCGGCGGACGCGATCGGCCCGTGGATCGCGGCCACCGCTTCCCGCTGGGCGACGGTGACCCGCGCCCGCCCGCTGCCGGACGACGCGCGTCGGATCCGGCAGGCGCTCGAGCGCGCCAGCCGGCGGAGCGACCTCCTCGTCACGGTCGGCGGTTCCTCCGTGGGCCCCCGCGACCGCACCAAGCGGGCGGTCGCGGAGGCGGGCCGGCTGGTGTTCGGGGGCGTCCGCGTCAACGTGCTGAAGCGGGCCGGCCTCGGCGTGGTGCGGAAGCGGCCCGTCGTGATCCTGCCCGGCCAGATCGAGAGCGCGGTCGTTTCGTTCCACGAGTTCGGGCTTCCCCTCATCGGCCGCTGGCGGGGGACCGACCCCCGTTCGCGGGTCCGGCTCCGGCTCGCGCGGCGCTTCAAGGTCGACCATCGCATGGACTCGACCGTGCTCTTCGCCACCCGGTCCGGCCGCGCGGAGCCTCTCGGGTGGGGCGTGACCCGGTACGGCGCGCTGCTCGAGGCGGAGGCGTTCGGCTACTTCCGTCGGGGTCGCACCTACCGCGCGGGCGCCCTTCTCGACCTGCAGCGCCTCATCCGCTGACCCCGGTCCCCGCGCGCATGGGGACCTCGAGCGCGGTCCCGTCCGGGACCAGGCGCTCGGCTCCCGAGTAGACCGAGAGCCCGTCCGGGCGCACGAAGCCGACGAGCGTGAGCCCGTACTCTCGCGCCAGCGCGACCGCAAGGTGGCTCGGCGCGCCCACCGCCGCGAGGACGGGGAAGCCCGCGACGAGCGCCTTCTGCACGAGCTCGAAGCTCGCGCGCCCGCTGACGACCGCGATCGAGCCCGACGCGGGGAGGCCGTCGTCGAGCGCGAGGCGTCCCACCACCTTGTCGAACGCGTTGTGCCGGCCCACGTCCTCGCGCACGAGGCCCACCCGGCCTTCCGCGTCCGCGACGCCGGTCGCGTGCGATCCGCCCGTGCAGGCGAACAGGGGCTGCGCCCGGCGCAGGGCGTCGGGCAGACCGACCAGCCGGGCGGGCGCCACGCGGAGGGTGCCGCCGGGCCGGCGGAGCCCCTCGGTACGCAGCCGGTCCAGCGTCGCCTTCCCGCAGACGCCGCAGCTCGAGTTCGTGAAGACGTTCCGCCGGAACCGGTCGACGTCGAAGTCGGGTCGTCCGGCGAGCTCGAGGGTCACCACGTTGAACTCCTGCTCGGTGCCGGCCGGCGCGCAGTAGCGGATCCCGCGGATCTCCTCCGGCCCGCGCACGATCCCCTCGGCGAGCGCGAACCCGGCCGCGAGCTCGAAGTCGTGGCCCGGCGTCCGGAGGGTGATCGCGACCGGCACCGACCCGCGGCCCGCGTCGACCCGGATCTCGAGCGGCTCCTCCGTCACGACCTCGTCCGGGCCGGGTCCCCGCCTCGCGGTCGCGCCCCAGCGCTCCACCGGAACGGGGACGGTCCGGCCGGGGCGGGCCGGCCGCGCGTCGGCGTGCGCCTCGCCGCTCATCGAGCCCTCGGGGGCGGTGGGACGGCCCCGGTGCGCGACCGACCGAGGCGAGCGAGCGCGTCGAGCACGAGGGCGAGCCCGGCGCTCACGTCGGGGTCGCGCAGGCGTCGCCGGAGCTCGAGGAGCCCCATCGGGCGCACCGGGGCGCCCGAAGGGCGGCGGGCGCCGGCGAGGCTTCCGAGATCGACCGTGGCGAGGAGCTCGAAGACGGCCCGCACGTTCCGGGCGACCCGGAGCTGCTGACTCTGGGCGAGGAATTCGGTGACGGCGTGGCTCGCGGCCGGGTTGCCCTCCAGGACCGCGCGGCCGGCGTCGAGCAGCCCGCGCTCATCGAGGGCCCGCAGCAGGTCCAGCGTTCGCCCCACGGCCTCGGAGCGGCCCGGGACCGCCCAGAGCGCTTCCCACTCCCGCAGGAGCGCCCGGTCCGCCTCGGGATCGACGACCTCCGTGATCGGTTCCGCCATCCGTCACCCCGGGAACGCGTAGTCCGATCGCGCCCACTTCTCCTCGACCCGGACGCCGACCTGCGGCGGCGCGGGCGTCCCTCGCCGGAAGTTCGCCCGCGGCACCGGGGGCTCCGGCTCGGCCGCGCTCGCGAGCTTCTCGAGCCGGGCGGGGAGCTCCTTGTAGGCCGGGGTGCGGGCGACGGAATCGCGCGCTTCGCCCGTGAGCAGGTTGATCGCGTCGGCGCCCCGCCCGTGCTCCGGGAGGAACAGCGTGCGACCGTGCACCCGGTCGGTCACCCACACGCGCGTGGTGAGCGCGCCGACGCGCGTGACGAGGCGGACGCGATCGCCGTCCCCGAGACCGCGCTCGCGGGCGAGTTCGGGGGAGACCTCGACGAAGATGCCGGGCACCTTGGCCTCCAGCCCGGCGGTCTCGCCCGTCAGGTTCCGCCAGTGGAAGTGCTCGAGCATGCGGCCGTTGTCGATGAGGAGGTCGTACTCCGCGTCCGGGGCGAGGGGCGGGACGAACTGCGTCGGGAAGAGCCGCGCCCGCCCGTTCGGGAACGCGAACCGCTCGCGGTAGAGGAGGGGCTCGTCGCTCCCGTCCGGCCCGACCGGCCACTGGAGGCTCCGGTAGCCTTCCAGGCGGTCGTACGTCACGCCCGCGAAGAGGGGGACGACGGTCCGGATCTCGTCCATCACCTCCCGCGCGGTACGCGGCTCCCACGGCGCGCCGAGGGCCCGCGCGAGGTCGGTGACGATCTCGAGGTCCGGCCGGGAGTCGCCCAGCGGCGGCATCGCGCGGTCGAGCCGCTGGATCCGCCGCTCGGTGTTGGTGAACGTCCCCTCCTTCTCGAGCGAGAGGGCGCTCGGAAGGACCACGTCCGCGCACTGCGCCGTCTCGGTCAGGAACGCGTCGACCACGACCAGGAAGTCGAGCTTCGCGAGCGCCGCGCGGGTCCGCGCGGTGTTGGCGTCGGCGAGCACCTTGTCCTCGCCGACGATCACCATGGCGCCGACCCGGCCGTCGAGGACCGCGTCGATCGACTCCACGCTGTTGAGCCCCGGCTTCGGCGGAAGGGCGACGCCCCACGCGGCCTCGAGCCGTTCGCGGATCCCGGGCTCGTCGAGCTTCTGGTAGCCGGGGAAGTAGTTCGGGAGGGCCCCGAAGTCGCTCGCTCCCTGCACGTTCGCGTGCCCCCGGAGTGGGTAGCCGCCGGTGCCGGGGCGCCCGTAGTTGCCGGTGAGCAGCAGGAGGTTCGAGATCGCGGTCGACGTCTCGCTGCCGTCCTGGTGCTGCGTGATGCCCATCGCCCAGCAGACGGCGACGCTCCTCGCCTCGTGCACGGCGGTCGCGAACGCCACGATCTCCTCGCGGGAGAGCCCGGTGACCTCGCTCGCGTGCTCGAGCGTGTACGGGGCCACGCTCTCCCGGAAGGCGTCGAGGCCGTCGACGCGCTCCGCGAGGAACGCGCGGTCCTCCCACCCCTGGTCCAGGATGTAGCGCGCCGCCGCGTTCAGCAGGACGAGGTCGGTGCCCGACGCCGGCGCGAGCCACTGGTCCGCGCGGCGGGCCATCTCGTGCCGCCGAGGGTCGACGACGATGAGCCGATGGTGCTCGAGCTTCTGCGCGCGCTTGATCCGGGACGCGATGACGGGGTGGGACTCCGCGGTGTTCGAGCCCATGGCGATCACGAGCTCCGCCCGGCCGAGGTCCTCGATCGACCCCGCGTCGCCCCCGTAGCCCACGGTCCGCCAGAGCCCGACCGTCGCCGGCGACTGGCAGTAGCGCGAGCAGTTGTCGACGTTGTTCGTCCCCAGGACGGCGCGGGCGAGCTTCTGGGTGAGGTAGACCTCCTCGTTCGTGTCCGTGCAGGACGCGATCACATAGAGGGCGTCCGCGCCCCGGGCGGCCCGGACCTCGGAGAGCCGACGGGCGACGAGCGCGATCGCCTCCTCCCACGAGGCGGTGCGGAACCGGCGGCCGTCCCGGATGAGCGGGCGCGTCAGGCGCCGGGGGCTCGCGAGGTGGTCCCATCCGAACTTGCCCTTGACGCAGGTCGCGACGCCGTTCGCCGGGGACTCCGGCCGGGGCTTCACCTTGAGGACCTCCCGGCCCCGCGTCCAGACGTCGAAGCTGCAGCCGGTCCCGCAGAACGTGCAGACGGTCTTCGTCCGCCGCACGACCGCGGGCCGCAGCGCGGCCTCGGCATCGCTGAGCGCCAGCAACGGCTGGAAGCTCCCCTCGATCGCGCTCGTCGCCTCGACGAGCGCCCGCTGGCCCTCCTCGGGGAGCCCGGTCAGGAGCCCCGCCCGCCCGACGATGTGCCGCTCGAGGATCGCGTCGACGGGGCAGACCGTCGCGCAGGCGCCGCACGAGACGCAGGTCGACTGGTCCACGGGCACGTCCGCGTCCCAGACCACGCGGGGGCGCTCCCGCTTCCAGTCGATGTGGATCACCTCGTTGACCACCACGTCCTGGCAGGCCTCGACGCAGCGGCCGCAGAGGATGCACTGGTTGGGATCGTAGCGGTAGAACGGGCTGGAGTCGTCGATCGGGTACGGCTTGGGCCGGTACGTCTGGCGCTCGAGCCCGACCGTCTTCGCGGC
>JASIBA010000082.1 GCA_030041735.1 Thermoplasmata archaeon | reverse complement strand
CCCGCGGCGCTCGGCGCCCGCTCGGTGGAGCGGGACCCCGACGGGCTCGCCGTGGCGGTCACGGCGGACCACCGGGACGGCTGGATCCGCTTCCGCGTCCCGACGCCCGCCCTGATCGCGGTCGGGGAGAAGATCGCGAAACCGATCAAGGTCGACGACGACGCCCGGGCGCGCATCCCACCGGACCGGGTCGAGCGGCGGGACCTCTCGGCGATCGGGCTCTCGCCCGTGATGGTCGGACTGCGCGGCTCCCCGACGGTCGTTCGCTGGGTCCGCGAGGACCGGCCGGCTCGCACTCCCACCCTCCTCCGCGACGGAGCTCCGGCCGTGCGCGTCGCGGGGGCCCTGGCCGCGCTCGCCCCGCGACTCGCGGAGACCGGACCGTCGCCGGGCCCGGTCTCGCCGGACGCGGCGTCGGAGGACAGCCCCTGGCGCGAGCTGCTCGTGCTCGTGACGGATGTGCTCGGGCGCCTCGACCCGCACGCCGAGGCGCTCCTCACCGAACCGCGGCGCGCGCTGCCGGGGTTCCCGGTCACCGCGGTGTGGATCGGACCGCGACCGGGGGCGGCGGAGACGGCACGCCTCGGTCACCTTCAGGTCGCGACGGGCTTCGCGATCGACGCCCCCACCCCGCTCGATCCCCGGGTCGCCGCCGAGGCGTTCGGGCGAGTGCTCGACCGCCGCGTCTGGGCGGCAGCGGGGTTGTTCCTCGCCGACGAGTTCGGCCGGGAGGTCGCGGCGCGCGTCGCCGCCGCGCGCTCGCTGGGGCTCACGGGCGACGCGATCGACGTCGGCCTCGAGGAGGGATCGATCGTGTGGACGAAACCGTCGTTCGGGGGTCGCTCGATTGCCGGGATCGCGAGCCGCACGCCCCCCAGCCTCGCGACCATCCGGCCCGGCGCCTGGGCGGCCGAGACGCCCCAGGGGCTCCACGCGGACCTGCGCTGGGAGTCGCTTCCGTCCGCGGGAGCGGCCGCGACGCGCGCGCTCGAGGCGTCCGGCGTCGAGGTCGGGCCCCCGACGCCGCCGCTCGAGAGCTACGACGTCCTCGTCGTCGTGGGTATGGGCGTCGGCGGACCGGACCATCTCGCGCCGATCCGCGAGGCGGCGGCCCGCTGGCACGCCGGCCTCGGCGCGACGCGCCGGGTGGTCGACGCCGGCTGGGTGCCGCGGCAGCAGCAGGTCGGCCTCACGGGCCAGCATCTGGCGCCGCGCCTCGCCGTGCTGCTCGGTGTGTCGGGGTCCGCGAACCATCTCGTCGGCCTCCGCCGGGCCCGCACGCTGCTCGCGGTGAACCGCGATCCGGACGCCCCGGTGTTCCGGGACGTCGACGTGGGCATCGTCGGCACGATCGACGAGGTGCTGCCGCCCCTGGTCGACGGGCTCGCCGTCGTGCTCGACCGCGCCCTCTGAACGGCCTACGGGCGTCGCGCCGAGGGCCCGGGGGCGCGCGCCGCGCCCTCGGCGGCCGCCAGGCAGGCGAGGAGATCGTCCAGCGTGGCCCGGACGCTCCCGGCGGACGCGGCCGCGACCCGCACGAGCAGCGCCTCCCCCTCGGCCACGACGGAGACGTGCAACGGATCGTCGACCGAGACCGCTGCCGCCAGGCGCCGGGCCTCGTCGGCGGAGGCGCACGTCCGCTTGAGCTCGACGCTCACGATGACTTCGGCTTCTTGGCCCGGGACGCCGGCGACGATGGTCCCCCTCCGGTCGGTTGGGCGCCGGGGCCCCGGCTGAGCGCGTTCGAGACCGTGGGCGCGGTGTGCGTGCGGCGCTCGGTCTCAGCCGCGGCCTGCGCGCGCAGGTAGCCCACTATGGAGGGCCACACGGAGCCGTCGGTCCGTTCCTTGTTCTCGAAGTTGTGCTCGTGGAGGAACCGGGCGAACGAGGCCCGGCTCGCGGCGTCCCACCCGCCGGTGAGGCGGCCGGAGTAGTAGCCGAGGACCGCGAGATCGTGCTGCAGCTGCGCCGCGAGCTCGCCCTCGATCGGGCGGAGGGACGCGGGGTCCTCCCGGCTCAGCATCGCGAGGTCGTAGAGCTGGAAGATCCGCTTCAGTTCCTCGATGGGCGAGGGGTGGTCGTCGACGCGGAGGTCGACCCAGCGGTCGCCGCGACCCTGGTACCCTCCGCCGGCGCGCACGAGCAGCAGCGCAGCGGACTGCTGGCCGCGCCGGTCGCCGCCCTCCCGCTGGCCCGCGGCGAGCGCCGCGAGGAGGCGGTCGGCGAGGTCGCCCGGGGTCGCGGTGAAGCTGCGGGCCATCGCGCGCACGACCGGCTTCCCGACCAGGATGTTGCCCTGCACCGCGAAGCCGTCGCCGGTCTCTCCGCCGGCCCAGTCCATGCACTTCGCGCCGGTGAAGGTCGCGGCGCCCCCGCGGGCGTCGACGATCCCGAGCTGGCGGACGTCCCGGTCCGGGTCGGCCTCGGTGAGCGCACTCACGACCTCGGAGGCGGACGCGCCGGCGCGGAGGCGCCTCAGTCCCTCGGACCCGTAGTCGACGTTGGCGTCGGCCTGCGTCGCGACCGCGCCGACCCCGGCCTCCGCCCACGGCACGACGGATCCGACCGCCGGGAACTTCGACTCGACCGCGACGCCCCACGTGGACGTCCCGGGCTCGTAGGCGACGATCGAGAAGGTGCCGAAGCGCGGTCGGTCCATCGGGGCGGGCCGACGGCAGCGACCCGCATTAAGGTCGCGTCGGCTCCCGCTCGCCCGCGACCGTGCCGATGTCGCCGAGAAGGCGCTCGCCCAGCTCGTGCGCTCGCCCCCGGTCTCCCGCCGCCAGCGCGGCCCGCGCGTCGGCCAGTCGGGCGCGGAGCGCGTCGACCGCGCGTCCCTGGGTCTCGAGCACGTCGAGCAGCCGGGCGGCGAGCTCGAGGCGGTTCGCGACCCGGTCCTCGTCGGGGGACGGCGTGGCGTCCTCCGGTCCGGACGAGACGTAGCCCACGACCCCGCGCGGCCACTGGGTCACCTCGCCCTCGCCGCGCGCCACCCGCCGCCGGGGAGGCGGATCGGGAGCGGGATCGGCCATGGCCGCTAGGTCTCGCCGGCTTCGGCCGCGGCCGGCTCGGCCACCGGAGCGGCCTTGCCCGCGGGACCCTTCGGACGCGGTATGCGGGTGCGGACGCCGTCCCACACGGCATCGATCCGCTCGTAGAAGGCGGGCACGACCCCCTCGGTCGCGAGGACGGCCTTCGCCTCCTCGAGACGCGGCGCGAGGTCGGCGGCGTCGATCTGGTGGGCCGTCATCCAGGCCGCGGACGCGGACGCGAGGGCGAGCTGCTCCTCGGCGACCCGACGCGCCCGTCGGGCGTCCTTCTCGGGCGCCGGCAGCCCGTGCTCCGGATCCCAGTGCGGGGGCACGGGCGCCGGGATCGGCACGCGCAGGCCGCGGAACGGCTCGGGGAGCGTGGGCCAACGGGGCTCGGCGAAGCGGATGCTGAGGAGATCGAGCGCGGTCGATGCGTTCGCGAAGTCCCCGGCGGCGAACGCCGCCTCCGCCCGGTCGAACGGGGTCAGGAGGTCCGCGCCGGGCGCACCCTTCCACGCGTCGAGCAGGAGCGCGACGCGGGCCGGCGCGAGGCGGCGGAGCGCGCGCTGCTGCGGGGTCTCCGGTACCGGCGGCGCGGCCGCTGGGGCGGGAGTGGACTCGGGCGGGCGGTTCGGTGCGCCGGGCATCGGACGGGACGGGAGGAGGAGGCTACAGGAACGCCTCGAACTCCTTCGTCACCTCGGGATACTTCTCGTGGACGGCCTTCAGGATGTTGTGGACGCTCAGCTTCTCGAGCTTGACGCCCTGGAGCGCATCGACGATCTTGTCGAACGTCGCGTCCTGGATCGTACAGAGCTTCTCCTTCGCGAGCCAGTTGCGGTACAGCTTCTCCTCGAGTCGCACGCGCCAGCCCTTCTCGTACGCCTGCAGGAACGCGGCCGAGGGGTCGTTCGCCTCCACGGCCCGCGCGGCGACCTCGCCGCAGATCTTGCCGGCGATGCATCCGTTGGCGATCCCGCCGCCGGTGAGGGGATCGATCATCCGCGCCGCGTCGCCGACGAGCATCATGCCGTCCGCGACGGTCTGCTTCAGCGGCGGGGAGATCGAGACGCCGCCGCCGACCATGTCGATCTTCTTGCCCTTCGCGTAACCGGGGTGCTTCGCGAT